>JALYZV010000165.1 GCA_030948685.1 Vulcanimicrobiota bacterium | reverse complement strand
GACTTCGCTTGGGCGGAAACGGAACACGCTCATGTAGCGGACGGCGTCAAAAAAGAGCAGCGTGAGCCCGCCGGCATACTCGAAGAACCTGCGCGTCATGGGGAACGGCTGCGGCAGCGTTCGCAGATAGGTCGACGCTTTAAACATCGCGTTCATGCGGAATCGAGTGCCCGCAGCACGTCGCGGGCACCTTCGAGACGGCGTTTCGCGACCGCCCGCTCGGCGTTCAGGTTGAACTGACGCTGATAGATATCGTCGAGCCTACGGTCAACATCGGCCACGTGCGCTTCCGCCTCCCGTGCGAGCGACACGAAGTAGCGCTGGGCTTCACGACGGAAGGCGTGCTGCGCCCGCTCATCGCCATTGCGCTCGAGCGCAGCGCGGGCACGCAGCAACCGTTTGTCGGTGATGCGAAATCCGTCGACAAGCGCGAGCAGCTCTGGAAGATTCATTTAAGCGCGGGTGCCCGCCTTCGGGGGCAGCGGCTTGGCGCCAAACGCTGGGAGGGTAAAAGATGCCAATGCTTCGCGCTGCCGTTCCCCAATGCGGTCGATGCCAGATCGCGCGAGGGCGAGGAAGCGATCCAGGTCGGCGCGCGAAAACGGCGTGTGTTCGGCCGTGCCTTGGACCTCAACGAAGCGTCCGTCACCGGTCATAACCACGTTCATGTCGACATCAGCGCGGGAATCCTCCTCGTAGGTAAGATCCAGCATCGGCCGGCCAGTAACGCTTCCGACCGAGGTTGCGGCCAGCCAGTCCACGACCGGCCAACCGCGCAGGCGGCCTTTCTCACGCGCTTGCGCCAGCGCAATGCACATCGCGACGAAGGCGCCATTGAGCGCCGTTGTGCGCGTGCCGCCGTCTGCCTGAATGACGTCGCAGTCCAAGGTGACCGTATGCTCGCCGAGCGCCTGCAAATCGACAACCGAGCGTAGACTTCTGCCGATCAACCGCTGGATCTCGTGCGTGCGACCGCCGATGCGACCTTGCGCGGCCTCACGCGGGGTGCGCTCCGATGTCGAGCGGGGTAAGAGCGAATACTCGGCTGTCACCCAACCGCTGCCTCGCCCTTTAAGAAATGGCGGAACGCGGTCCTCGATCGTGGCCGCACAGATAACCTTCGTGTAACCGGCCTCGACCAGCACAGAACCCTCGGCGAAGCGAAGATACTGGCTGCGCATGATGATTGGGCGCAAATCGTCATCTGCGCGCCCGTCCGCGCGGGCAGCGATTGCCACGCTTACTCCACCGTGACGGTCTTGGCGAGGTTGCGAGGTTGGTCAACGTCGCAGCCTTTATGATCGGCGATATGATAGGCCAGCAGATAGAGCGGTACGACGTTGACAATCGGCTGGATGAGGTGATGCGTTTCGGGCACGGTGAAAACAACGTCCGCCTGCTCGATCGCGGCGTCATCGTGAGGGTTAGCAACGGCGATGATGCGGCTGTCGCGTGCCTTGGCTTCCGCCATATTGGAGAGGATCTTCTCCTGCACCGGACCGCGCGTCGCAAGCACGACCACCGGCACGCTTGCATCGAGCAGCGCGATCGGACCGTGCTTCATCTCGCCTGCGGCGTAGCCCTCAGCATGGATGTACGAAATCTCTTTGAGTTTGAGCGCGCCTTCGAGCGCAATAGGAAAGTTGACATGCCTTCCTAGATAGAGCATCGTCGTCGCGCCCGAAATACGCCGTGCAACCGGCACCACCTCATCGTTGACGTTGAGCGCCTGATCGACCAGCGCGGGTAAGTCGCGCAGCGCTTGGCCGAGGCCGTCAAGCGTTCCCTCACTGACCGTGCCGCGAACTTTCGCAAGGTGCATCGCAAAGAGCGCCATGTCGACGCACTGGGCGGTGAACGTCTTGGTGGCGGCGACGCCTATTTCGGGACCCGCTTGCATGAAGAGCGTCGCGTCGGCCGCGCGCGCCAGCGCCGAGCCGACGACGTTGGTCACGGCAAGCAGCGTTGCTCCGCCGGCCTTTGCGATGCGCACCGCCTCGAGCGTATCTGCTGTTTCGCCACTCTGCGACACGGCAACCGCAAGCGTATTGCGGTCGAGCACAGGGTCTGAGTAGCGAAACTCCGAGGCCAATTCAAGCTCGACCGGGAGCTTGGCGAGTTGGCGGATGAGGTACATGCCGTAGGCTGCCGCGTAGTACGCCGAGCCGCACGCAAACATGGAGATCTTCTGGATGCTGCGCAGGCGCTCGTCCGACAGCCCGAGCTCCTTGAGGTCGACGCTGCCGTCGTCGTGCAGCCGGCCAACCAGGGTGTCTTTGACTACCTTGGGCTGCTCGAACATTTCTTTGAGCATGAAATGTTTGAAGCCGCCTTTTTCAGCCGATCGCACGTCCCAGTTGATGTTGGTGACTTCGCGATCGACTGCTTGACCGTTAAAAGTGGAGATCGTGGCCCCTTCGCGCGTGACGACGACAACTTCGCCTTCCTGCACGATCAGCTCGCGCCGCGTGTAGTTCAGAATCGCAGGGATGTCGGAAGCGACGAAGGTTTCACCGTCGCCCAACCCGATGATGAGCGGCGAAGCGCCGTTGCGCGCGAAGACGAGCTGATCCGGGGCGTCGGCGCAGAGCACGCCCAGCGCGTAAGCGCCGGAGACAGCCTTGAGCGTCGAGCGAACCGCTGCGACCAAATCACCCTGGTAAAATTCTTCGAGCAGATGTGCGACGACTTCAGTGTCAGTCTCGCTCGCGAAGGTGTGCCCTTTCTTTATGAGATCCGCGCGCAGCGCTGCGTGATTCTCAATGATGCCGTTGTGGATGACGGCAATCTGGCCCTTGCAGTCGAGGTGCGGATGGGCGTTTGAGTCCGACGGTCGCCCGTGCGTCGCCCAGCGCGTATGGCCGATGCCGGCCGATCCGTGCAGCGGGCTCGTCACCAGCAGTTCCTCGAGATTGGCAAGCTTGCCGACTCGCTTGGAGCCAAGCACGCGTCCACCGTTGACCACGGCGACGCCGGCCGAATCGTAGCCGCGATACTCCAACCGGCGTAAGCCGTCAAGCAGAACGCCCACCACGTCTCGCGGTCCTACGTATCCAACAATTCCACACATGCTTTAGGTTCGTGCTCCGCTCATCATTTCGTCAGCCTTCGCTTCGACCAGGTAGGCGAGCGACCTTGAGCCGTTCTGCTGCCAGGATGGCACGAAGGTCCGCTACCGCTTGCCGAATGTCGTCATTGATAACTCGATACTCGAACTGTGCCATAGCGTCTTGCTCCTCTTTGGCGATGTGCAGCCGCTGACCGATGTCGGCGGGTGCGTCGGCGTTGCGCTGCTCCAGACGGCGTGCAAGCTCACCCGCCGAAGGCGCCGTCAAAAAGACGAGAACAGCCGCTGGATAAATCGCTTTGAGCGCGCGCGCGCCGTTCACTTCGGGCTTGAGGATCAAATCGCGGTGCTGCGCTAGGGATTCTTCGACAAAGCGGCGGGGCGTACCGTACAGATTGCCGGCATAATCTCGCGTTTCGAGGAACTCGCCGGCGGCTAGCATCCGGGTGAACTCGTCCCGTGTCGCAAAACGATAGTGAACGCCTTCGATCTCGTACTGGCGTGGCGGCCGCGTGGTGTACGTGACGCAATAGGCGAGTTCTGGCTCTGTCTGGCGCAGCTGCTCGATAATCGTGTCCTTGCCTGCGCCAGACGGGCCGGAGACGATAAGG
>JALYZV010000164.1 GCA_030948685.1 Vulcanimicrobiota bacterium | reverse complement strand
CGCGGAAGTAGAATGCCACCGTCGGCGTTGCCGCAAACCTATACAGCTGGCGCACCCAACGGCGAGAGACGCCGCGCGCGACATCGCGCGCGAACGCGGTAAACGCGTAGCGGTCGCAGAGCACGATCGCGCCCGCCTTGAGAAACGGGATGATTTCGTGTTCGATGCGGTCTGCGAAGTCAGTGGCGTGGATGAGGCTAAAGGTCGTCGGCGTCAGAAGCTGCTTCTTCTTCCCGCGCGAGGTCGTGTTCTTGACGAGCGGCGACGAATTCCACTCCGAGAACTTGACCGCGTAGCCTTCGGTCTTGAGCCATTCATGCAGCAGCGCGACCTGGGTACTCTTGCCCGACCCGTCGATGCCTTCAACGCAAAAGAGCCGACCGGGGTACTTCTGTTCGGAGAGACCGTTGAGAGACATGACCGTCGTCATTCGCGAACCAGCCTTTCCACTCCTTAAGCCGGCTTGCAGGATACGGCACGTCCCGCCGTTGCACTATGGCGCGTGGCCACGACCAGTGCTCGTCCCACGAGCGATCACATTAAGGCGTTCCAGCGAGCAGCGTTGCGCTACTATCGCCGTCACAAGCGCGATCTTCCCTGGCGGCGCACGAACGATCCGTATCATATCCTCGTCTCGGAAGTCATGCTGCAGCAGACGCAGGTGGAACGCGTCATTCCAAAATACAAAAGTTTTCTGTTACGTTTTCCGACATTGCGCTTGCTCGCTCGGGCGCGTTTCGCAGACGTGCTGCGCGAGTGGCTGGGCCTCGGGTACAATGGCCGCGCGCTGCGCCTTTGGCAGTGTGCGCGCAGCGTGGTGCGCGATCATGACGGCCAGCTGCCGCATGACGCCGCACAACTGCAACTGCTTCCCGGGATCGGCTCGTACACTGCGGCTGCGGTGGCAGCCATTGCTTTTGGCGAGCGGCTGGCGGTGGTCGACGTCAACGTGCGGCGCGTATTGGCCCGCGCGCTCGATGGCAAAAATGACGTCGCGGCAGCGCGCGTGTCGCTGCTCGCGCAGAACGCGCTCCCGCAATCTTCCGCGGCGGAGTGGGCGCAGGCGCTGATGGACGTGGGCGCCACATACTGTAAGGTGATACCGCGCTGTCAGGCCTGTCCGCTGCGCGCATCGTGCGCGCACAGTCGCCAGGATAGCAGCCGGCTGCGACGCGCAAACAGCGGGATGCCGACGCGCACAAAAGGCAGCCCGCATCCGTTTCTCGGCTCGACGCGCTACTACCGCGGCCGCGTGATGCAGGCGCTCAGCGCCGGCACAAGCGCGCGCGTCGCTGCGCTGGGCCGGCAGGTTAAGGATGGCTTTGGCATAAGCGACGAGCCGTGGCTGCGCGACATTCTTCAGGGACTGGCGCGCGACGGTCTGATACGGATCGATCGCGCGCGCGATCGCGTTCGGGTGCGCTAACACCCAGCCGGCGACGAGCCCTGATACTGGAGCGGCTGGCGCGAGCATATCCAGGCGCAACAACGGCGCTGCACTACAAGAATACGTTTCAGTTGCTCATCGCAGTCATACTGTCGGCGCAGTGCACCGATGCGCGCGTCAATATGGTGACGCCAGCTCTTTTTGAGCGCTATCCGACAGCGGCTGCTCTTGCTCGCGCATCAGCACGCGAGGTTGAGAAGCTGATCAAGAGTTGTGGCTTCTTTCGCGTCAAAGCCAAAAACATTATCGCCGCATCGTGGGGACTGGTCGAGCGCTACAACGGCCGTGTGCCCAAAACCATGGACGAGCTCCTGGAGCTGCCAGGCGTCGGGCGCAAGACTGCCAACGTGATCTTAGCGGTTGCCTACCGCCAGGACGCCATCGCGGTCGACACGCACGTCTTTCGAGTCGCCAACCGGCTGGGACTCGCGCGAGCAACCAGCGCGGCCGCCATGGAGCGCGCGCTCATGAAAGCCGTGCCGCGCAACCAGTGGTCGAATCTGCATCACTGGCTCATTCATCACGGCCGGCAGATCTGCCACGCGCGCAATCCGCAGTGCCCGCGCTGCGTTGTGGTCGATCTGTGCCCGAGCGCGAAGCGTTTCCTGACGCCGGAGCAGCGGCGCGAGCTTGGCGCGATGTGAGCCGCAAGACTACTCGCCGCCCAGCGGTTTGGCTCCGAAAAACGAGGGATTGAAGAGCGCCTTGAAGACGATCGAACGCAAGGCGCGCCGCCGATCGAGCGTTCCGAGACCGTAGCCGATCGCGCGGCTGGCATAGTATGGACTTTCCGCCGCCCGGCGCACGATCAGGTCCATGAGGGTCGCGCTTTTAGCCAGGTTTTTGAGCAATCGGCCCGACGAGAGATAGCCGCCGGCAATCTCGATCCACTCGCGCGCGTGATCGCCCAAGATTTTCCTTGACGCGTCGTTGGCCTTCAAGGCCTTCAGCGCGGCACGCGCGGCGGATCTGCCCGACACAAGCGCAGTGAAAATTCCCTCGCCGGTGAGAGGATCGACAAGCGACGCCGCATCGCCGCACAACATCGCGCCGTCGAAGACCGTTGGCCGGTGTTCGCTCGATACCGGCAGCGGCCAGCCAATCGCGCGACCAACTGGGCGTGCATTGGCCATACGGTCAGCCACCGCTGGCACCGTGGCGATGAAGTCGTTGAGTATGTCGCGCAGTTTGCGCGACGACCGGTCGAGCTCACCGCAATAGATGCCGATGCCGACGTTGGCCGTGTGCGGGCCGGTCGGGAACACCCACCCGTAGCCGGGCAAAATCGAGGCGTCGAAATAGTAGATTTCAAGGTCGTCGCGCAGCCCCGCGACGCCGTCGTAGTACCCGCGAAGCGCAAAGCCGTAATGTCGTTTCGAGGGCGCGGGCACCCCCAATGACTTGGCGACCGCTGAATGCGCTCCATCGGCGCCGATGACGACCTTCGCCGCGATGCGATGCACGCCGGCACCGTCGGTGAATTCGACGCCGTTCACCTTCGCGTTTGCGCGAAGAACCGCCGTGACTGTCGCGCCCTGCTCGAGTCGTGCCCCGGCACGCACAGCGGCCTGCGCAACTTCAGCATCGAGCACAACGCGAGGCACGACCCAACATTCTACCGGCGCGCCATCAGCGCCGGGCGGCGGGTGAGCGGAGAATGTCTTGCCGCTGGGGCCGCCGATCACGCCGCCATATGTCTTCACCGCTCGTCCTGCAAACCGCTCGAACGTCACCCCCATATCGTGCAAGATGTCCACCGCGTGCGCCGTAATGCCGTCGCCGCAGCTCTTGTCGCGGGGAAAGTGAGCACGCTCGAGCATGACGACGTCGGCGCCAGCCGCTGCGAGCGTGTGGGCAGCTGCTGAGCCGGCGGGTCCGGCACCGGCTATGACAACGTCAACGTTGGTCAATGATGGAGTGCATCTCCTCGAAGACGGCGCTGACCTCTTCGGACGTGTTGTAAAAGTGGGGCGCGATGCGTATACCGGCCTTGGGCCTGTAGTCCACCAGAAATCCCCTGCGAATGAGCTCTTTGCTGGCGGACTCTGATCCGGGGAATTCGACGGTGACGTGCCCGCCGCGCTGGGTCGGGTCGAGTGGCGAGTTCACCTGTAGCCCAAGGTCGTTCGCCGCATGCACGGCATGAGACGTTAGCTCGATGCTGCGCCGGCGGATCGCGCTGACCCCGATTTCGCTTGTGATCTCAAGCCCGCTCAAAGCGGCATAGAGCGCTGCCGGATTCGGGGTACCTCCGGCGTAGCGCCACACACCATCCGCCATCTCTAAGGGACCCATGTCGAAATCGAAAGGGCGTCTATGCGAAAACCAACCGACGTGGCTTGGGCGCAGCTTCTCGTAGAGATCCGGACGCACGTACAAGAACGCGACACCAGGACCGCCGCACAGCCACTTCAACGCGCCGCCAACCACCGCATCGACGTCAAGCTCCCGCACGTCAATTGGAACGGTTCCAATGGATTGATAGACATCCAAGAAGACCATCGCTCCAACACGGTGCGCTTTTTCAACGATGGGCTTCACATCGGTTATGCAGCTCGACCGGAATGTCACATGCGAAATCGGCACGGCTAGGGTGGTTTCGTCGATCGCATCGACCATGGCTTGGGTGTCGATAGAAATGCCATCACTGCTCACGACGTCGATGCGCGCGCCGCGGCCGGTCTGTGCCTGCCAGGCATAGTGGATGGTCGGAAACTCGAGGTCCGAATACACGACCTTATTGCGCTTGCCCGAAAAATCCAGGCACGAGATGAGGACGGCCTCCGCGATCGAGACGTTGGGCAGCATGATGACCTGGCCGGCAGGAGCGTTGATCAGGGAGCCGATGAGATCGCCGGTCTGCGTTACAAGCGGCAGCCAAGTGTCCCATGCGATGACTCCCTTGCTCGCCCAATCGTGCGCATACGCAGCCAAACGCTCGCGCGTCTTGCCGGGCATGGCGCCGAGCGAGTTACTGATGAGATACGTGCAGGTGGCGAGGATTGGAAATTCGATTCGCCATCGCAACAGCGAGTCGGTCTGGGACAGCATAGCTCTCCCGAGTTGGCGCGCTTCCATTTAAATTACTGTACGCGTAGGCGGTCCGCGGATTCCCAGTCGAGGCCCGTCACGTTATCGCCAAGTCGTGTATACGCGACATAATGTCTAGTTTGCTTGACATTTAGTACAGTATACGCTACACTCAGCTGGCTTCCTCGGTCTTTCTTCGGAGGTATCGTTGTGGACAAGGCTGGCAAGGCATACATGGTCGAGTTTGGGGCTGCGATGCTTGCATACTGCGTCGTCCTACCGCTCTCGCTCGTCTACATCGCGCATCACCCGCAAGCACCGCTGCGTTACGCTATTGCGCTTTCCCCGGTTGTGCCGCTGCTGTTCGCGCTGGCGGCCTTGCTGCGCTTTCTGGGCCTTATTGACGAGCTCCACCGCCGCATCCAACTCGATGCATTCGCCTTCGCCGCCGGTGCGACCGGACTATGCACGTTCGCCTATGCCATGCTCGAAAACGTTGGCGCGCCGCGCATCGGTTTTGAGTGGGTCTTGCCGTTCACGATCGTCGTTTGGGGCCTAGCGGCTGCGGTATCGTCGCGCCGGTACATGGGATGAAGAATCGTTTGCGCGTGCTTCGCGCCGAGCGTGGATGGTCGCAGGCGGACCTTGCCGAGCGCCTCGGTGTCTCGCGTCAGACCGCGCACGCGATGGAAACCGGCAAGTATGCACCGAGTCTGCCGCTGGCGTTTCGCGTCGCCCGAGCTTTTGGTCTTTCTATTGAGGACATTTTTGAATTCGATGAGGAGAACTGACATGCAATTTTCTTGCTTGGGCGCACTCGCTGCTGCGATCGTTATGATCCACTCGCCTACACCGGGGAGCGCCGATCAAGCTCCCGTCGGCGTCGCCAGGCCCGTACCCGATGCTGTGATGCACGTGGGCGAGCTTCGCGTCGAGAAGTTCGGATCGGGCGGCCCGGCGCTCGTGCTCATACCCGGACTTGCATCCGGAAGCTGGGTATGGGACTCAGCCATTCGCCACTTCTCGAGCAAGCATGCAATCTATGCCGTGACCCTACCCGGTTTCGACGGTACGACGCCCATCTCGGCGCCACTCCTCGATAAGGTGGACGCTTCGCTGCTGACGCTCGTCCAAAGCGAGCACCTCGTGCGACCCGTGTTGGTCGGCCATAGCATCGGTGGCTTCCTTGCGATTCGGTTTGCTGAGGAGCACGCCGCACAACTCAGCGGCATCGTCTCAATCGACGGGTTACCGGTTTTTCCACCGATGGCGCAGATGAGCGCGGGCGCGCGCGCAGCCGAAGCTGATAAGTTTACGGCGAAAATCCGCAACGCAACAACCGAACAATTTGCCGCGCAACAGCGCACGGCCATCGCCGCGATGGTGACCGATCAGGCTACCGCGTCGGCTGTCGCCGCCCTGACATCGAAGAGCGATCCTGCCGCCACGGGTGAATACGTCGACGAGATGCTGCGAGCCGATCTGCGTCCAGCGCTTGCAAAAGATACAACTGCCACGCTTGTGCTCGCCCCAATCCCGCAAAAAGCGGGACCCGATTATCCACCCTTCATGCACACCATGACGCCCGCGCAGCTGGAGGCAACGGTCGTGCAGTTCTATACAGGGTTGCTGACCGGTGCGCCGCACGTCACCGTCGTGCCGATCGCCAACTCGTTGCATTTTGCCACGATCGATCAACCCGACAAGGTCAACGATGCCATTGACCAGTTCCTGGCCAAAAACGTGTCGATGACTTTCAACGACGAACCGCGTCACGATCAGCCGCTTCACCTCGATTCCGTTCGCTGGCAGCTTGCCGTTCTGTCGGGCAAAACGGTGACGCCCGCGTCGGAAGGGTTGCGCCCAACATTGATCTTTGGCGCCGCCGATAAGCGGGTCACTGGATCCGGCGGGTGCAATCAGATCTCGGGGAGTTACAAAGTAACTGGAGACAAGCTACACTTCGGGCCGATGATCTCGACGCTTATGGCCTGTGCGCACGGCATGGATACGGAGGCTGCATTTCTCAGCGCGCTCACAAGCGTCAACTCGTACCAAATTGTCGGCCATTCGCTCTATCTGTATGATAAGAGCAACAGGCTGGCTGCGGTATTGCGCGCGGAACAAGGCGTTGAACGGACCTAAAGGTCCGTTGCTTCAAAGATCCGTTGCTTCAAAGGTCCGTTGCTTCAAAGATCCGTTGCTGCAAAGGTCCGTTGCTGCAAAGGTCCGTTGCTTCAATCTAGCCTGCGAAGCGCGGCAGCGTATCCAATCGCGGATAGACCGCATTTCGTCCAGCTTGTTTGGCGCGATACAACGCTGCGTCCGCCGACTTGAGCAGCATCTGCATTTGCGTTCCAGCTTCTGGGAACGACGCGACACCGAAACTAGCGGTGACGGTGACGTCACCCTCCTGCGTCTGCCATTCTGCCTCGGCGACTTTGGCGGCCATGCGTTCAGCCAGCATCACGGCGTCGCTCAGCTGCGTCTCGGGCAGCAAGACGATGAATTCGTCGCCGCCATAGCGGGCGACGATATCTGAGATGCGCACCGATGCCGTCAGCACCTGGCCGAATTGCCGCAGCACTTGGTCGCCGAACTCTCGGCCATATCGTTCGTTGATCTCTTGCAGCCCATCGACGTCGACCATGAGCACCGAGAGCGGCCGCTTTCGGCGGCGTGCTTCCGACAGGCGTTTGCGCAGCACGTCCTGGGTGAAGCGGTAGTTGTACAACCCCGTCAGCGGATCGGTGATTGCCATTCGCGAGCTCTCGTCGAGCATGCGAGCGTGCCGAAGCGCAACGGCCAGTTCGTCCGTGACCGCGTGGAAGAGGCTCTGGTCTTCGGCAGAAAACCGGCGGCCATCGAATGCGACAACCTGGATCGCGCCGATGATATCCTCTCCAATGGTCAACGGTTTGGTCAAGAGTGCCGAAACGTCGTCCAGCGAACGCTGCGTGAAATATGGATGTTCGAGCCGCATGCCGGCACCATCGGATGTCAGCATTGTCTGTCGATAGGCGACCGCGCTCGTGAGCGGTCCCTCGTCGCCGGTGGCGTCGGACTTGACGTCAACCGGCTCCGCGCCTTCAGGATCAAACCCACGTTGGGCCGCATTGTACAAGCGCGCTTCGTTCGCGTCGTACACATATAACCTGCCGACATCGATGTGCAAAACCTCAAGCAACTTCTCCAAGCCTTTGCTGCCGATGGCGCCGAGCCCGACCTCGCGGCTGAGCGATCTGACAACGTCACGCATGACAATCAGCTGGCGATTTTGGCGAGCCAGCTGTTCGAGCTGTTTCTTCTGCTCGGAAATATCTTTGCTGAAGGCCACCAGTCCCACGATGTCGCCGTACTGATCGCGCGCCGGCGAGGCGGAGAGCAGCACCTCCATGCGACCACCTTCGCGGTTGCGGCACTCAATTTCGAAAACGCGTATTTGTTCGCCGCGGCCCACGCGCGATAGCATTTCGCGGATGTCATCGCGGCGCTCCGGCGGAATGATCGACAGCTCATGGAACTGGTGCCCGACGGCATCGTCACGAGCAATGCCGAAGATACGCTCGGCACCCTTGTTCCACGACACGACCGCTCCGCGCAGGTCGATCTGCACGATGGCGTCATTCGATTCCTCGAGAATCCGATCGAGAAAGTTGCGGGCAGATTTTGCTTGCTCGTACTTGCGGGCCGCGTCAATAGCCGCACCGCCCTGGACACCCAACTGGCGAACAATCTCGTGTTCGGACTCGAGCGTCGGAAGGCGCTCTGCATAAAAGAGCGTGATGGCGCCGATCGGTTTGCCTCCCACCAGCAACGGGAAGGCGCTCACCGCGTTGAAGCCGTGTTCGCGTGCCAGCTGTTCCCATCCGAGGCGAATCCAGCCGCTATCGTTCGTGACGTTGGAGCGCGTGGCGTAGCGCGATTCGCGCACCGCTTGCACGGCTGGGTAGGCTGCGTACGCCGGGTCGGTCACGTTGACGGCGAGCTTGGCAGACAGCTCCGCCGGCGCGTTCCAGCCACCGGCGACTTGCAGTCCGCCCCCATTGCTCACATACGCCAGCGCGAACGACGCGCCCAAGGCCTCGACGCCAGCGCGCGCCACGCTGCGCACGACTTCGGCCTCCTCAAGCCCGCGCGAAATGCCGCTGGCCGCCGACACGGCGAGCGCGCGGTCCCGGGCCAGCGCTCGCAGGGCATCGGCATCGAGCGCGTTGCGCAAGGCGGCCTCGGCATGCGGCAGATACGCGCGCAGCTTGTCAATCGTTGTCTCGTCGAAAGCATCGACGTCACGAGCGTACAGCTCGAGAACGATGGTCGCACGCGTGTCGTTGAGCAGCGGCAGCGCAAGCACGGAGCGAAGACGATGAGTTTGCGCGATGTCAACCCACGGAGCGAAGCTGCGGTCGGCGAGCGTATCCTTCACGTACGAGACGTCCGCGCTACGGGCAGCGCGGCCGAGCGGCCCTTGACCGATGGGCATGTTTGGGTCGGCGTTCGCAATCAAGCTGCGCGAAAAACCGGCGCTGGCAGTTTCGCCGAAGAGCGCTTGCGGCACGAATCTGTTTCCAGCCAGTCGCCAAGCGATGGCGAGCGGTGCGGCGGATATCTTTTGGGCGTACTCGCCGATCTTGTCGATCACGGCCTGTTCGCTTAGCTCGGCGTTGAGCTGAACGATATCGGACAGCGCACCTTGCGTCTGTTCCTGCTGCACGAGCACGCTCGCGCGCTGGTCGCGACGCGCAAGGTCTTCGGCGATGATCGTGCTGAGATTCATCAACGCATCCATATGCCGTGCGGCGAACGCTGTCTCGCGCAACGCATACATCACGAATGCGCCAAGCGTCCCAGCCTCACCGATGAGCGGCACGGCCGCTACTGCGGAGAATGAGTTGTAGTCTGGGTGCACGCTCAGGATGCCGGTGCTCTCTTCTTGGCCGGCGGCGCGGTTGACGATCCAGGTCGCGCCCAGTATGGCAGACGAGATCAGGTTGTCGGCGGACAGTGGGATGCGGCGCGCATTGACTGTCGCCGCGAATTGAGCATCGGATTCCGCTTGCGCCGCAACACCGACCGTGCCGTCTGCCGGGGTGATGACCACCGCGATGCAGCCGACGTCGAGTGTGGCGGCAATACCTTCGACTGCGGTTTGCAACACGACGCGCGTATCAGTTGCGCGCACGCAGCCAGCACCGAGTCTGAGCAGGCGCGCCTCAAGCTCGGATCGGTCGTCGCCCGGGCCATTGCCCGAAATCACTCGCATCTTCCGTTGCGCCCTCTGCCTTTTTCAGTCGAGGTGTCGCGCGAGGATTGCAAGAACTCTCGCCGCGATGGAAACCCGCGCTGCCGTTTCGCAGTTCTCCGAGCTCGTCGCCGCTTGCGACGCGGAAGCTCGCGAGCTTCCTTTGGACCGAACGTGTCTGCTCATCTCCGCGGTCTACGATGCAAGCGTCGACGTCGACAAGCACCTATCGCGTCTGGATGATTTCGCCGGGGATGCCCGGGCCACCGCTGCAGGGACCGACTCATATGCCATGATCGGTTCAATCCTTCACACGGTTTTCGTCCGAGCCGGATTTCGAGGAAACGACCGCACGTACGATGAGCCCGCCAACAGCCTTTTAGCATCGGTGATTGAACGCCGCGTTGGCATCCCAATTACGCTGTCGATCGTGTTGATGGAAGTGAGCCGGCGGTTGGGTCTTCCGTTGGAGGGCGTAGGCCTTCCTGGTCATTTCGTGGTGAGGTTCCCCGACCCAACCAGTCGACTATATATTGACCCATTTCGTTCGGGCACCATCGTGGACGTACGGGGATGCGTCGAGCTGGTGGAGCGAATCTATCACAACCGGCTCACCTGGCGAGATGACTTCCTAGCACCGTTGACCAGTCGCGCCATCATCAAGCGCGTGCTGCTCAATCTCAAGAACTCGCTCAGCCAAACCAAAGATTATCCGGCGGCACTGGCTGCGATTCAGCTGCGCATGACGGTTGATCCGCACGACGCAACTGAGTTGCGAGATCGTGGCATCCTCTTCGCGCGGTTGCGCCGGTATGACCGGGCCATCGACGACCTCGAGGCCTACCTGCGGCGCTCTCCGGATGCAGGTGACAGCGAGCACATTCGCAACACGGTCCAGTATCTGCGTCAGGAGCGCAATCTCTAGCCGATGGACGAATTCCAACGCCGCCGGCAGACATTCGTCACCAGCATAGGAGACGGCGTCGCCATCTTTCCCAGTGCGCCGATCGTCACTCGCTCAAACGACACCGGCTATAGCTATCGACAAAACAGCGATCTCCACTATCTGTCAGGGTTTGATGAACCGGAAAGCGTGTTGGTCCTCGCGCCAAAACATCCCGAGGTGAAGTCGGCGTTGTTCGTGCGCCCGCACGATAAAGACAAGGAAACATGGGATGGCCGCCGGGCAGGCATCGAGGGAGCAAAAGCCCAGACGGGCGTCGACGCCGCATATCCCATCGCGCAATTCGAGGAACGGTTGGGCGGTTTTTTGGATACGGCCGACCGGCTTTTTTATGCGTTTGGCAATGACTCCCAGTTCGACAAGCGCATCATCGCGCGGCTTCGTGACTATCGCAGAGCCAGCCAACGATCTGGAAAAGGTCCCGTCTCGGTCATCGATCCCGCCTCCATTCTCCACGAGCTGCGTCTGTTCAAGTCGGCGGCTGAGGTTGCGGGAATGCGACGCGCGGTCGAAGTTTCGGGAGCCGGCCACATCGCTGCGATGCGTCACGCTCGGCCCGGCATGCGCGAGTACGAGGTCGAAGCGATCGTCGAATACGTTTTCACAAGCAGCGGCGCGCAGTCGCCTGCCTATTCAACAATCGTCACCAGCGGTAAGAACCTTCCCATCATCCATTACGACACCAACCGCGACCCGATTCCGAACGGTTCCCTCGTGTTGGTGGATGCCGGCGCCGAGGTCGACTACTACTGCGGCGACATCACGCGCACGTGGCCGATTTCGGGCAAGTTCAGCGCCGAGCAGCGCGAGGTGTACGAGATCGTGCTAGCCGCCAACCTTCGCGCCATCGAACTGTGCCGGGCGGGGAGGAAGTACAACTCCGAGATCAATGACGAGGCAGCGCGCGTGCTGGTCGAAGGCCTCATCCGTCTCGGATTGCTCGAGGGTACCGTCGAAGCGCATCTCGAGAAGCAAACGCACAAGCGCTTCACGCAGCATCGCATCGGGCACTGGCTCGGCCTGGACACCCACGACGTCGGCTCGTATCGCGCCGGCGCGGAGTGGCGACCACTCGAACCTGGAATGATCGTCACCATCGAACCGGGGATATACATTCCCGACGAGCCCGATATACCGCAGCGGATGCGCAATATTTCCGTACGCATTGAAGACGACGTGCTGGTCACGGCAGGCGACCCGGATGTGCTGTCCGCCGCCGTCCCAAAGGCCGTGCACGCTGTTGAGCAACTCATGGCTGAAGGGCGGGCAACAGGCCAAGCGCTCATCGCATGAGCGTTTCCGAGCTTGAGCCCATATACGATCAGGTCATCGCCTGGCGCCGGGCGATTCATGCCTATCCCGAACTTGGATTCGACGAGCACAAGACGAGCGAGCTGGTCGAAAGCGAGCTGCGCAAAGCCGGAATCGACACCCAGCGCGTCGCTGGAACCGGTGTTGTCGGACTCATCATGGGCGCCACGCCAGGCAAAACGCTGGCGCTCCGCGCCGACATGGACGCGCTGCCGATTGAGGAGCGCAGCGGCGAGCCATGTTCTTCCACCGTGCCCGGCGTCATGCACGCCTGCGGCCACGATGCGCACACCGCTATGTTGCTGGGTGCAGCGGTCTCGTTGGCGTCCGAGCGTGCGCGCATTGCAGGCAACATCAAATTTATTTTCCAGCCGGCCGAGGAAGGCCCGGGCGGCGCAAAACCGATGATCGATGCGGGCGTGCTCGAATCGCCACGCGTCGACGCGGCCGTCATGATCCACGTGCTGCCGCTCTTGGCATGCGGTGTCATCGGCTGGCGCACCGGCGCAATGATGGCTGCCGCGGACGAATTTCGCCTGCACATCATTGGTCGTGGCGGCCACGCTGCGTCTCCACATCTCGCCGTGGACACGGTTCCCATCGCGGCTGAAATCGTCACCGCGCTGCAGCGCATTCCGAGCCGCGAGGTCGACCCTCTGGAAAGCGTGGTGCTTGCCATCGGCACTATTCACGCTGGCTATCGAAGCAACGTCATCGCCGATCGCGCGGAGATGACCGGCACAATTCGCTGCTTCAGCGAATCGCTGCGCGCGACCATGCCGCAGCGCATCGAGCGCATCGTGAAGGGAATTTGCGAGGCGCACGGCGCCCGATTCACGCTTGCGTTTGAGATGGGGTATCCGGCGGCCATCAACGATGCACGCTTGACCAACCTGGTTGCCGAGGTCGTGCGTTCCACCGCAGAAGTCGCCGAACTCGTCGAGCTGCCCACGCCGCGCATGGGCGCCGAGGATTTTGCTTACTTTGCGCAGGCGGTTCCAGGCTGCGTGCTGCGCCTCGGTGTCGCAGCGCCTGGTGCAAAGGATCCCGCCATGCTGCACTCGCCCGAATTTCGCCTTGATGAACGGTCATTGCGAACGGGCGTTGCAGTGTTCCGCGATCTCGCGCTGCATTTACCCAGACTCTTGTGACGACGCTCACAGCGCTGTCGCATTGCCTCTGCCGAACTTGCTCCTACGACGATAATAACTCCAGCACCGTAATCGCGGTTCTGGAAAGCGTAGGAGTTCAGTGGCTAACCAAGATCTACGATTCCGTCGTCGTGTCACGACGGTTGGGGATCAGCGACCGAAGAGAAATCTGCCCTTCATCTTTGCTTTAGCGGCAGCGGGAATCATCATCGTGCCCGCGCTGATATACACTGCGCTGCATCCGGCGAACGTCAGCTCGACCATGCGGCAGATCGCCAAGCATATGCGTCCGATGCAGATCAAGGATCTTGGCCGAGTCGCGGTGGTTGCATCGAGGACGACCCCCACCCCACAGCCGTCAGTCAGTCCGACGCCTGCACCATCGGCGACGCCCGCCGCAAAGGTAGGCAAAGCCACGCCCGCTGAGCTTGCACACCTCGCTCATCTCAAACGCGCGCGCGAGCTGGCCGCCGCAGCGGCCGCCGGCCACGCCCGCAAGCTGGCCTCGACCGGCCAAACCTCTGACGTTTCGGCATCAACATCCGCTGGGACTGATAGCTCGACCCAGCCCGGCACAACGCTCGTGCCCGCACGCGTCGGTGCCACTTCGCCGGCTGGTGTTGGCACCGACCAACAGCCAGTCGCCGACGCGACGCCGGTCTATGCACCCGAGATGGTCGTGGATGCGCGCTTCACCCACGAAGTACAGCCGGACTATCCCGATGTCGCCAAAGCACAAAATGCTCAAGGTACGGCCGTCGTGCTTGCCACGATCGGACCGAGCGGCAGCGTGATCTCGACTCGAATCGATCAGTCCACCGGCAATAAGCTGCTCGACCAGGCAGCGCTGACTGCAGCCCGACTCAGCACGTTTGAGCCGCCAAAGATCAACGGCAAACCGGCGACCGAGACCTATCGATTAGTCTACACGTTCGCGCTTTAGCTAGCGTGTAAAAGTGGGGCGGCAATTGTACCTGCCGCCCCTTTTCTTATGTTCGCTCAGCTGCCTGCTGAAAAAATCGCAAAGAGAACAAAGCCGAAGAATACGCCAGTCACGATCGCGACCACAAATGCCCACCGGTCATCGGTCGTCTGCGCCAAGGCGTCCCTGTATGTTTGCGGCATTAAAGCGAAGCCGACCAGGCCACCCACGTACGCAAACCCGGCCGGAAGCGCATACGTGACGAAGATTCTCAGGAAGGCCGAAATCCAGCCGAAGTCATGCTGAAGGCCGAGCCTGTCCAGTCGCGCCAACCACAGCGACGCACTGACGGCTGCAAATGAAACGTGCGCAGTGATGATCCAAAAGAGCAGCCGTACGAACACAGGAAACGGCATCCTACGTAGAACTAGGCGCGACGCTGTTTACTTGGCGAGAAGTTCGGCGTGGCGTCGTTCGACCGTAGCGTCCTGGGTATGCTCGAGCACGAGTGCGAGCGTTGCAACTGCCGTATCGAGGTCGCCCGCGTCCGCCTGATGGTCGGCGAGTTGCATGCCAAGCGCAACAGCGTCGCTGAATCGTTCCGTGCCGAGATAGCACTCGAGGAGCGGCGCGGCCACGTCCGCCTCGAATCCGCTCTTGAGCAACCGTTCATAACTCTGCGCTGCGCCGGCGAAGTCGCCGGCGTTAAATGCCGCTGCGGCTTTTCTGCGGGTGAATGCCGCAAGCCCGGGCGGCAGTCCACCAGCGGCCGCAGGCTGCGTGCTGCCGATGCCAAGCGGGCCTTCCGCTGTGCCATTGACCGCCGCCGCGCGGACAGGCTTCGGCGCTTGGGGTGCCGGCGCGGGCTCTTCTTCGGCGTCCGATGAAGCCGACGGGCCGAGCAGCATCCGCATCTCATCTTCGCTGGCGGGCTCGACGTTGGAGATATCATCCCAAGCTCCGCGGCCGATCGCGACATTGCCGGTCTTACTGCCCCACACCGGTTCAGGCTCTTCTGCCTTCTCCTCGTCGGGCGCTGCTGTCGGCTGTGCCTGCGCAGCATGCGCATCGGCGGCCGCCGTATAGGCCTGCAGGGACGATGCGTCGGAGCCTTCTTCGTCGCTCTCCAGGGCTGGCAGCATCGCCATCCGCCGCTCGAGATTCAACCAACGGTCGTCATCCAAGCCTCGCTCGCGGACGGCCTCGAGTAGCAGCGCCACGTCCGAACGCGCGCGGCGCAGCGTGTCGTCAGGCAGCGAGTCGACCCAGCGTTGCACCTCGCTCTGGGACTGCGGCTCGACCTCGATGAGCTTGAGCGCAAAGAACGGCACTTCGTCGAAATCATGCGCCTGCATCAGCTCACCGATGCCGCGCCGCAGATGGGCAACTGCCTCGGCACCGCGGCTCATGATGGCGTACAGCTCGCCGAGGCGCGCCGCCAGCGCGCCATCGTCGGGCATCAGTTTTTCACAATAACGGTATTCGTCGATCGCGTCTGCCATGTATCCAGCGCGATACAGACCCTCGGCGTTCGCCAACCGTATCTCCGCATCGTCCGGATTTTCCACCGCGACCGCGCTGAGCAGCTCGAGCAGCGAATCGTTGATCTGCCCGTGGCGCGTCATTTTTGCGAACTGCTTAGCGACGACCACGCGATCGGGACCAAGCGGGTTGATGTCCTTGGAACCGAACAAACTGCGCTTTTTCTCGCGCGCCTTCAGCACGTCCACCAGCGCGGCCACTGCAGCATCATGGCGCTGCTCATCGGCCAGCGCGTTGGTCGCCTCGACATAGAAGGGAATCGCCGCTCGAAGACCCTTCAGAGCGGCTACCTCCTGGGCTTTGGCCAGTTTGTTAGAAGCGGTTGTCACGTCCGCCTCGCCCATCGCGGGTCAGGACGGGGTTTGGCTCCGGCACTTCGATCTTCGCAAGCTGATCCTTCAGCACGGCGATGCGATCGCCGACGTCACGGTAATCCGGCGCGCCGGCCTGGATCTCTTCAAACGACCACATCGCCAAGTTGAGCGATTCCTGGTCGCCGCGACTCTCGTAAAGATCGGCCAAATTGTAGAGCACGTCTCGATATTGTCCGTCTGGTTGCCCCGGAATCTCCAGCGCCTTGGAGAAATGCTGCGCCGCTTCGTCCGCGCGACCGAGACCCCGTAAGCTAAGTCCGATGCCGTTCTCACGCAGCACGCCATAGTCAGGCTCAGATAATGCGTCGAACATCGCCAGCGCTTCTTTGTATCGCTTCAGGTCGACGTACGCGAGCGCCCAGCAGTAACGAACCGTCGAGCTGTTGTTACCGGCGCTGGCCAGTTTCTCACACGCCTTCGCAGCGGCCGCTGCGTTGCCGTTCTCGCGTAGCCGTTCGGCCGAATCGATCATGCGCGCGTCCTGATCTGCCACACCATTGGCAGACTCGCGGGCGGCACGCAATGCCTCGTCCAACTTGCCAGCGACGACCAGCGCGTCGATGTCGACTCTTGCCGCGTCGACTTTGCCCTTGGGCGCTGCCGCGGGCGCGGCAGCAGGCGCGGGGGCAGCCTTGGCTGCTGGCGCGCTCGGCGCAACAGTCTTGGCAGGTGCCGCATTTGTTGCATTGACTTGGGTTGCCGCACCGACTTGAGCGGCAGCTGTCCGAAACTGCGAGTCGCGGGCGGTTCGCTTTTGATCGAGCTGGCCGAGAGCGGCCGCGGCTTGGGCGCGCTTTGCCTCGATGGCAGGCGCCAATGACTTCAGTTCGTTACGGGCGGCGTCCACCTGCGCCTTGAGCTGTTGCAGCGCGGTCAGTTGAGTCTTCACTTCTGCGATGCTGGCTGCAGTTGCGGCGGCTTCGGTCTTGGCGGATTTTGAATCTGCCAGCACGCTCTTGAGTTGTTCTTGCGCTTCTTCGGCCTGCTGGCGTGCTGCGGCGATGCGGGTCATCAAGTCGGCAGCCGCCTTTTCGACGGTGCCGGCATTGTTTGAAGCCTCGGCTACTCGCTTCTGCGCAGCATCGACGGTCGCTGCCGCGTTATTGATCAGTGAGGCGACACCTGACGATTTGGCCTCGATGTCGGCGATGAACTGCGGCATGGCCGCGAGTCTTTCAAGGTCTGCACGCTGCGCTTCGAGTCTGGCGCGCAGGTCGTCGAGCGCCTTGTCCTCTGCGGCTTTGGTCGCGGTGACGGAGTCAAGCTGCGACTTGAGCGAAGCGATGCTCGATTCAACCGAGCCGCGTTGCGCATTGAGCGCCTCAAGCGCCGCTTGGGCAGCCTTGATGTCACGCTCGATCGCGACGCGCTGCTTGGAGGCCTCGGCAACTTCGGTCATAATCGCAGCGAGTCTCGAGGTGACCTCGGACTGCTTCTCGAGGAGTGACACTTCGGCGGGCAGATCGGTATCCATATCGCTCCCTATACCGGCGCTTGGTGCCGGCGGTGGTGCTGGGGTTGGTGCGGGTGCCGCTTTTGCAAATGACGGCATTGACGAAGGCGTTGTCGCGCTGGGCGCAGCCGGTGGCACGGGTGCTCGCGGCGTGGGTGCGGGCGGCGCCGCTGCGGCTGGCCGCGGCGCTTGCGGGGCGGTCGCGGGCCGGTTGGATGCAGCCGCACTCGCTGGGGGCTGCGAAGGCCGCGCTGCTTGCGGAGCAGCCGCCGCTGGCTTGGTGGCGGCGACCGTCGGAGTGGCGCTCTGCTTTGCGCCCTCGGGGTCGGCTTTTTGAATCTCGGTCTGCAAGCGGCGTGCTTCCCAGTTGTCGTCTTCAATTTGCAAGGCGTTGTCGACCAGTCGGCGCGCTTCCTTATACTGCATGGCCTGCATTGCCGCGCGCGCGCCTTGCAGATAATAGCCAAGCGCATCGCCCAGCAGCGCCTTCTTGCGATACAGGTCGGCTAAGCGCGACAGCGTGGGTACATGGTGACGGTCGCGTTCGGCTATTTTTTTGTAGGCGGCAATGGCTTGATCGCTTTGCCCGTCGGCTTCGTACAGCACCGCCGCCTCGTAGAGTGCCGGCAAATGGCGCAAGTTCGACTTGCGCAATACCTCGACGAATTTCTCGAGCGCCTGATCTTTGCGCCCTTCGGCCAAATCGACGCGGCCGAGTTCGAAGAGCGCGTCGTAGCTCTTTTGGTCAAGGGTGTGTGCCGCTGCGAAACTTGAGCGCGCTGTGGCGAGATCGCTCGCCTCGAGCGCCTTGCGGCCGACGTCGAGGTAGGTTGCGATCGCATCTGCTTGCGCCCCGGCGGAAGCGAGGAGCTTGGCCGCATCTGCGCGCGTTGCGAGCGGAAGGTCGGACGTGCGCAGCAATTGCCGAAGCGTTGACGCAGCGCCATCAGCATCACCCTTTGCGATCTGATCGCGCGCTTTTGCTATCGCCGGATTGCTCGGCTCCGCCGGACCGGCTGCATCGCGCCGATTCTTGCCCAAATTCGACATCGAGTTACCTTGATCGGAGCGCTGCAGAGGTGAAGAAGCCGACAGGTCCTAGCAACACCACCTGAAGCGCACCGTCCTTCTCATAATAGAATCGGCCGAAGCAAGCATTGCGTTGAGCGCAGTGGCCGAATCGAACAGCAGTTCGACAGAATCGGCTGTCAAGGCAAGGTTCGCCGAGATGTTTGGTCAGTGAGCCAGCGCTGTGTGGGCCAGCGATTCCAAATAGTGCTCAGACTCCATCGCCGCCCGGCAGCCCGAACCGGCTGCCGTCACCGCTTGCCGATAGCGGAAATCATAGACGTCGCCGGCCACAAAAACACCCGCGATCGCCGTATGCACGCCGTCGCTCGATCGCACGTACCCTCGCTCGTCGAGATCGAGCTGACCTTCGAAGATCTGCGTATTCGGTTTGTGGCCGATCGCTACAAACACCGCGTCGCAAGCCTTCTGGCTGCGCTCGCCCGTCTTCAGGTCGCGCAGGCGCACGCCGCGAACGCGCGTATCGCCCAGCACTTCTTCGACGGTGGAATTCCAAATGAAGCGGATCTTGGGATGATCGAGGGCCCGCTGCTGCATGATTTTCGACGCCCTCAGCTCGTCGCGGCGGTGCACGATTGTGACGTTTTTTCCGAAGCGCGTCAAAAAGAGCGCTTCTTCGACGGCAGTATCGCCGCCACCGACGACCATAATCTCTTTGTCCTTGAAGAACGCTCCGTCGCAGGTCGCGCAGCTTGATACTCCTCTGCCGCGCAGTCTCGTTTCACTTTCCAGCCCCAGCCACAACGCCGACGCGCCGCTTGCCACGATCACGGTGCGCGCGCTGTACTCGTGCTCATCCACCCAAACCCGGTGCAGCGGACCTGAAAAATCAACTCGCGTAACGTCAAAGTCCAAAATCTCCGTGCCGAAGCGTTCGGCTTGAGCTCGGAATCGCTCCATCATCTCGGGGCCCATGATGCCTTCAGGGAAGCCCGGATAGTTCTCGACGTCCGTTGTCAACATGAGCTGTCCGCCGTACTCGCCACCCGCAAAGAGCAGCGGCGCGAGGTTGGCGCGCGCAGCATAAATCCCCGCCGTCAGGCCGGCTGGACCTGAACCGATGATGATGACTTTGCGGGCGCTTTTATTGTCGTTCATTATATCCAGGTATTCTGTGCTTTTTTACGGTAGCCCCTGTGCGTGAACGAAGCAAAGTCGCTATCCGCAACGCCGTGGGATTTTAAAGCGCGCGCGTTCGTCTCGGGGATGATCTACGCCGTCGGGTTCTTCGTCGGAATCAACCTGCAGCTCAACCTCTTTGGCGATATTCACCCGACTTATGTGTTGCTGGGCGAGCGCTATGGGCTGGTGGGAATTCATGTCGCAGCGTTCTTGCCTGTGCTTTTCACGCTGGTAGCGCTGGCGCTTCGAATATGGGGAACGGCCTACCTGAGTTCGGGCGTCGTGTGGAACGCGAGCGTCACCTCCGGCGGCCTGCTCCTCTCAGGACCTTTCCGCTACGTGCGCAACCCGCTTTATCTGGGAAACGTTTTCGGAGCAATCGGCGTCGGCATGATCGGTCCGCCGCTGAGCATGCTCATCATCGTGGCAGGTGTCGTGCTCTTCCTGCTGCGGCTCATCCGCATTGAAGAACGCTACCTGGGCGTAGTGTACGGCCAAGCGTATCGTGACTATTGCCGGCTTGTTCCAAGGCTTCTGCCGAGACTGCGGCCTGCTCTCGTCGCAACTGACCCGCGGCCAGCCGCATGGGCGGACGGGTTCCAGGGCGAACTATTCCACCTCGCGATCGTGATCGCAACCTTGTACAACGCACTCTTCACGTGGCCACAACCAACCTGGTCCACCTGGCTCGTCCTCCTCCTCGCGCTTGTCGTGCAAACAGTCATCCGCCGCCTCGCCGCCTCCAAGCCAGCAGTCGCAGCATGAAGACCTTCGCGTCAGCACCCGACCTCTTTTCCGCAATCGGCAATACGCCGCTCATACGCTTGCCCAAATTGTCAGCCGCAATCGGGCGCACGATCCTGGGCAAAGCCGAAATGCTCAACCCCGGTGGCTCGGTCAAGGACCGCGCGGCAAAGTTCATCATCGAAGACGCAGAACAGCGTGGCGCGCTCGCTCCGGGCGGCACGATCGTGGAGGGGACCGCCGGCAACACCGGCATTGCACTGACCATGCTCGGGAATGCGCGTGGCTATAAGACGATCATCGTCACTCCCGACGACCAGTCGACGGAGAAGATCGATCTGCTCCGTGTTCTGGGCGCGGACGTTCGCCTCGTTCCGGCTGTTCCGTTTGCGGATCCGGAGAACTACTATCACGTGGCTCGCCGCATCGCGGGACTAACGCAGGGAGCGTTGTGGGCCGACCAGTTTAACAATCTCGCAAATGCGCGCGGGCACTATACCACGACCGGCCCTGAGATTTGGGAAGCCTGCGGGGGGTCGCTCGATGCGTTTGTGGCATCTGCCGGCACCGGCGGCACCTTTGCAGGTGTGTCCGCTGCGCTGAAAGAGCGCAAGGCAGCAGTTCGAACCATTGTGGCAGACCCGTTTGGTTCGTCTCTGTACTGCTACGTCAAAGACCGGACGCTGGATGCTGTGGGGGATTCGATCAGCGAAGGCATCGGCATCAAGCGCATCACCGAGAACTTCCGGACGGCGATTGCGGACGACGCCATCCGCGTCGACGATCAAACGATGGTTGAGATGGCGTACTACCTCGTGCGCGAGGAAGGGTTGCTGTTGGGTGGGTCTGCGGCATTGAACATTGCCGCTGCGGCCCGCGTGGCCAAAACGCTACCGGGCGGAAGCACGGTCGTCACGGTGCTGGGTGACGGCGGTGGGCGCTATCTCTCCCGATTGTACAACGCCGATTGGCTTTCGGAAAACGGTCTCGTTCCGCAGCATCACGACCTGACTTTCCTCTAAGACCTGCGTCGCCGAAGCGTAGGTTTTGCCGCTGGCGCCGCGAACCCGAAGTTTGGGATAAATTTCACAAGCTGAGGATCTTCGTTTGCCGAGCTTGCCAGTGCCGCCCTGGAACCTAATCGCTGTCTATTTCGTAGTCGCCCTGGTCGTCGCCGGGGTGATCTCAATTGTCCCCGGCATCTTTACCCCGAAGCGTCCGACCAAAGAGAAGCTTGAATCGTACGAGTGTGGCGTGCCGCCGACGTCCGAGCTGATCGGGCGTTTTCCAGTGCGATTTTACCTCGTGGCTATGCTCTTCGTCATCTTTGACGTTGAGACCGCGTCGTTTTATCCCTGGGCGGTGAAACTCAAAACGCTGGGGCTCTTCGGATACATTGAGATGCTCACGTTTATCGTCGTACTCGGCATCGGGTACGCCTACGTTTGGAAGAAAGGCGGCTTCTCGTGGCGCTGACCGAGCACCAGCCCTTTGTCGTCACCAAGCTCGATGAGTTTCTCAAATGGGCGCAGTCGTCCGCGATCTGGCCGATGACGATGGGCTTGGCATGCTGCGCCATCGAGATGATGAGCATCGTGTCACCGCGCTACGACACTGCTCGCTTCGGTGCTGAAGTTTTTCGTTCGTCGCCGCGCCAGGCAGATCTGATGATCGTTTCAGGACGTGTCTCAAACAAGATGGGGCCCGTGCTGCGCCAACTCTACGAGCAAATGCCGGACCCCAAGTGGGTCATCTCCATGGGCGCCTGCGCATCCACCGGCGGCGTCTTCGACAATTACGCGATCACGCCGGTTGATACGATCTTACCCATCGACATCTACGTGCCTGGCTGTCCACCCAGTCCGGACGCGCTCATCTACTCGCTGATGCAGCTGCGCCGCGAAATCCGCGCGGGCAGCAAGGCCAAGGTCCTGGCCGAAAATGCCTGAGAGTGTCGCGCCTCATCCCGAGCGCGCCAGCCTGGCTGATCTTGTCGCCAGCCTCACGCAAGCCGCTGGCGAAGATTTCCTCGAGGCAGTTGCCGCTGACGACATGGATGAGCTTGCGCTGCGCCCGGCGGGTTTGCTAGCAGTCATCACGCGTTTGCGTGAAGCGGGCTTCAACCATCTCCTGGACATCGGCGGCACGGATCATCACCCGCTGACGCCGCGTTTTGAGATATCCTACATTCTGACCGCGATACCGCTGGGCGACCAGCGCGATCCACGGCGCTTTGCCGGTCTCAAACGGGTTCGCTTGCGCGTCTTCCCCGACGATCTCAATCCAGTCGTGCCGACGCTCTCGGACCTGTGGCCCAGTGCGAACTGGCCGGAGCGAGAGATCTTCGATCTCTTCGGCGTTGTTTTCGACGGACACCCGGAGCTGCGCCGCATCCTCAACCCCGACGACTGGAAAGGCCACCCACTGCGCAAAGATTATCCGCTGCGCGGCTTCGAGCGGCGCTTCGTGCCCGGCGGTCATGTCGGATCGGTGCCGAAAGTTCGGGAATCATGACAGCCGACCTGACGGCGCTCGAGAACAATCCCGACCTCAGCCTGACGCCCGGCGACGACCGCGATACGATGATCCTCTCGATGGGTCCGCAGCATCCCAGCACCCATGGTGTGCTGCGTGTCATGCTCAAGCTCGACGGCGAGATCGTGATGAGCGCCGAGCCGGAAATCGGCTTCCTGCACACCGGCATCGAAAAACAAGCGGAAAACCTTTTCTGGCAGCAGGCAATCACGGTGGTCGACCGTGCGGACTACCTGGCTCCGCTCTCCAACAGCTTGTGCTTCGTACTCGCTGTCGAGCGCCTGCTCGGCATTGACGGACAGATTCCGGAACGCGCCCGCGTGCTGCGCATCATGTTCACCGAACTCACTCGTCTGGCAAGTCACCTCGTCTGGCTGGGCACCCACTGCCTCGACCTCGGCGCCCAGTCCATTTTCTTTTACGCATTCGAGATGCGCGAGCGCATCTTATCGATCATGGAGTTCGTGACCGGTGCGCGCATGCATCAGTCATGGTTCCGCATCGGCGGGCTGGCAATCGACGTACCCAAGGGATTCCTGGACATGATGGACGATTTCATCGATCGTTTTCCGCAGCGCCTCAACGACATGCGCGCCATCGTCGAACGCAACGTCATCATCGTCGACCGGCTGGTGGGCATCGGCAAAATTAGTCAACAAGAGGCCATTGACTGGGGACTGACCGGCCCGCCGCTGCGCGCGACCGGCATCGCCTACGACGTGCGCCGGGCGCACCCGTACGCGGGCTACGAGGCCTACGACTTTGACGTGCCAACGCAGCAGGGCGGCGACTGCTACGCGCGCTTTGTGGTGCGCCTGGATGAGATGTATGAATCCTGGCGCATCGTCAAACAGGCGCGCGAGCGTTTCCCGGGTGGACCCGTTGTGATCGACGATCGCAAGATCGTGCCGCCGCCCAAGACGGAGATCCAACACTCCATGGAAGCGCTCATCCACCACTTCAAACTTGTGTCATCGGGTTTCAACGTTCCGGAAGGCCACATCTACCAAGCGGTGGAGGGTCCGCGAGGGGAGATGGGCATGTACGTGACGAGCGCGGGCGGCAACAAGCCATGGCGCGTGCGCTGGCGCCCATCATCCTTCTATCACACGCAAGCGCTCAAACGGTTAGCGCCGGGAAATCTCATCGCTGATTTGGTGGCGATCATCGGCAGCATGGATCCCGTCTTTGGAGACGTCGATCGATGACACCCGAGCGAGAGCGCCTCGCTTCCGAACTGGCAGCCCGCTATCCGAAACCCCAATCGGCGCTTATCCCTTTTTTGCAGCACTGTCAGGAAAAGGACGGCTACGTCACGGCCGAGGCAATTCGCGACGGCGCCGAGATGGCCGGCATAACCCCGTCGCAGGTCGAATCCATTGCTTCCTTTTATACACTGCTTTTTAAGCACCCCGCGGGGAAGCATAAGATCCAGGTGTGCCGTACCCTGTCGTGCATGCTGCGCGGCGCCGACGAGCTGCAACAACACATCCGCCGTCGTCTCGGACTGACAAACGGTGAAAGCACGCCCGACGACCGCTTCTACTATGAGGAAGTGGAGTGCTTGGCGGCCTGCGATCGCGCGCCGTGCCTGCAGCACAACCTCGAGTTTCACTACGACCTCACGCCGCAGGAGTTCGACCGGCTGCTCGATGAGTGGCGCGCCTCGGACCCGGCGGTGAGCATGCCGGCGGAATAGCACGATGGCACGATTCGAACCGATATTGTTGCGCGGCATCGGTCAGCACGATCTCACCGACATCGAAAGCTACAAGCAGCTTGGCGGCTTTGCTGCGCTTGAGAAAGCGCTCCGTCAAATGACTCCCGAAGCCGTCATGAACGAAGTGAGTGCTTCGAATCTGCGCGGTCGCGGCGGTGCGGGATTTCCGACCGGCAAGAAGTGGAGCTTTCTCCCCAAGGACGGGCGCCCACGCTATCTCGTGTGCAACTGCGACGAAGCCGAACCCGGCACGTTCAAAGATCACATGCTGCTCGAGCAATCTCCCTTCCAGATCATCGAGGGCTTGCTCATCTCAGCCTATGCCATCAACGCGGCGCAAATCTACATGTACATCCGGGGCGAGTTCTTGCAGGGCTACCGTATTTTCAAGCGCGCAGTCCAAGCAGCTGCGCTGCAAGGCTATCTCGGCAAACGTATACTCGGCACGGATTTCTCGATCGACATCGTGTTGCACCGCGGTGCCGGCGCATACATCTGCGGCGAAGAAACCGCCATGCTCGAATCCATTGAGGGCAAGCGCGGCGAGCCGCGCCTGAAGCCGCCCTTCCCGGCAAATGCCGGCTTGTACGGCATGCCGACGGTGGTCAACAACGTTGAGACGGTGTGCTGCGTGCCGCACATCATCGAGCGCGGCGCGAGCTGGTTTGCATCGATCGGTCCCGAGAAATGCCCGGGACCGAAAATTATCAGCGTCAGCGGCCATGTCGTGCGGCCCGGCAACTATGAAGTTCCTATGGGCATTCCCGCCAGGGAGTTGATTGACGATTACGCCGGCGGTTTATTCCCTGGCCGGCGGCTCAAGGCCATTCAGCCTGGCGGCGGATCGTCGGCGGCGATCTTCGAGGAAGATCTCGATACTGGCATCGATTTCGATTCGCTGGCGGCAAAGCGCACGATGCTCGGCTCAGGTGGCTTCGTCGTCATGGACGACACGACGTGCATGGTTCGCGCATCCCAAACGCTGGCGCGTTTTTTCGAGCATGAGTCGTGCGGACAGTGCACGCCCTGCCGTGAAGGTGGCCAGTGGGTCGCGCGCATGATCTCGCGGCTGGAAGCAGGCGAAGGATCGGAGAGCGATCTTCGCATTCTCAACACCATCAACAACACGATCACCGGCACAAATCTTTGCCCGCTCGGGGATTCCATCATGCCGTTCATCGCGTCTGTGCTCAAGCGCTTCCCCGAAGAGTTCGCCGCGCACGTAGACCGCGCGGGTTGTCCATTCAAGTCCGAGTTGGCCGAGGTGAGCTGAAGCTTCATGAGCAGACAGCACACCACGCGTCGCACGGTCAATCTGGTCATCGACGGGCAAGCCGTGTCGGTGCCGGAGGGCACCCTCGTCGTCGAGGCGGCCAAGCTCATCGGCACGCATGTCCCCGTCTACTGCTACCATCCCAAGATGGACCCGGTCGGCCTGTGCCGCATCTGCCTGGTCGAAATCGAGAAGATGCCCAAGCTGCAGATCGCCTGCAACACACAAGTGACTGAGGGCATGGTCGTGCACACCGGATCAGCGCGCGTCGCCGAGGGTCGGCGCGGTGTGCTTGAGTTCTTGCTCCTCAATCATCCACTTGACTGCCCGGTCTGCGACAAGGGTGGGGAATGCGACCTTCAGGACTTTACGATGAGCTATGGCCCGGGCGCCAGCCGCCTGACCGAGCCTAAGCTCCACAAACCCAAAGCGCTGGATCTCGGCCCCACGATCGTGCTCGACGAGGAGCGCTGCATTCTGTGCCGGCGCTGCACGCGCTTCGACGACGAGATCGCACAAGAGCGCAACCTGGTGGTGGTGGATCGTGGTGCTCAGTCGCTGATCGCCACGGTCGACGGCTCCGAGTACACGTCCTACTTCTCGGGCAACACAACCGAGATTTGCCCGGTCGGCGCGCTCACCAGCAAAGCCTATCGCTTCCGCTCGCGCCCCTGGGACCTGAGTCACGCCGACTCCGTCTGCACGCAGTGTTCGGTCGGCTGCAATTACCGCATCGACTCGCGCTTCGGGCGCATCATGCGCACCTTCACGCGCGAGAACACGGCGGTGGACGATGGGTGGATCTGCGATCGCGGCCGCTACACATTCAACTACCTGTATGAGCCCAGTCGACTGCGCCAGCCGCTCTTGCGGCGTGATGGCGAGCTTAAAGAGGCCTCGTTCGACGAAGCGATCGCGGTGACCGCCGAAAAACTTTCCGCCGCGGGGCGCGCCAAGCGCGTTGGCATTATTGGCGGCGGCCGTCTCTCCGACGAAGAGGCGTTCGCGCTGCAACAGTTCGCGCGCGAAGTGCTCGGTACGAACAACGTCGACTATAGGGTCGGCCTGCAGAAATTCGCCTCGCCGGCACGCCACGAGGCCCGCCTCGAGGACCTCGACGATGCCTCGCTTATCCTCATCTTTGGAGCCGTCACACCGGAACAAGCGCCGATTCTGGACCTGCGCTTGCGCCGCGCGGTCGCGCGCCGCCACGCGAAGCTGCTCTTTGTCGGTCCTTACAAGCCGGACTTTCCCGTGCCTTGTCGCCACGTCGAGTACACGCCGGGTGCGATCGCCGAGCTTATGGAGCAGCTCGCCGACGTGGTGCACCACGGCAAGGAAGAGATCGGCGATGGCTTCGTCGCCGAGATCGCGCAACAGCTCGCCGAGGCTGAAAAGATCATCGCCATTCATAATGGTCGCGATCCCGCCGCCATCGGCGCGCTGGAGCGGCTCATGGATCGGTTGCACGATTACGACCACCCGGTCGGCATTCTGGTCGTCGGTGCGGTCGGCAACGCGCGAGGCGCTGAAGCTGCCGGCTGCGTGCCCAACCTCGGTCCCGGCTACGCCGAAGTCGATCAGGCAGGCATGACCACCACAGAAATGCTCGCCGCTGCTGCTGACGGCCGGCTCGATGCGCTCTTTATCGCAGGCGCCAATCCCGCGTTGACGTACCCAGACGGTGTGCTCGTGCGGCGAGCGTTGCAGAGCGTACCTTTCTTGGCCGTCTCTGAACAGTTCCTGACTGAGACCGCTTCATTCGCTGACGTTGTTTTTGCGGCCGCATCGTTTGCCGAAAAGTCCGGCCACGTCACAAACCTCGAAGGCAGACAGCAGGCATTCAGCCAGGCCATCGAACCGCCCGTGCACGTCGCCAGCGATGCGCGCATCATCGCAGCGCTGGCCGCAACGATTGGCGTCAGGTCGGCGGTACCGCAAGAAGTGGGCGCGCTCTTCGCGCAACTGGGCCGGGTGCAGCGCGCCGTGCGCGCGCGTTCGTCGCGTGACCCCTTGCCGCGGCCAAAGGTCGACGAAACGCCGAGCGCCGCTGCCGATCAGGTCGACGCGACCCACCAGCAGCTGACCGTCATCCCAGTGCCTCGCTTGTATGCCGGCGGCGGCGCCGCGGCGCACGATCCGGGCATTGCGCCGATGCGTCCCAAGCCATTTGCCGTCTTTCATCCGGACGATGCCGCGCGACTTGGAATCGCGACCGGCGACCGCGTGCGTCTTGCCGGACGTGGCGGTGACATCGAGGTCGAGGCGCAGGTCGGGTCGCAAGCGCCAGTTGGCGTCGCGTTGGTGTTGGCTGACATGCCGGAAGCTCCAGTGAACCGTTTGCTCGATGCATCCGGTTTCGGCGCAGCCAGCGCGACAAGAGTAGCTGATGCGATGGAGATGCAAGCGTGAGCCACATGCCCGACTGGGTTCTGATTGTGGCCATCAAGGCGGGCGTGCTTATCTTTATCGTCGTCACCTCGTTTGCATATCTCATGCTGCTCGAGCGTAAGATGCTCGGCTGGTTCCAGCTGCGGGTCGGCCCCACGTGGTGCGGACCATGGGGACTTCTGCAACCAGCCGCCGACGCGATCAAGCTCGTCCTAAAGGAAGACCTCACCCCCGCCGACGCCGATCGCTTCATTTATAAGGTGGCCCCCGCGATCGCCGTGCTGACTGCCCTGCTCGCCTACGCCGTTATCCCGTTTGGCTGGCTGCCGGACGGCAGACCCATCGCCATCGCGTCGCCCAACGTCGGCATCTTGTTTATTCTTGCAGCCAGCGCAGTCGGCGTCTATGGCATTGCGCTCGGCGGGTGGGCGTCACAATCCAAGTGGTCACTGCTGGGCGCCGTTCGCTCGACCGCCCAAATGATCTCGTACGAGCTTGCCATGGGCCTCTCGATCATTCCAGTGGTCATCCTCGCCGGCACGACCAGCCTCACCGGCATCGTGGTCGCCCAGTCCGCTCACCATTTGTGGTATGTGTTTCCGCTCTTCATACCGTTCATAATCTTCGGCATCACGGCGATGGCCGAGACTAATCGCGCACCGTTCGATTTACCTGAGGCTGAAACGGAGTTGGTGGCCGGGTTTCACACCGAGTATTCGAGCCTGCGCTTTGGCACGTTCTTTGTCGCCGAGTACGTCAATATGATTACGGTGAGTTCCGTGCAGACGCTGCTCTTTTTGGGCGGCGGTGACGGACCGCTCGTGAGCCGGTTCCCGCTCTTGACGATCGTTTGGTTTCTTCTCAAGGTTGGGATCTTGTTGTTCATGATGATCTGGTGGCGCGCAACGTTGCCACGCCTGCGCTACGATCGGCTGATGGCTTTCGGCTGGAAGGTCTTGCTGCCCACCTCGGTGGCGTGTGTTTTGATCGTCGCCGGCGTTGTCGCCGGGATGGGAAATCATTAAAGTGAAGCGATGATGTTTTTGTTCGATACCATCAAAGGCCTCGTCATCGGCATGGCGACCACGCTCAAGTACCTGTTCATGAAAAAGGCGACGATCGACTATCCCAAACAACCGTTTCCGCACGCCGAGCGATTCCGTGGGGTCCACGAGCTGCGCAAATACGACGACGGCCTCGAGCGCTGCATCGGTTGCGAGCTGTGCGCCGTTGCTTGCCCGGCCAATGCGATTACGGTCATCGGCGCCGAGAACGACCCGGCGGCTCCGGTCTCGCCTGGCGAACGCTATGGCTATCGTTACGAGATCGACATGTTGCGTTGCATTTTTTGCGGCTGGTGTGAAGAGGCATGCCCGACCGACGCGATCGTGCTGACGCCGCGCTTCGACATCGCGGACTTCACTCGCGGGCGCCTGGTCTTCGGCAAGGACAAGCTCTTGGTCAGAGACCCGTTCACGCAGCACCTAGCCAACACTGAGTCCGCGGTGGAGACCGACCCAGGAGTTGAGCGCGCCTCATGATCGTCTTGTTCTGGATCTGCACGGCAATTTTGATCGTCACCGGCATCGGCGTCATTGCGAGCAAGCATCCGGTGCACTCAGTCATCAGCCTGCTGGTCAACTTCGCCGCTTTGGCGGTGCTCTATTTAACGTTGAATGCCGAGTTCTTGGCGATGATTCAGATCATAATCTACGCGGGTGCCATCCTCGTGCTGTTTTTGTTCGTCATCACGCTGCTGACCATCGGCACCGCGCCGGTGGAAGGCGGGCCGAGCCGCCTGAGCTTCCAGGCAGTGCCCTCGATTATTGCGGGCGTTGCTGCCCTGGCGCTGCTGGCTACCGGCGTGCGAGGCGCGCAGATGACCGCCCAGGCTCCCGTACCGCCTGATTTCGGCTTTGTCGGCACGTTCGGTGCACAACTGTTGACGACGCACCTCTTCGCGTTTGAAGTGACGGGCTTCGTGCTGCTCATCGCCGTGCTCGGCGTGGTGCTCATGGCAGCGCGCAAAGAGGTCCGCTTTTAGGATGGCCGGTTGATGCCGCAAGTCCCACTCGGAGACTACCTGGCCGTCGCCGCCGCCCTCTTCGTGGTCGGTGTCGTCGGCTTTTTGACGCGCCGCAACCCCATTACCATGCTCATGGCGATCGAGCTCATGTGGAATGCCGGCAACATCGCCTTCGCCGCCTTTGCCCGTCATTTTGTGGACATGTCCGGACAGATCTTCGTTTTCGTCGTCATTACCGTGGCCGCCGCGGAGGCTGCCATTGGGCTTGCCATCGTGGTCATGGTGTTTCGCCGGCGGCGCGAAGTGGACGTGGACTATGTCGCCGGCTTGAGGGGCTGATGGACGGGTTCTTAGCCACCGTGCCGTTCACCATACTCTTCTTGCCGCTGTTTGGCACGATCGTCATCGCGCTTGCAGGTCCGCGCGTTCACCGCTCAGGCGCAGCCATCGTCGGCAATCTCGCGATCTTCGGCTCCTTCGCGCTCACCGCTGTCCTTGCGTACACTGTCTGGCAGATGCCCGTCGACCATCAGGCCTTTACGGTCAAATACCCGCCGGCCTGGGCTGCACATCCCGCGTTTTGGGCGCACATTCCACCGCTCACCATCTCCTTTGAGCTACGCATCGATCCGCTGGCGCTGGTCTGGATGCTCATCGTGACGGGGGTCGGGTTCCTCATCCATCTTTATTCCGTCGGGTATATGGTCGAGTCGCAAGGCTATCGCACGTTCTTCGCCTACATGAATCTGTTCGTTTTCGCGATGCTCATGCTCGTCATGGCTGGAAACTTCTTGTGGCTTTTGGTCGGCTGGGGTGGGGTCGGTCTGGCCTCCTACCTGCTCATTGGGTTTGACTCCCATCGTCCGGTAGCGGTGCTGGCTGCGCGCAAGGCACTCATCATGAACGTCATCGGCGACGTCGGCATCATGCTGGCTATCTTTTTGATGTACTCGCACTTCGGCAGCCTGTCGTACAAAGAGGTCTTCGCCAACGTCACGAGCGTGAGCACGAGCGCGCTGGATTGGATCGGAATCTGGCTGCTCGTCGGCGCAGTCGCCAAGTCGGCGCAAATCCCGCTACACACCTGGCTTCCCGACGCTATGGAAGGCCCGACGCCGGTCAGCGCGCTTATCCATGCTGCCACCATGGTGACGGCGGGCGTTTATCTGGTTGCACGCGCGCACCCCATCTACGACCATGCACCGGCGGCTGCTATGGCGGTGGCGCTGGTCGGCTGCGCTTCGGCGTTCTTCGCCGCAACGATTGGCATGGCGCAGTACGACATCAAGCGCGTGTTGGCATACTCAACCATGAGCCAGATCGGCTACATGGTGCTGGCGGTGGGCGTGGGCGCGTATGCAGCGGGCACGTTCCACTTCTTGACGCACGCTTTTTTCAAAGCGCTGCTCTTTATGGCGGCCGGCATCGTCATCCATAATCTCGGCGGCGAGCAAGACATTCGCAAGATGGGTGGCTTAGCCCGCCGCATGCCGTTCGCGTTCGCGACGTTCCTAGTTGGCACGCTTGCCATTTCGGGGATCTTTCCATTCGCCGGCTTCTTTTCCAAAGACGCGATTCTCGACGAGCTGCAGCTGCTCCATCATCCTGTACTCTGGGCCTTCGCGACGGCGGCTGCGTTCTTGACGGCGTTCTATATGTTCAGGCTGCTCTTGCTGACGTTTTTCACCGGTGACTACCGTGGCGATCATCCGCCGCACGCCCAGACCGCGCGAACGATGGCCCTGCCCACTGCGATTTTAGCCGTGCTCTCAGCCGTCGGCGGCTGGCTGGTTCTGCCTGGCCACGATCAGATATCGCGAGCGTTGCAGGGCGCCTTCGAAGATCGGGGCGTGCTTCCGGCGATTGGCGAAATCAATTGGTTCGTCACGGGCATCACCACGTTGGCGGCCGTGGCAGGCATCCTTATCGCGTACTGGTTATATGAGCGCGCGCCTGCCTTGCGTATCCGCTTGCGAACCGCGCTGTGGCCGCTGCACCAGCTGCTGGCAAACGCCTACTACGTCGACACGATCTATCACTGGTTGTTCGAGGTTCCGACGCTGACGCTTGCGTCCGATGTCGCGAAGTATGTCGATCCTGAAGGCGTGGGCGGCGTCAGCACGGGCCTGGCGCGGCTAACGACCCGAATGGGCGACGCGATGCGCGCATGGGAAACGGGCTACCTGCGCCGCTATGGGCTCACCATGGTCGTGGGCATGGTGCTCGTGCTCGCGTATTATTTGTTTGTCGTCCACGTTAGCACGCCAGTAGGGATGAAATGACATGCTGATCGACGTCGTCATCTTCTTGCCGTTGATCACGGGTCTGGTGTTGCTGGCGGTGCCGCGCAACGCGACGCAGCTGCTCAAGGGTATTGCGCTCTCCGGTGCCGTTGCAACGTTCTTACTGTCGCTCGAATTTCTATCGCTCGGCACGGGCACAGCCGCCGACCAGACGGTGTCGTGGATCTCGCGTCCCTGGCTTGCCGATTATCACGTGCGCATCGACGCGTTGCGTTTATTCTTCGTCATCCTGACGACGGTTGTCGCGGCAGGCAGCATTTGGGCCTCGTTTTCCTACCCCCAGCCTGCACGGCTGCGCGGCTTTCTCTTCCTGCTGCTGTCGTTTGAGACGACGCTGCTCGGGCTCTTCACTGCGGCCGATCTGCTGCTGTTTTACATATACTGGGATCTCATGCTCATCCCGGTGTTCTTGCTGCTCAGTGGTTATGCGCATACACCCGCGGCGCGGCGGGCGGCCTGGGGTTATCTCATCTACAATGGGGCGGGCGGGCTCGTGTTGCTGCTCGGCGTCATCGCGCTCGTGAGCCAGACGCAGAGCTTCGATGTGCTGGGCACGGCGCTCCGCTTGAACCCAAAGCTCGAGTGGTGGATCTTTGGCGCGTTTGCAGTTGCGTTTCTCATCAAAACGCCGGCGTTTCCATTCCACAGCTGGATGCCACCGACGTATACGCATTCGCCGCCGCCGCTCGTCGCCATGGTATCCGGCGTTCAGAGCAAGGCGGGACTTTTCGGCTTGCTTGCGTTTGCGCTGCCGCTTTTCCCCAATGCCGCGCATGCTTGGGCACCGGGCTTGCTCGTGCTCGCGGTCGCGAGCATTCTCTACGGCGCGCTGGCCGCCATCGGCGAACGAGATGCGAAAACGCTCGTTGCCTTCTCCTCGCTTTCGCATCTGGGCCTCGTCTGGCTGGCTCTTTTTGCCTTCAACATTACCTCGGTATCGGCGAGCATCCTCATGCTGATCAGTCACGGCCTCATCGCGGCCGCGCTCTTCTTGCTGCTGGGCTTCGTCGAAGAACGAGCTGGAACGCGCGATCTCGCGCAGCTCGGCGGATTGAGCCTGCGCGCGCCGCGCCTAGCGGTGTTCATGCTTATCGCCGCGATGGCGGCGCTTGGCCTGCCGGGTCTCTCCGGCTTTGCGGGCGAGTTTCTGATTCTCATCGGGACCTGGCAAACGCAGCCGTTGTTCACGTCGCTCGCGCTTATCTCGGTGGTGCTCGCGAGTGTGTATGCAGTCAAGCTCTATCAGGGCCTCATGCACGGTCCGCAGCTCCCCCAGTACGCAGAGGTCCACGTGGAGTTGCGACCGCGCGAGATGTTGATCGTTGCGCCGTTGCTTGCAGCGATCATCTTCTTAGGCATCTGGCCCGGGTGGCTCAACGACCGCACGCCATCGACCGTCACGCCGACCTCAAGCGCCTTCACCTCTGCGGCGGGGAGGCACGTATGACGCTGCAAGGCGTGACGATCTCGTGGCCCGTTCTGGCGCCCATCGTGGCGTTAACCGCAGGCGGCCTGCTCATTATGCTCGTCGACCTCGTCAGCCGCTCGGCGCCGCGCGTCGTGCTCTATGCAATCGGCCTGCTGAGCTGCATCGCCGCGTTTGTCAGCATGCTTGGGCTCTACGGTCACGAGCAGGTCACCTTGGGCGGTGCGTTCGCGTCTGACCGCTTTTCGTGGATGTTCGATGCGCTGCTGCTCGTGACGCTGGCAGTGACCTTTCTGCTTTCGTCGTTGCGCAAGTCCGAAGACGGCGGCACGGGCGGTGCCTACGCCGCGCTTTTGATCTTCTGCACGATCGGCGGCATGGTGATGGCAGGCGCAAACAACCTTATCATTATCTTCTTGGGCATCGAACAGCTTTCGCTGGCGCTCTACGTTCTGGCAGGAACCGGTTTCCCGCGCGAAGCCTCGCAGGAAGCGGCGCTCAAGTACGTGCTGCTTGGATCGCTGGCATCCGGATTCTTGATCTTCGGATCAGCCCTGCTCTACGGCTCCGCCGGCAGCATTAGCCTTGCCGCGATCGCTACTGCGGCGACGGCGCCGAGCGGTCTGTTTGTGGCAGGCTTTGCACTCTTCTTGGTCGGGTTGGCGTTCAAGCTCGCCCTCGCGCCATTTCATACCTGGGCGCCCGACGTCTATGAGGGCTCGCCGCTTGCCATCACCGGTTTCATGGCAGTGGCGGTGAAGGCTGCGGCCTTCGCGGTCTTGGCGCGCATCGTGTATGTGGTGGTCGGGCACGATTCCGTCGCGCTCATCCCTCTGTGGACGCTGGCGATTTTGTCCATGCTGGTCGGCAACCTCGGTGCCATCCGCCAGCGCAATCTCAAGCGGCTTCTGGGCTACTCGAGCATCGCACAAGCCGGCTACATCGTCGTGGCGCTGGCGGGTGTCGGCCAGGGCGGTCTAACCACCATGCTTTTCTACTTGACTGCCTATGCGTTAACGACGCTCGGCGCATTCGCCGTGATGGCGTTGCTCGGCGACGGTTCTGACGCCTACGCGCAGCTCGATGCCTATCGCGGATTGTTTTTCAGGCGGCCTTGGCCGGCCGCGGCGATGGCGCTGTTTTTCTTCTCGCTTGCCGGCATCCCGGCCACGGCGGGCTTTTACGGCAAGATCCTCCTCTTGCAGCAGGCCTTGGCCAGCGGCCCGTGGGGCTTGGCTATGGCGATCGCGCTCGTTTTCGGCACGCTCGTTTCATTCTACGTCTACGGTAAAGTCGTCTGGGATATGTACGCATCGCCCGAAGACGAAGCTGCGCTGCCCACCGGCAATGCGTTAGCGCCGTGGGTGGCGGTCGCTGCCGGAGCGCTGGGGACGGTCGTCTTTGGCGTGCTGCCCCAAATTTTCTACGCCAGCCAGCCGTTTTTTACCGCGGTGGGGAAATAACCGTGATGCACTCCCCGAAAGCTTGACGCGCCGACTCTGAGGTCTTTTCTTGAAACTCCGCTGGGCTGTTTACGCACTCGCCATGATCGCGCTTGCCTCGTGCGCGTCGCTGAGGCACGGCGCAAGCGGCGCTTCCTCACCCTTGCCGCTCCCAATCGCGACCGGCGACTACCCGGCGCACGGTCACGCGCCAGATTATTCGTGGATCGCAGGCCGAGTCGAGCGCGATCTTGTTTGCACCTATCTCGACTTTGGCGATCGCAGGCGCTCGCCGTGGGGTGGCCGTCTCGCGCTGAACGCGTCAGCCGAGCAGATGCTGGAGCTTCGTTCGGGCGACATGATCGTCGTCAAAGGCGAGCTGACGCGGCTGGCTTACGGTTCGTGCGGCTCGCTCTCGTTTGTCGTTGCGACGATCGAAGAGCACTAATGCGCTAGTAGCTGTTCGTGGGAGCGGGCATACCCTCCATCGAGCCGCTCTTCTTTTTGTGGTGAGAGCCCGCCAGATGATATCCGGCTGCGTTGGCCGCGGCTTTGCACATGTACTCGCCGTGCTTGGTACGCCCGAAATATGGATCGCCCGACTCATGATACGTCTTCTTGGCGGTGTTCACCCATACGACGTCGCCTTTGCAGTGCAACTCGCGCGGGACCGAGGCAGCATGAGTGAGCGGCAGTGCGGCAATCTCTTTTTGCGTTTCCGTCATCGGGCTCGCCGGCGGCGCGACCGTGGCATTGTTCTGGGGCGCAGACTGATTGCCGCCGCAGCTCGTGATTGCCGCGGCCACGATGAGCGCGAAGCTGGCTGCCAAAGCCATACGGACAAATCGAAACACCGTCCACCTATCCTTTCGACAAATGAATGCTGGCGGGTCGTTAGCGCTGCGCGTGCAAATACCTCCGCCTCACGATGGTTGACCGAGCAGCTTTCATTACGACGATGATAGCGTTTTCGAGTGCCGCGTTTGGAGTTATCGCCGCGCTTGCGTGGAATACGGCGATCACCGATCTCATAAAAACGCTCCTGCCGGCCGGTCAGGGCATTGGTCCGGAATTTATTTATGCGGTGATCATTACCGTCATCGGCGGCTGGTCATGGTGAATCTTGGCAAGATCGCCGAAAGAACCGGCGGCAAAAGCGCCGTGTAAACAAGGGCCGCAGGGGAGCCTACCACACATCTATAACGGCATTGCAGGGCGCTTACGAAAGCGACCAACTTTTACTATGGCAAAAATCCCCCTACAGATAGCGTTGGAGCTGCCGCTCGGGTGTTGATTCTTGGGCTGCTCCTCGTCGCGGGTCTGCTTGCATCGCCAACGACCGTCGCGGGCGCGTCGAGCCCAGGCCCGACCCCCGGGCCACCGTCACGCTTTGTCGGAGAGACGCTCTCCTACAGCCTGCGTGCGGTCATGACGCAGTCCATCGCCGGCAAAGATACCTTCGGCCGGCAGATCAATCAAGCGTCCACCCCCACGAGCATCAAACTCCACGAAAGCATCGCCATCACCAAAGCCACGCAGCAAGACATAAGCTTGCATCGTTATGGCACGATCACAGCGGTCGTTGTCGGCGCGAAACCGGTGACAAAGTCTGGGCAGGGCTGGACCACCGTGGACAGTCGCGGGCTTGTCGTTCGCGACTCGGGCAAACTCGGCGGTCTCTTCCTGTTGCCGCTGCCGTTTCTTGCAAACGCGTCAATGAAGGAAGGCGCTGAGCTGGCGGTCGGCGATCGCTGGTCAGGGCGACTGGGAACAAAACTCTACGGAATGACCGCTCGCCCCAATCTCACCTTTACGGTGACGGCCGAACGCTTCGTGGCTGGCGCCAAAGTGTACAGCATTGATGCCGCCGGGACGGTGCCCATGAAAGAACCGGTCATGACCGTCGCCGGCGATTCCTTAGGCTATGCCACGGGCACAGCCGACATCACAACGCATTTCGAATACGATCGCGACAACCGCCGTCTGGTTTCCATGCATGCAGAGCTCAACGACACGTTGCACTATCGCGGCCCGGCCAAGCGGCTCGCCGGTCGAGTAAGGGATCACCAGCTGTGCGACGTTTCGCTCGATTCGTCGTCCGTCAGTGGGAGTGTCCGCGACGAGGTGAACGCCGAGCCTTCTGCAGGTCCGCTACCCTAAGCCTACGTTGGCCGACGCGGCCGCTTTGCGCTCCTCGCTGTGTTGGTAGCCGTACAAGAAATAGACGGCTAGCCCGAGTGCCATCCACCCGGCAAAAAACAGCCAGGTGATAATCTGCGATCCGAGGATCATAAGAAACAGCGACGTCACGATGCCGAGCACGGGCACCAGGGGAACAAGCGGCGTGCGAAACGTGCGTGGCCGGTCAGGCTGGGTGCGCCGCAGGATGAGCACCCCGATAGCCACGAGCACGAATGCGCTGAGCGTACCGAGATTCACGAGCGCCAATAGTTGACCGAGCGGCACAAACCCAGCGACGAGGCCGATGACGAGCCCGATGATCATAGTCATGCGCGCCGGTGTGCGGAATCGGGGATGAATCTTGGCAACGCTTTTCGGCAGCAACCCGTCTCGCGCCATGACGAAGAAGATGCGGCTCTGCCCCAGCAGCCCCGTGAGGATGACAGACGAGGTGCCGATGATTGCGCCGGCGATCGTCAGCCAGGCCCAGCCTGCCCGGTGCACTGCCTGTAGCGCGACCGCCAGCGGCGCGCCAACGTCGATGGCTGATGCTGGCTGCATGCCGGTGAGGACGATCGCAATCGCCACATAGAACAGCGTCCCTAGCGCGAGTGCCCCAAGCACGCCCTTCGGTACGTCGCGCTGGGGATCGCGAGCTTCTTCGGCAGCTGTGGTCACCGCATCGAAGCCGACGAAGGCGAAAAACACAATGAAGGCGCCCGGAATCACTCCCGCCTTCGCGCTCATAATCGCGCTCAAGATATTCCCGTTGCCATGGTACTCGATCCAGCCGTGCGGCATAAAGGGGTGCCAGTTGGCAGGGTTGATGAATGGCGCGCCTATGACGATGAAGGCAACCAGCACCCCCATCTTCAGGATCACGAGCAGTGAGTTCGTGCCGGCTGACTCGCGGATGCCGAGCGCAAGCAGACCCGAGAAGGCGACCACCGCGAGAAAGGCGATGACGTCGAAGTATGTGTGGGCGTGCGAGTCGTACGCGGACGTCGCCCAAACGGGCAGGCTCACGCCGGCGCTTGTGAGGAAGTTCTGGATGTTTGACGAGAACGTGCTCGCCACCGGCGCCGACGCCATGCCATACTCCCAGATGAGATTCCAACCGATAATCCAGGCGACAAACTCGCCGACGGTCGCGTAGGTATACGTGTAGGCGCTGCCTGCGACCCGGACCATGGACGAGATCTCCGCGTAACACAGGGCCGCGAAGGCGCTGATGGTGGCGGCGATGAGGAAAGACAAAATGACGGCAGGCCCGGCGAGATTGTGGGCGCCGTCGCCGATCGTCGCGAAGATGCCGGCGCCGACCATGTTTCCAAGCCCGATGGCAACAAGCGCCCAGGGCCCCAGCACGCGCCGCAACGCCGGGCCATGGGCTTCGTGTTCTTCCTGCGCCAACGCGCTCATCGAGCGTGTGATAAAAAGTCCGGTGGGTTTGAGCTGTGCAACGGCCATCTGTCGTTCCTTCTACGCGGCGGCGTCTTTCGGTGAGAGGATCGGTTCACCGTGCAGCGGCCAAGTGATGGCCGTCTGAGGGTCGCGCCAGCTGAGGATCCGCTCCTGTGCTGGATCGAACTCGGCGCTCATCTTGTAGTGAACGATGGCGTCATCGCTGCGGGCAAGAAAACCATGTGCAAAGCCTTTGGGCACGTAGAGCTGATGATGATTGTCGGCGGTCAGCTCGAAGCCTTGCCAGCGCTTGTAGGTCGGCGAATTTTCGCGGACGTCGACGATGACGTCAAAGATCTGCCCGAACAACACCTGGACGAACTTGGCCATGCGGAGGTCATAATGCATGCCGCGGATGACATTGCGCTTTGAGCGAGAAACGCTATCCTGCAGCCAAACGTCGTGCAGGCCAAGCGCGGCATACTTGCTCACCGAAAAGCTTTCTTTGAAATAGCCACGCGCATCGGTATAGACATCGGGGATGAAGATCTTGGCCTCGGCAAACTCGGTGTCGCGGACTTGGATCATCCCGCGCCAGATTCGAAGGAAGGGGTCCCTTTCCCGCGTCGCTGGAGGATTTCTCGAGCATGTTATTTCTCAACGAACATGAGGTAGCCGGCCTCTTGCCCATTGAAGATGTCATGGACGCCCTGGAGCGAGCCTTTCGCGCCCAAGCAGCGGGCAAAATTCGTATGCCGCTGCGAACGATGGCAATCAACGACGATGGTTTGCTTGGCGCGATGCCTGCCGCCATTAACGCCGAGCCGGTCTGCCTCGGCGCAAAACTGGTGACTTTTTTCGTCGATAACGCGACGCGTGGTGTGCCCACGCACCAGGCGCTGATCGCGCTGTTCGACGCAACATCGGGCCGCCCGCTGGCGCTGATGGACGGTCGTTTCATTACCGAAATCCGCACTGCGGCGACGTCGGCGCTTGCCACTCGGGCGCTCGCCCGCCCAAACCCACACATCCTTGCAATACTAGGAACGGGCGTGCAGGCTTTGGCCCACGTCGAAGCGCTCGCGCAGGTGATGGAAGTCGCCGAGTTGCGCGTGTGGGGCCGCACGCCGCCCAAAGCAGCCGAGCTTGCAGACGTTGCGCGCAAGCGCGGCATGCATGCCCGGGTGGCGGCAACCGTCAGTGATGCGTGCCGCGGCGCAGACGTCGTCTGCTCCGTGACCGCGGCGCGCGAACCCATCGTGAACGCCATCGACATCGACCCGGGCACGCACCTCAACGCCGTCGGCTTTGGTGGCCCGATGGCTCGAGAGCTCTCAGGGGAACTCATGGCGCGCGGGCGTATTTTCGTTGACTCGCTGGATGGCGCGCACAACGAGGCCGCCAACATCATGTTAGCGGTACGCGACGGGCACCTGCCGGCGCAGCCAGCGCTGACGTTGCTATGCGACGTGATCGCCGGTCGTGCGGCGGGGCGTCAAAGCCCTGAGGACGTGACGATCTACGATTCGCTCGGTATCGCAATTGAAGATCTCGCCTGCGCTCGGCTTGTCTACGAGCGTGCAAGCGCAGGCGGGATCGGAACGACGGTCGCTCTCTAGGGTATCAGTTAGGGTCGAAATCGTCGCGCATGATTACCGTTGTCGTCACCGGAGAACGGCGGCGTAAGGCCGGTGTAGTCGCCCACGACTTTCGCGTCATAAGGCCCGTACAGGTGGTTGAAGGTGTTGCCCGGCTTCCCAACGATGCCTTGAGCGAACACAATGCCGCCGGCGCGATTAACGGCAATCACCTGATGATTGAATTGATCGCTAATCAGAGTGAGGCCGTTGCGCAGGCGCACGGCGCGTGTCGGCAGCGGCGCTGAGATGCTGCCCTTCCTGGCATTCGTCACGTAGGCCCAGACGAGTCGTTTGTGGTCGTCGACCTCGAGGATTCTGCTGTTGCCGGAATCGGTAATGAGCGTATTGCCGTTTGGCAGACGGCTTGCGAATGCCGCCCCGTTGACAATGGCAGGATTGCTCGGATCACCGTACTGCCACACGATGTGTTTGCTGCGCGTCACCTCAATCACGCGATTGTTGTTCTCATCCGCAATGAGGATGTGCCCATTGGGCAGCAACTCGGCGCAGTTCGGGTTGTTGAGCTGGTTGAAGCCCGAGCCGGTGACCCCTGTCATGCCATACTGCCAAACGGGTCGCTTGTCAAGCGTGACCTCGATGACCCGCTCGTTCGCCTGGTCCGTGATGAGCACATGAAAGTTCGGCAGAAACACATCGCACACCGGTGTGTTGAGCTCGTTAAAGCCCGCGCCGCCAACGCCCGCCTTTCCATACTGCCAGGCAATGCGTCCGCTCTCATCAACCGCGATCACGCGATTGTCAGCGCAACCCTTTGGCATTTGTGGAATCGTGCTTGGCGGTACGCCGGTACCAGCCATCAGCGTAAAATCACCGACCCGCTCCTCATCGTTCGGGGCGATAATTGCGCCGGGGCCAGGGTTGCACAATGCCGGATTATTCGAACCGAACGACCATGCGATGCGGTGAGTATTGTCGATCTCAATGATCCGATTGTTGAATTGGTCCGCGATAATGATGTTACCGGGTTGGTTGAATCCACCGTTCATCGCAGCATGTGGGCGACTCCATTGAAATGGTGTCGTCGAACGGGGTGGGTTGAAGCCGGCAGTGGCCGTCATGCTGCCTATCAGCATGATCGCAAGCGCACAAGCGGCTGAAATGAATGTCTTGAACATGCCTCACTCCTATCGGACCCTGCGTCCTGGGGGCAATCATCCCCGTGAATGCTGAAAGAACGCTGAATGAACCGATGAAAGAGCTAGTAAGAACGGCCTAACGAGCGAGCGGCGGATTGTTGAACCGCGCGTCGAACGCGAGGGCGTGGGTACGCACGCTGCGATGGCGAGAGTTTGGGTCGCGGCTGCATTGCTGTGCACGGCGGCGCTGGTAGCCTCCAGCTGCGGCGGCGGGTCGAGTTTACCCAGCCTCCCAGGGCCGGGGCCAGTCCCAAGTCCGCTGACATCCGACGTCACACGCATTAGCTCGGATCCGTTTGCCAACCCGTCGAGCCAGCACGCAACGCAAGTCGAACCTGACGCGTTTGCATTCGGCAACACGATCGTCGTTGCGTTTCAAAGCGGACGCTTTTTTACTGCCGGCGCATCGGATATCATGTTTGCGACGTCGCATGACGGCGGTGCAACCTTTACCACCGGCGCCTTGCCCGGCACCACTAACATCGTCCAGCCGGGCAGCCCGTTTGGCAGCGTGAGCGACCCATCGGTTGCGTATGATGCAGCCCACGGCGTCTGGCTGATCGCCTCGTTGCCAATCGTCTTTCGGGGCACGCCCGCGCCCGCGGCGCTCGTCAGCCGCTCAACAGATGGGATTCTCTGGAATTCCCCCGTCGCCGTTGCGCCCGGGCAGCTTTCGAGCGACAAAGAATGGATCGTCTGCGATAACACGCTGAGCAGTCCTTTTTACGGTCACTGCTATGTCGAGTGGGATGATCCAAGCGCAAACGGTCTCATTCACATGAGCACGTCCGCCGACGGCGGCCTGACCTGGGGGCCGGCCCGCAACACTGCAAACCTCGCGACGGGAATCGGAGGACAACCCCTCGTCCAGCCCAACGGCACGGTCGTCGTTCCGATCGCTGATTTCAACGAGCAAAACCTGCTGGCGTTTGGCTCACACGATGGCGGCGCAAGCTGGACGGCCGCGGCTTTAGTGACGCCGGTCTTCGACCATTTCGATGCGGGCGGCATGAGAAGTGGTCCGCTGCCCTCCGCCGCCATCGACGCCGCGGGAACCGTCTACATGGTGTGGCAGGATTGCCGTTTCCGTTCAGGTTGTTCCGCCAACGACATTGTGATGAGCACGTCCGTCGGCGGGGCGAGCTGGACGCCGGTGACACGAGTGCCGATCGACCCAGTCGCAAGCAGCGTCGACCATTTCCTGCCCGGCATCGGGATCGCGCCCGGCACCTCGGGCGCATCCGCACGGCTCGGTATAACGTATTTTTACTACCCGACCACCGTCTGCTCGACAGCGGCGAGCGCACCGTGCTTGCTGAACGTCGGGTTCCTGTCTTCGCTGGATGGCGGCGCGACCTGGAGCACACCTGTCGCGCTTGCGGGACCTATGAGCCTCAGCTGGCTCGCGCAGACGAATATTGGTTCGATGGTTGGTGATTACACGACGACGGTCTACGTCGGCACGCAGCCGCACGGCTTCTTCTCAGTCGCTCACGCGCCGTCAAGTGCGTTGGATGAGGCGATGTACACGTCTAAAGCTGGAGTCATCGCGCTGATCGCGGGGCATCGCAGCTCCGCCGCAGATAGACCAATTGCCGGAGCGCACTCAGACCATCCGCCGCGCCGGCTTCCGCCTATCCGCCAGTAAACGTCGTGCGATGATCAGGGATGGGTGACGACAGACGGCCCGCTCGAGAACGGGCTTGAACCATAAGGACTTGGGCCGAACGGCGTTGTGCTCCCAAAGCTGCTGTAGGGAGAGCCGCTAAACGGGTTCACTGTCTGAAAACTGCTGGCCGGCGCACCCGAAAACGGATTGGAGTAGGGCAAGTTCGAGAAGACTTGACTCGCTCCGGGTAAGGATGCCCATGGTCCACGGCTGCGGGGCATTTCGCTGTTGAAGTTTGAGAAACTGAAATTATCCGATGAGAAATTCGGATAGCTGAAATTCGCGTTTTGAAAGCGATCGATGTAAAATCTGCTTCCGTCGTAGCCGGAAAAGTTTGCCCGGTAGCTTTGCCCGCTATAGCCCGACCCACTACCGTAGGCTAACACGACCTTCTTGCGGTAGGCCTGGACGTAGAGCGCATGCTGGATGGTTGTCGCATCGAGTAAGATCTTGGTGGCTCGCGGATCGGAAGCGCAGCGTAACGCGGGGGTTTTTTGCCCGTTCCAGCTGATGACGACTGCTGCGTTCACCTCGACCGTGGTCGTTGAAGTGTCCGGCTTGGCAGATGAGCAGTTCCCGCCGGGCAGCTTGTCCAGTGGACCGGCCGAGGCGAGGTCGGCGAAAAATTTCTGCACGACGTTCGACTGGAGCTCGTTTGAGGCCCGGCCTGCGCCATCAATTGCGATCGCTCGGCCGCTCGGATCCACCACAATACGAAAACCGGCAAAGTCACCGGTTCCCGGGTTAAAAATCATCGCTTCGTTCGGCGTCATGGGCAGTGGGGGAACAAACGACGAGCCAGCGTTGGAAGCGCCCATCAGAACGACGGCGCCAAGCGAAGCAAAAAGAAGTGAAAACGGCCTGAGATGGCTATTCATGCGCGGTCCCCCGCGAGCATCATAGGCGATTTCAAGACGTGCTGCAAGGTCGGAACGACCTGTCGGATGCCAGCTCACCCTGATGCCGGAAGAGAATGTCCGGCAGCGCGGTACGGCGCGCGAGTCACGCGCTGGCGAGGAAGGTCACTCGGCCCATCAGAAACGCGTTCTTATGGCCCCCGCCCGTGCCGGGCCGGATCTCGTTAAAACCGCGACGCAAGAATTACCGTCCGGCACTATTACATTTCTGTTCACCGACATCGAGGGCTCGACCAAGCGTTGGGAAACGCACGGCGACCACATGCGGGTCGCGGTCGAGAGCCACGATTCACTCTTGCGCGTTATTTTTGTTAAGCACGGCGGCTACGTTTTCAAGACCGTCGGCGATGCGTTTTGCGTCGCCTTTCACACCGCCCCCGGAGCGGTAGCGGCAGCGCTTGAAGCGCAGCGAGCGCTGGCGCAGGAAGATCATTCAAACGTTGGCGGTATCCACGTGCGCATGGGACTGCACACGGGCCACGCCGATGAGCGCGGGCATGATTTCTTCGGCCCCACCGTCAACCGCGTCGCTCGGCTCATGTCGGTTGGGCACGGCGGCCAGATTTTGGTTTCCGATGCCACGCGCGCGCTCGTACGGGCAGACCTGCCCGCAGGTTCGCAGCTGACCGACCTCGGCTCCCACCGGCTCAAAGACCTGGCGCAGCCCGAGCACGTCTGGATGCTGGGCGCAGCCGAGTTGCGGTCTGATTTTCCGCCGCTCTCTTCATTAGACTCCTTCCCCAACAACCTGCCCGTCCAGATCACGAGTTTTCGCGGGCGCGAACAGGACCTTGACGATCTGAAGGCGCTGCTGGACGAGCATCGCTTGGTGACGTTGCACGGCCCAGGCGGCATGGGCAAAACGCGCCTTGCCATCCAGGTGGGCGCAGACGTCCTCGAGCATTATCCGGATGGCGTGTGGTTGGCCGACCTTGCTTCCCTACGATATCCGGAACTTGCCGCTAGCGTCGTCTCCAAAGCGCTGAGTATCGGTCAACCCAACGATCGTTCCGTCGATGAAGCGATCGTCAGCGCGCTAAAGCGCAAAAAAGCGCTGCTGCTATTTGACAACTGCGAACACGTCATTGAAGATGCCGCCAAGCTTGTCGATACGATTCTCAAGCACTGTCCGGACGTTCGTATCCTGGCCACGTCGCGCCAAGCCTTGCAGGTCACTGGCGAGCAGGTCGTGCGTCTTTCGCCATTGGCGCTGCCCGAGCGGCGCGACGCGGTCACGACACAAAACGCAGCCTCGTACTCGGCGATTGCACTGTTCATCGATCGCGCGACTGCAGTCAACAAGTCTTTCGTTCTGGACGACGACGGCGCGCATGCGATCGGCGAAATTTGCCGCCATCTGGATGGCATGCCGCTGGCCCTAGAACTTGCCGCGGCGCGGGTCAAGGTTCTTAGCCTTGAGAGTCTCGCACAGCGGCTCGATCGGCGCTTCAGTTTGCTCACGGGCGGGGACCGCACGGCGCTGGCCCGCCAACGGACCTTAAGCGCGCTCATCGATTGGAGCTACGACCTGCTGACGCCGCAGGAGCAATTGCTCTTTTGCCGCTTGGCAATTTTTTCGGGTGGCTTTACGCTGGAAGCGTCGGAAGCCGTGTCTGCTGGTGAAGGCATCGACGAGAGCGAGATACTGGATCTTTTGGCATCCCTGGCTGACAAGTCGCTGGTGATTGCGGAAACGTCGCAGCACAGCGAGCGCTATCGTTTACTTGAGTCGATTCGCGCCTATGCATTGGAAAAGCTACAGGCTGTCGGCGATGCCGAGCGGCTCGTGCACTTGCATGCGGACTATTATCGAACGGTCGCACTTGCGGCGGATCGCTCCTTTGGCACAAAGCCCGACAGCGCGTGGCTTGAGCCGCTGGAACCAGAGATCGACAATTTCCGGACCGTGCTCGAGTGGGCGCTCGGGCCCGGCGATGCAAGCGAACTCGGGGCCAGCGTCGCCGGTTCGTTGGAGCGGCTCTGGCGAGAGGGCGGCCTGGAGGCCGAAGGTCGCAGTTGGATTCGAAACGCGCAGGGTCGCATCGATGAAACCCTACAGCCGGCGATCGCCGCTCGTCTTTGGCGCGCGCTAGCCTGGCTCACGTCAGGCGCGCAGTCGCTCAAGGCTGCTCAGTCCGCCTGCGCTCTCTACGAGAAGCTGCGCGACGGACGAGGTCTGGCTCACGCTTTGCACGTGTTGGCTTGGGCGCTCTATCACGTCGGTCGACCGAGCGAAGCTGCTCTTGCCAACGACCGCGCACTCGGATGGTTCAAAGAGTACGCGGACAAACGGAATGTGGCGGCTTGTTTGCGGCAGCAAGCCAACATCGCAGAACAGCAAGGTGATACTGCCACCGCCCGCAGCCTCTATCAGCAGGCGTTAACAGTTTTCAAAGCGCTCGGCATGCAGACCAACATGGCCGGCGTGCTGGCGGGCATCGCCGAGCTTGAGTTCACCGAGGGCAAGCCCGCTGAAGCTCTTCGCATCGTGACCCAGGCTATCGAGCTTGCGGCGTGGGGAAAGAACGCGACCCATCTTGCAATCTATCACGCCAATTGCGCCGCCTATCACATCGCGCTGTCTGCGCTCGGCGCCGCTCAAGAGGCGGCGGCCGATGCCGTTCATTGGGCGCTCGAAGCGAAGAATGAGGTCATACTCGCCACTGCGGTGCAGCACTTAGGCTACATCGCCACCCTCAACGGCGATGCACGCAAAGGGGCACAGCTGGCAGCCTTCGCGGACGCCAAATACAAAGAGCTCGGTGAAGCGCGCGAATCGACCGAAGCATGGAGCTACAAGAAGCTCATGGCCTCGTTACACCAGCAGCTGGACAATGCGAGCCTCGAAGCCCTGGCTGCCGAGGCTGCGGTGTGGACTGCAGAGCAAGCGGTGAGCGAAGCGCTTGCTATTGTTCATGTTAGCCGCCGAGCCGCATAAAGCACTTCGGACGCTCCTGCGGATTATCGCCATCTTGGCGAGTATCGCGGGCCTGTTTGTGCTGTTCGGATCGGGTTTGATTGCCTCATTCCTAATGACAAACTGGCAGTTCGCTCCGCCCAGCTTTGACACCGTCCTGCTCAGGTTTGTCGCCGCGATCCCTCTGGCGCTCGCCTATCTTGCTTTCGCTGCGTCGCGAGATCCGGTTCGTTACGTCGCCGTCATCGATGTGCTTGCTTTTCTTTTCATCGTCGGTGCTGCTGTCGACATGTATGCCTTCCTCGCGTGGCATGTCGCACCGTTTAACCTAGCGGCTTTTGTCATCGCGCGCACCATCGTGCGCTTAGCGATCGCCTTGACGCTGATCGCGTTGCGCCCGCGCGGCGTCAGTTGATAAGCTCGCCGACACTGTGGTTTGCATGCACTCGCTTGCCGATTTACGCTACGGGACTAAAGAACTATAGAACTCATGGCCAAAATCAGCTCGCTGAGGAGTTTCTCGAAATTTGATCTGCTATTGCTTGAGAGTGGACCTAAGACTCAGTTTTTGGAGCGTCGGATCGGGTAAAGAACAAGCAAAGGTAAAAACAAGAAAAGTTTGTGAAGACATCAGCATTCGTTCTGGCATGCCTGCTCATCGCCAACCCACTCATCGTCACGAGCCCCGGGCTGTCACAGCCCCATACGATCGCCAAGCTCGGTGACTACCCGTTGCTCGGGGTGCTGTCGTCACGCGCGCAACTGATCGCTGCGGCTCGCAGTCATCCCAGACGCTTCGCCATCGCCGCCGGTCAGCTTGGGCTGAGTCAACAGGAGTTTCACGCTCTTAAGGCAGCCCTGCCATCCGCGCGGTATGTCGTTATCCCGCGACACCTCGATGCGATGTCATGGTATAGCGGTGGCACCTACGTCACCAACGATATGCTCATACCGGCTGGCACGCGAGGCTGGGAAGTCGACATACCTCAAGGGGAGCACCTCTTGCGGGTGCTTATTCCGGCGAGCTGCGGCAATTTGTCTATCTTACGCCAAATGATGCCGCGCGTAGCGCTCAAATCTCGCGTTCCGTACGGCGTGATGGCCTATCAGGTTCGCGCGCCGCTGAACAAGAGCAACACCCCAATCGCAGCTCCTGTTCCAGCGACGGCCGGCTTACCGGCGCCCACTCCAGTTGCAGCCCTCACAACGAACACGACCGCGACGACGCCAACGACAACGACTCCGTCTGGAGCTGAGCGTCCACAGACTCCTGAAGTCGCTGGAATCCATCCGCCACCGGCTGCTGGGCACCACAGGTTCCCGTGGTTTTTCCTTCCACTACTTTTGCCGCTCCTCTTCAGCGGCGGCGG
>JALYZV010000162.1 GCA_030948685.1 Vulcanimicrobiota bacterium | reverse complement strand
CGCCCACTCCGATCACGCGCTGACGATCGCGCGCCCGCGATCCAAAACCGGTCGCAAGCACCGTCACGCGCACTTCATTCGTCAGCCGCTCGTCAATGGTGGCGCCGAAGATGACCTCGGCATCCGGATCGACAGCCTTGCTGATGAGCTCTGCAGCCTCATTCGCCTCGTACATCGAGAGATCGGGTCCGCCGTAGATGTTGAAGATGACGCCGCGTGCGCCTTCGATGGTCGCCTCGAGCAGCGGGCTGGAAATGGCTTTGTGCGCCGCGTCTGCGGCCCGGTGCTCGCCCGTGCCCGTGCCAATGCCCATCAGCGCCGAGCCGGCGTCGGTCATGACGCGCCGTACATCGGCGAAGTCGAGGTTGATGAGTCCGGGTTGGGTGATGAGGTCAGTGATGCCTTGAATTCCCTGACGCAACACGTCGTCGGCGTAGGAAAACGCTTCTAACAGTGGCGTGCGCTTTTCGACGACCGTGAGCAGCCGGTCGTTGGGGATGACGATGAGCGTGTCAACCTTCTGCTCGAGCTCGGCAATGCCGCGATCGGCGATTTGGGCACGGCGGCGCAACTCGAACCCGAACGGTTTTGTCACGACGCCCACGGTCAGAGCACCGGCGCCGCGCGCCAGCTCGGCGATAATCGGCGACGCTCCGGTCCCTGTGCCGCCGCCCATGCCAGCCGTAATAAAGACGAGATCGGTTCCTTCGACCAGCAGCGCAAGATCGTCACGCGACTCTTCGGCCGCTTGACGACCGATCTCCGGATCGGCTCCTGCCCCCAGGCCGCGGGTAAGGTTTTGGCCTATCTGCACCGTGTTGTCCGTTCGAGCACTCTTCAATGCTTGGACGTCCGTGTTGACGGCGAAGAACTCCGCGCCCTTGATGCCGGAGTCCACCATGCGATTGACGGCATTGCAACCTCCACCACCGATGCCGATGACCTTGATGGTTGCCATGTGCTCGGGAACGTAACGGCGCTGCTCGGTCATTTTTTCTCCCTTCCCTGCGTGAAGTGCTGATGATTGTGAAACGCTTTGCTGTGGATCGTCGGGGTCGCCGTCCGGCTTGCGTCGTCGCGCTGCGCTCATCCGAAGACCTCCGATACCCAGGAGCTGACGCGATGCCAGACGCCCTTGCCGTTGCTGCGCGCGGGCTGTATCGCGCCATCGGACTTGGCGCCGAAGAGAACGAGGCCGACGACGGCCGCGTATGCGGGATGCTTGATGGCTTCGGTCAGACCGCCCACGTGCATGGGAGTTCCAATGCGCGCCGGCAGATCGAACAGGTCTGCAGCCAGTGCGTCGATGCCGGTGAGTTCGGCGCCGCCGCCAGTGAGCACAAGCTCTGCGAGCATAACCTCCGGCGGACAATTTTCAGCCAGGTTGGAGCGCACGATTTTGAGGATCTCCGTCGTGCGCGCCACGATGATTTGGCGTAAGAAATGCTTCGCGGCTGGGCGCGTCGTGCGTCCGGAGACGGCCTTGACTTCGAACGTCCCATCCGCGAGGTCCGCCGCGACATCGGCGGTGCCGAATGCGACCTTCACGTTCTCCGCCTCGCCGTGACTGGTTTTGAGGCCGAGCGCGATATCGTTGGTGATGAGATCGCCGCCCACCGGCACGGTCCACGTATGGTACACGCCGCCGCCCCAGTAAACGGCAACATCTGTTGTTCCGCCACCAATGTCGAGCAACACGACGCCCGCGTTGCGCTCTTCGGGCAGGAGCACGGCCGCACCGGCCGCCAGCGGCTCGAAGATGACGCCGCTTGGCTCGATGCCGGCGCGGTGCACGCATTTCAGCACGTTTGCAATGAAGGAGGAGCCAGCGGTAACAATGTGGGTGTCGACTTCGAGCCGAGCAGCCGACATGCCGACCGGATCGGTGATCCCGTTTTGCCCGTCCACCACGTATTCGCGCGGCAGTGTATGGATGAGCTGGCGTTCGGCCGGTAGCGTGATAATGGTGCTTGCATCGACAACGCGCTTGACGTCGAGAGGCCCAACCTCGCGGTCTTCCCCGCTGACTGCCACAATGCCATGCGAGTTCAGTGATTTGACGTGCTCGCCCGTAACGCCGACAAACGCCTGCGACACGTGGACGCCGGCCATCCGCTCGGCCGCTTCCATGGCGGCCTCAATGGATTTTACCGTTTCCTCGAGATCGGTGACGACGCCCTTACGCAGCCCGGACGATGGAGCTACGCCGAATCCGATAATGTCGACCGGCCCCTCCCGACCCACGCTCGCGATAACCGCCGCGGTCTTCGTGGTGCCGATGTCGAGGCCGCAAACTACGTCGCTACGTGCCAACGCCTACCTCTCTGAGAGTGCCATGGGCGCGTTCTGACTGTACAACAGCGCGTAGCCGCCAGCTTCAGTGGCGCCCCTGTGCCATTCCAAACGCGTGGTCACATCCCTTTTTCCAATTCGCTCTCAGGAAATTTTCGCCGGCGCGATTTTTTTTCTTCAACGATACAAGACTGTGGGTGCGCGCACACTGCGCACGTCCACGTATGCAACGCGCGAGGGTGTGGATATCTTTGCGACAATTGCTTGGAAGAGCTGCGCCTTCTTCGCTAGATCCTCGTCTTCACCGAACAGAACGCGCAGATTCCGGTCTGCGGTGGCGCTGATGCCTGTGGATGGAGCGATCGCTACCTCGCTGATGCGCAGTCCGAGACCGCTCAACCGTCGATAGGCCTCAAGTGCTTGGCTGACCTCGCGCCGGTCCAAGACACTGCCCGGCAACACGTCGCGTGGCGGCGGCGGGATGACGACCAAAAGCGGGAGTTGGCCCCTGTCGTCTGGGGCTGGGCTCACTTCGAGCACATGCTGCGTTTGGTCGATCAGCGCGTAACGAGGCGTCGATCGCTGCGAGGCCTGGGACGGCAGAACGACACGTGCCGCCGGCTTGCGCTCGGTGACGTCGATCGTCAGCCGGTTTGGCCAGCGGACGTGGAGGGCAGCAGTGCGTACCCACGGCAATCCCTCGATGCGCCGCGTGACGGCACCCCGATCGACCAGCCAGGCATTCTGGCCGACCCGCAGCGCCGCGGCGCTGATGACCTCGCTTGCTGGCGTCCGGGAAAGTCCATTGACGGCGACGATATCAACGTTGAAGCGCGGGTTGAATGCTTCGTGCCACAGCCCAACGCTGAGCGCGCCGGCGGCAGCCGCGCAGGCCGCAACCAGAAACGACCGCCTTCCGATGGCTGCCCTTCGCGCGCTCTGTCGCCGAACTGGTTCAGGCCGGCTCATGAGCTTCTTCTTCCTTTAAGAGCGCAAGCGAGTAGGCGACGCCTTTCCCTAAGGCGGGGACGATCTCGCTGGCCGCACGTTTGGCGGCGTCGGTTCCACCCGCCACCACGAACGAGCGCGCTGCCGCCGCAAACATCGGAATGTCATTATCTGAATCGCCGATAGCGGCGCTATCCTTCATGTCGATGCCGAGAAAAGCAGCGACCTGACGCAGCGCGTGGCCCTTGTTGGCGTCCGGGTGGGTCACTTCCAAAAAGCGCGGAAGGCTGCGAAAGACGTTGGCGTCGCCTCCCAAGATGCGAGCAAGCTCGGGAATCGTCGCGCTGACCATTTGCGGCTGCGCTATCGCCAGCAGCTTGAGGGGTGCGCGGTCTGACGGCGGTCCGCTGGTCAGGAGCGTTCGCAAGTCCGCCACCATGACGGGTTCGACTCGAGAGATCTTCAGATAGTATTGCGCGGCCTCGTCGAGCGCGTCGAGGTACAGGCTGTCTCCGAAGTACAACTGCAGGTGAAAGCCGCGGGCGTTGAGCTCATCGTAGGCGGCCAGGGCCGTTTGCGCGGGGAGCGGCGTGCAAAACAGGCGCTCCTGCGACGCTAAGTCGTAAGCAACGGCTCCCTGCAGCACGATGATAGGGCCGTGAAGATCGAGCGCCTGCGCAAAGGGGCGCGACGCCGCCAACAGCCGGCCGCTTGCCAAGACGATGAGAAAGCCGCCGCGCGATGCATCGTGGATTGCGTCGCGGTCCGCTGCCGAGATGACGAGCGATTCACCAATGAGCGTTCCGTCGAGATCGATCGCCACGAGCCTGCGGCTCACGCTGTATCTGCCAGCCACACGTTGTCAGGCCCGAAAACTGTTGCGAAGTCCTCACGCAGCGCGGGGGTAAGCTGCACGGGCTGTCGCAGAGGCCGAGAGTCGCCATTGCCGCCGGCGTGCAGATAGACCTTATCCTCGCCCGCTTGGGCGTTCTGGATGAGCTCGCGCAGACGCTCGAGCCGCGTCGCGTCGTCGGCATCTCCGCGCAGCCGAATGTGCAACGCCAGCGCCGCCGGCCGATCACGATCGACGACGTGCGGGCGAGCTGCGGCGTTCAGATAGCGCGCCTGGTTGAACGACCACGCTTCCAGCGCTTGCAGGCTGACTTCCGGACGCTCCTGCTTCTCTTCATCCGCCGCCGGTTGCGGTTCTACGTAGCCGGGAGGCTTGCCGATTGCGCGTCGTTCCTTGACTTTGCCCTTGATGACGACGATAGCTTCATCCAGCAAGAGCGGCGAGAGCTCGGAAAACCATTTTGGAAAGACGACGATTTCGATCGCGCCGCTGAGGTCCTCAAGCTTGGCCACGAGCATTTGCCCGCCGGCTTTCGTCACCACCCGTCTGCTGGCCGTGATAATGCCGCCAATGACCACCGTTTCGTCTTCCGGCAGCTCGCGCAAGACCGCGATGGCATGGGTCGTACGTTTGGCAAGCTCGTCCGCCTTGTCGGCAAGCGGATGGCCGGATATGTAGACGCCGATGGCTTCCTTTTCTTGGGCAAGGCGGACCGTTGAGCTGGGCGGATCGCGATGCGGCAACGAGGGAGGCGGCAGGCCGCCGCTCCCTTCGGACCCAAAAAGCGAGGTCTGCCCAAGTGCCCGCTGTTGTGCTCCGTGTTGCCCGTACTCCAGCGCCGCGTCAACGTGGGCGAGCTGTTCGCTGCGGTTGCCGGGCAAACCGTCAAACGCGCCGGCCTTGATGAGCGACTCGAGGACCCGGCGGTTGACAATGCGGCAATCGACGCGGGCGCACATGTCTGCCAGCGCGACGAATGGGCCGGCCGTGCGTTTCTCAATGATCTCGCGCACGGCGCCTTCGCCAACGTTCTTTACGGCGCTGAGGCCGAAACGAATAGCATGACCGACGACGGTGAAGTCCTTTCCGCTCTCGTTCACGTCGGGTGGTAGAATGCGCAGCTTGCGCTGCGCGCAGTCGGCCAGATACTCGACGAGCTTGTCGGTGTTTTGCTTGACCGAGGTCAAAAGCGCGGCCATAAACGGCAGCGGATGGTTTGCCTTGAGCCAGGCTGTGCGGTAGGCGAGCAAGCCGTAACAGACGGAATGCGCCTTGTTGAAACCGTAGCCCGCGAAGGGCTCGATGAATTGCCAGATCTTGGTCGCAAGTTGCTCATCCACGCCGCCTTTGACGCAGCCGTCAATGAATTTTTTGCGTTCGACCGGGATCTTTTCTTTGATTTTTTTCCCGATGACTTTGCGCATTTCGTCCGCTTGACTGGCACTGTAACCCGCCAGATCGCGACATATTTGGGTCACTTGTTCCTGAAAAACGGCAATTCCATAGGTGTCTTCCAGGATCGGCTCGAGTTTCGGGTGCAGATAGGTGATCGTGCGGCGTCCATGTTTGCCGGCAATGAAGTCGTTGATCCAATCCATAGGACCGGGACGATAGAGCGCAACCATCGCGATGACGTCTTCGATGCGACTCGGCCGTAGTTCGGCGATGTAGCGGCGCATGCCGGCGCTCTCGAGCTGGAACACGCCCGTCGTCTGGCCCGCCGACAGCATCGCGTACGTCTTTGCGTCGTCCAGCGGAATCTCTTCAATGCGGAATGCAGGATCGGCCGTGCGGCGGATCTCCTGCGCGGCAGCTTCCAGTACCGTCAGCGTTCGCAGCCCCAAAAAATCCATCTTGAGCAGGCCGACGCGCTCCACCCACTCCATCGAGTATTGCGTATTGACATCGTGATCGCCCAATCGCACGAGCGGCGCGTAATCGGTGATCGGGCCCGGCGCTATGACAACGCCTGCCGCGTGGGTCGAGGCGTGCCGCGCCAGCCCTTCGACGCGCTTGGCCGTGTCGAGCAGTTTGCGCGCCAAGGCGTCACGCTGGTAGGTTGAGCTCAGCTCGGGCACGCTGTCGATTGCCTGCTGGATAGACACCGGGCTGGTCGGAATGTTGGGGATGAGCTTGGCGATACGGTCGACGTCAGCAAGTGGCACGCCCATCACGCGGCCCACGTCGCGCACCGCCGCGCGCGCCGCCATGGTTCCAAAGGTGACAATCTGGGCGACCCGATCTGCTCCGTACTTCTTGGTGACGTATTCGATCACTTCGTCGCGCCGCTCAAAACAGAAATCGGTGTCGATGTCGGGCATCGAGATCCGATCCGGGTTGAGGAAGCGCTCAAACAGCAGTTTGTAACGCAACGGGTCGACGTCGGAGATCGCGAGCGTGTAGGCGACGATGGAGCCGGCCGCCGAACCGCGACCTGGCCCCACCGGGATACCCTGCTCGCGCGCATATCGAATGAAGTCCCAGACGATGAGAAAATACGATGCGTAGCCCATGCTATTGATAATTGCAAGCTCATCGTCGAGCCGTTTGCGCTGCTCTACGGTCGGCTCGCCATAGCGCGCGCGCAGGCCCTCTTCGCAAAGCGATCGCAAATATGCCTCATCGCTTGCATGACCCTGCGGCACCGGAAAATCAGGGATCGCAAACGAGCTGGTCTCCAAATCCAGCTCCACCATATTCGCAATGTCGAGCGTCGCGTCGCATGCCTGCGGTGTGTCGGCAAAAAGCTCACGCATCTCGTCGGCGGATTTGAAATAAAATTGGTCGTTCTCGAATTTGAGCCGGTCCGTGTCTGAAACCATCTTGCCCGTGCCGATGCACAACAGCACGTCGTGGGCATCGGCGTCGTCGCGGCGCAGATAGTGGAAGTCATTGGTGGCGACAGGCCGCGCGCCGATCTCTTGTGCCACGTCGAAAAGCGCGGGCCGGATGCGGTCCTCAAGCGGATGGTGGTGGTGATGGACCTCGATAAAGTAACGCTCGCCGAAGACCGCGCGATAGTCGCGGGCCAGGGCCTGAGCCGCTTTGAGCTCGCCGCGCGTCAACGCTTGAGCCAACGCACCGCCTAAACAACCCGATAACACGATCAGACCTTCGTTGTGCTGGGAAAGCAACTCGAGATCGACCCGCGGCTTGTAGTAGTAGCCGTCGAGAAAACCGATCGACACGAGTTTGAGCAGGTTGCGATAGCCGGCTTTGTTCGCCGCCAGCACGGTGAGATGATGTTCGTCGCGGGCGCTGCGATCGCGATGACCGCGCGGCGCAACGTACATCTCGCACCCGATGATCGGTTTGACGCCCTTGGCTTTGGCTTGGAAATAAAACTCAAGGGCACCATACAGCACTCCGTGGTCGGTCAGTGCGACCGCCGGCATGCCGAACTCAGCCGCGCTCGCCACGATTTCTTTGGTGCGGCAAGCGCCGTCCAGCAACGAGTATTCGCTGTGCGTATGAAGGTGAACGAAACCTGAGGCCATGGTCCCCGGGCAGGCTGAATCGCGTTGTGTAGAAACGGACCTTTAGGTCCGTTCATTTATTCCGGTTCCTTCCCGTGCGACCTTGTGGAAGACTCAGTGCACAACATGTGAGCGGCGTGTGGGGAAGGCGACATTTCTGTGGATGACGACGGCGTCTGCAATGACGGCGCGCTGGTGGTTTGGTGAGTGCTTTTGTCCCGATTTGCGTTTTCTCACAGCGTCCAAAGTCCCAGCAGTACAGCGCCGGCGCAGGGAAGGGTAAAATGGCTTCGTAAGCCGTTCCAGCACCAGTATATAAGGAGAGTTCGATCGTTATGGCACTGCTCGCCGGTGACACCGAAACCGCTGGTCTTGACCGTTTCGGGTTTGGTCCCGTCCGAAAGGCAACGCACAATCTCACCAGCGCGCCGCTTTTTGAGGAAGCGATTCGGCGCGGAGAAGGTCTGGCAGCAGCCCACGGTCCGCTCGTCGTGCGTACAGGCAAGCACACGGGCCGTTCACCGAACGACAAATTCTTCGTCCAGGAGCCGAACAGCCAGTCGCACATCGATTGGGGGAAGACCAATAAGCCCTTTGAGCGGCCTGCGTTTAACGAGCTGCTCGGGCGCGTCGACCGTTATCTGCGCGACAAGGACGTCTACGTCTTGGACGCATTTGCCGGAGCCGATCCCAACTACCGCATCTCGGTTCGCGTCGTGACCGAGCTCGCCTGGCACAACCTCTTCGCGCGCAACCTTTTCATCCCGGCGCAGGGACATGAGCTTCGTAGCTTTGAGCCCGGATTTGCGGTTGTGAACGCGTGCAACTTTCTGGCGGTTCCACAACGCGATGGCACGCGCTCTGAGACCTTCATCATTATCGACTTCGCACGCCGCTTGGTTCTCATCGGCGGCACGACCTACGCTGGCGAGATCAAGAAATCTGTCTTCACCATCATGAATTATCTGCTGCCCTTGCGCAGCGTCATGCCCATGCATTGTTCGGCGAACGTCGGCGCTTCGGGGGATGTGGCAATCTTCTTCGGCCTGTCCGGCACGGGCAAGACCACGCTGTCCGCCGATCCTACCCGTGCACTGATCGGCGATGATGAGCACGGCTGGAGCGATCACGGCGTCTTTAACTTCGAAGGTGGCTGCTACGCAAAGGCGATCCACCTTTCGGCCGAGCTTGAGCCGCAGATTTATCCCACGACCCGCACGTTCGGAACCGTGCTCGAAAACGTCGTCGCCGATCCCTACACGCGGGAGCTCGATCTGGACGACGCATCGCTGACAGAAAACACGCGCGCCGCATATCCTCTGAGTTCGGTATCCAACGTTCACCCGGGCGGCGTCGCGGGGCATCCGCGAAACATCGTCATGTTGACTGCCGATGCGTTCGGCGTGCTGCCGCCGATCGCGCGCATGACGCCCGCACAGGCGATGTATCACTTCCTCTCCGGGTACACCGCCAAGGTAGCGGGAACCGAAAAAGGCGTCACAGAGCCGCAGACGACATTCTCGCACTGCTTCGGCGCTCCGTTCATGGTGCACCATCCGACGGTATATGCAAAGATGCTCGTGGAGCGAATTGCAAAACACGATGCGCGCGTCTGGCTCGTGAACACTGGTTGGAGCGGCGGCCCGGTCGGTGTCGGCAAGCGCATGAAACTTCCGTATACCCGTGCCATGGTCAATGCTGCCATCGCTGGTCAGCTCGACGACGCTACCTTCGTGCCCGATCCGGTCTTCCAGGTCGGCGTGCCCAGCGAGGTCCCGGGCGTGCCAAAGGAAGTGCTCAACGCGCGCTCGACCTGGGACGATCCCGCGGCATACGATGCGAAAGCCAAAGAACTAGCAAAAAAGTTCGCCGAGAACTTTGAAAAGTTCGCAAACAGTGCGGATCCAGACGTTTTGGCCGCCGCCCCGCGAGCCTAACCAACCAGCCAGCGCCGGGTCCAGTCTTGCCTTTTGAGGAAAGAACTCGCATGGACATCGTCGTCGTGGGCGGACCGCACTCGGGCGTCGGCAAAACGCTAGCGGCCGAGATCGCCGTGCGCGCCCTTGGCGGGCGGCCGGTCGGAGCAATCAAGCTGACGGTCGCAGATGGCGAACGAGACCTCACGCACGATCACGGTGCGTCAGCGCTCGTCGTTGCAGACGCGGCCGGTATTTGCGGCCGTGGCATGTCGTGCGGCGTGTGCGAGACAGTGAGCCGCCGGAAGCCCAGCCGGCTCATTACGAGCGATGGTGCAATCCGCAAGCCGACGACGGATACCTGCCGGCTGTTCGACGCCGGCGCGGTGGCGGTCGCCTGGGTCATTGCGCTGCGCGAAGGTGCTCCAGAGGCAGTCGATGCCGCGCTTGCATATCTCCAATCCCGTGGTGCGACCTGCTGCGTGATCGAGGGCACGACGTCGCTTGAGTGGATAAAGCCCAAAGCGTCAGTGATGGTCGCGACCGATCCCGGCCGCCGGTGGAAGGATGTTGCCTTGGCGCACGTCGGCTCGTGTGACATCGTGCTGCGTAATCAGGTTCCATTGGCGTCCGGCGACGTGGTAGCGCCCAAGGAATTCTTCGCCGCACAACCGATCGATTGCAACTTGGCTGATGCGACCGATGCTGGAACTCGTGCGTACGTCAGCCGCCTGCAGACCCTGTGCGCTAGAATCGGCCCACCGGCTTGCGTTGCCGACGCGGCATCCGCGGTGCGTTGACAGCATACAAGGGCTCGAGGCCGCCCGCGTAGCGCTGCACGTTCTCTGCAACGACCTTCGCTATTCCCGCATAGGAGAGATCGGTCACACCCGCGATATGCGGCGTGACGACCACGTTCTGCCGCAACAGCGGGTGAGCCGGATCGATCGGCTCCTCTGAGAATACGTCAAGGCCAGCTCCCGCCAGATGACCGGATTCCAGTGCCTGTAGCAGCGCTTCCGAATCGACCAGTCCGCCTCGCGCAATGTTGATCAGAAAGGCACCCTGCTTCATGGCGGCCAAAGCGGCGTGGTCGATGAGGTGTCGATTCTTTGCGTCCAGCGTGGCGCACACGATGACGTAGTCCGCCTGACCGAGTGCCTCGTGCAGACGGTCCTGGCCAAACAGTCGCATCGCGACGCCGCGCGGGTTGCCAAGAATCGGCCGCGCGCGCACGCCAAAGAGGCGCATGCGAAATGCCTGCAGGCGCAGTCCGAGTTCTGAGCCCACGCCGCCCAGGCCGATGATGCAGGCGGTCTTGCCCGCCAGCGCCAGACCAGCAGGCTCACCGACAACACGTTGCTGGATCGAATGGGCCAGCTGGGCACCTTTGCGAGAAAGCGCGAGCATGAGCAGGATGGCGTGCTCGGCGACTGACTCCGCATTGCCTGTCTGTGCGCTCGGGACGCGAGCAACCCACACGCCTGCGTCGGTTGCTGCGGCCACGTCGACCGTTTCCAATCCGACGCCGAACTGCTGGACGAGCCCAAACGATCCTGCCTTCACGATCTGGCTGTCGATCGCCGCGCCATACGGCACGACGGCATCGATGCCGCGCAGATGCGACGCGACTTCCAGCTTGTCGCAGGTGACCAGTTCGAAACCAGGTAGAAGCGGCGCAAGATGGCGCCGGCTCTCGGAGTAGCCTTGGTCGCAGAACAAAACCTTCATGTGTGGGTGCTCGTCAGTGGTTGCGCGGCTCTCGGCGGCAGCAACGCGATAGTTCGAAGCAAAACCGCCGCGCGGACTGCACTGCGTCCTCAGGTGTTCGGGCAGCCGCGATTCGGTCGATCAACGCGCTCCCCACGATCACCCCGTCGGCAAAGGATGCGATAGCAGCAGCGCTCGCCGCGGACGCGACCCCGAACCCGACTGCCAGCGGTTTGTCCGTCAGAGCGCGCAGGCGCTGGACTTGTCGAAAAGCCATTTCACTAACGTTGCGGTCCGCTCCCGTGACACCCATGCGGCTCACGACATACACGAAATCCGTGCATTGCGCGGCAATTGCGGCGGCACGCTCTGGCTGAGTCGTCGGTGCGACCAGCAGCGTCACCGAAAGCTCGTGCGCGCGAAAGGCATCCAGCAGCGGTGAGGCTTCAACCGGCGGCAGATCGGGCACGATGATGCCGGCAAACCCTGCATCGGCGAAATCGCGCGCGGTTTGTTCAATGCCACGTTTGAAGACGGGGTTATAGTAGGTGAACGCGATGAGCGGAATACTCGGCAGCCGCTGCTTTGCCAGGCGAGCGAGTTCAAGCGCGCCGGCAAATCGCATGCCCTGGGCGAGCGCGCGCTGCGCAGCGCGCTGAATGGTCGGGCCATCCGCCAGCGGATCCGAATAGGGGATACCGATCTCGATGATGTCGGCGCCGCTCTCGCCCACGGCTGCGATGACCTCGAGACTTGCTGCCGGGTTGGGGTCGCCTGCAACCAAAAATGGAATCAGCGCCGCGCGCTGCTCCCTTTGGCAACGTGCAAAAACTTGCGCCACGCGGCCGGTGAGCTTGACGGTCACGAACGTGCGCCCGCGACCGTCAGTTGTGCCGCCAGCCGAAAGGCATCTTTGTCACCCCGGCCCGAGAGGTTGACGACCACCAGCTCTTGCTCGGAAAGCTGTGCTGCACGCTGGCAGGCGAAGGCGATGGCATGCGCCGACTCCAGCGCCGGCAGAATGCCCTCGCTGCGCGCCAACAGCGCGAACGCTTCTTCGGCATCTCGGTCAGACACCGCCGTATAGCGCACTCGGCCGGTCGCTTTCAAATAGGCGTGTTCGGGGCCAACGCCGGGATAGTCAAGGCCGGCCGAGATCGAGTGCGTGCTTGCGATCTGACCATCCTCATCTTGCAACACAAACGTGCGAGCGCCATGCAGCACGCCAACCGAGCCCGTGCATAAACTGGCTGCATTGTCACCGAGGCCTAGACCGCATCCCGCGGCCTCGACGCCCCACAAGCGCACGGTGCGATCGCTTAAGAAGGCTGTGAACATGCCGATCGCGTTGCTGCCACCCCCCACGCAGGCGACGACCTCTTGCGGCAAGCGGCCGAACTGGGTTTGACACTGCGCTTTGGTTTCTTCGCCGATGACCCGCGCGAACTCACGCACGATCAATGGATACGGGTGAGCACCGACCGCGGAACCGATCACATAAAACGTGTCCGCGGCGCTTGCCGCCCAGTCGCGGAACGCTTCGTTCGTTGCGTCTTTCAGCGTTCGGCTGCCGCTGTCCACCTCGTGCACGCGCGCGCCAAGCAGTCGCATGACGTAGACGTTGAGTTCCTGCCGCGCCACGTCGTCCGTACCCATGTAGACTTCCACGGGAATGCCGAGGAGAGCCCCGGCAGTCGCTGTCGCGACGCCGTGCTGTCCGGCACCCGTCTCGGCAATAAGACGCGACTTGCCCATGCGGCGAGCGAGCAGACCCTGACCGAGCGCGTTGACGATTTTGTGGGCCCCCGTGTGGTTGCAGTCTTCGCGTTTGAGAGCGATGGTTGCGCCGCCGCATGTCGCACTCAGGTTGCGTGCCTCCCATAGCGGCGTTGGCCTGCCGACGTAGTCGCGCATCAAGCGCTCGTGCTCGTTCCAAAATGACTGGTCCGCAAACGCTGCGCGCGCCGCATCGGTCAGCTGGTGTAACGGCTCAACCAGCACTTCCGGCACGAATTGCCCTCCAAACTCGCCGAAGTAGCCGCGCTCGTCCGGCAGACGCATCATATGCCTCCTAACGGATGGGCGAGTTCGACCGTTTCGACACCCCGACCACGTGCAGCGCCAACACCTTTGGCTTCGCGAACGAAGCGCTCGACCAAACAATAGTCCTTGTTCTCGCCGCGCTCGACGCCCGATCGAACGTCTACTCCCCACGGGCGAACCGCCGCCACAGCCGCCGCCACGTTGTCCGGCGTCAAGCCGCCCGCAAGAATGAGCGGCAGCGGAGTATGCTCGCGCAGATGCGAGGCAACATCGTTGCCAACGCGTGTACCGGTGCCGCCAGCCAGTCCGTCAACGCGCGCGTCGATCACCAGCCCAACGGCCTGGGCTGCAGCAAGTTCGCGCGGGCTGGGTACGCGCATGGCAGCAGCAGCGGCCTCGAGCCGGCGCAGCGGACCTGCAGGCTGCCTGCCGCTGCGCGCAACGGCAGCATGCACGACGACGATAGTGGGCCTTCCGAACGAACCAACGAACGTGGCATCCTCGCCGCCGCTGAACTGCAAAACATCGAGACGGCAACGCTGGAGCGCCTGGGTAATAAAGAGCGGGTCGTTGCCTGCAAAGACGCCCACGCTCGTGACGAACGGCGGCACGGCCTTCGTCAACTGCTCCGCCCGCTCGACCGAAAGACAGCGCGGACCGCGAGCAAAGATGAACCCAACTGCGTCGACCCCCGCGCGCACACACACGTTGACATCGTCCCTGCTCATCATGCCGCAAACCTTTACTCTGACCATGCGTGAACCTCGCGCAGCTCGCGAACGGCATTGCCGCGATCGTGGCTTCGCATGAGCGCCTCTCCAACCAGAAAGGCATGGATCCCGGCCGACATCGCACTGTGCAGCTGGCCGGCGCTGCTATACCCGCTCTCGGCGATGACGATCCGGTCCGCCGGTAGCGCGGCGCAGATCCTTGGAGCGGTGGCCAAATCGACCTGAAACGTTTCCAAGTTGCGATTGTTGATGCCAATGATGCGCGCATCCGCGTTGACGGCCATGGTGGCCTCTTGCGGTGTGTGCACCTCCACCACGGCCGCCAAGCTGAGAGCGGCGCTCAAGCGCACAAAATCGCGCAGCCGGCTTTCACCAAGTATTGCCACAATGAGCAAGACGGCGTCCGCGCCGAAAGCCGCTGCCTTCCAAACCTGAAAATCGTCGACGATGAAATCCTTGCACAGCACGGGCACGGTCACTGCATTGCGCGCGCTTTGCAGATCAGCAAAGCTGCCCCGAAAGTTGCGCGGCTCGGTGAGGACCGACAGGGCAGCCGCACCGCCGGCCACAAACGCCGCCGCTGTTGTGGCCGGGTTGCAGCGTTCATCGATCGCACCCGACGACGGCGATGCGCGCTTGATCTCAGCCACGATCGCCGGCGGCTCGCTGCGCAGGGCCGCTGCAAAGCCGCGCATGGGCGAACGCTCCGCGGCCATTGCCTGCAGCGTCTCGATGGGCACGAAGCGCTTTTCCGAGCGAATGTCGCGCCGGCGCTGCGCGACGATTGCGTCCAGGTAGCTCACTTGGCGGCATCCATGAGCGCTTGCAGGGCGCGGCGAGCGCCTCCCGAGTCGATCGAGCGTTCCGCAAGGTCGCGGCCGGCGCGCAGATGTCCGCACATGCCGGCGATGTACAAGGCCAGGGCTGCGTTGAACACAACCACGTCGCGATGCGCGCCCGGCTTGCCGCTCAGAACATGAAGGATGCGCTGCGCGCTTTCTTGTGGGCTTGCACTTGCGAGATCGGTTGCCGGGCGGCGCTGCAGGCCAACCATCTCAGGTTCGATCGCGTAGTGGAGAAGCTGCGAGCCGTTCCACTCAATGACGCGAGTCGTGCAGGACAGCGAAACTTCATCGAACCCATCCTGCGCGCGAACGACTGCCGCCCGCTCGCTGCCGAGCGCTCGCAACGCCTGGGCGACGAGCAGCAGCGCATTCTCGTGCGCGACACCCACCAGCTGGTGCGTCGCACCCGCAGGATTTGTCAGTGGACCAAGCAGGTTGAAGACCGTGCGAATCCCGATTTCGCGCCGCACCGGGGCGACAAAGCGCATCGCCGGATGATGTGCTTGCGCGAACAAGAACGCAATGCCATGCTGCTCGAGCATGTGCTGCGCCATCATTGAAGCGGCCTGGATGTCGACGCCGAGCGCCTCAAGCGCGTCCGCGCTGCCAGAGCGGCTGGACATCGACCGGTTGCCGTGTTTTGCGACTGCAACGCCCGCGCCCGCAACCACCAGCGCAACCGCGGTCGAAATGTTGAACGACATTGAGCCGTCGCCGCCGGTTCCACACACATCCATCAACGGTCGGCGCACACAATGGACCGAGAGCGACCGCGCACGCATTGCTTCTGCAGCGCCGACGACCTCTTCGGCCGTTTCTCCTTTCACGTGCAACGCGACAAGCAGCGCCGATACCTGCGCGTGCGTTGCCTGGCCGTCCATGATGAGCCCAATTGCTTCGCGCATCTCATCGCTGCGCAAATCCTCACCCGCGACGCAACGGCGGATATGTTCGGCCAGGCCGATCGACGTCGTCGACAGCGTCATCGCAAGCGCTCCGTCAGCCGCAGAAAATTTGCCAAGATCCGCGAGCCGAATCGGGTCAGCACGGATTCCGGGTGGAACTGTACTCCAAAAGTCGGATGATCGCGATGAGCGATCGCCATGAGCAGGCCATCCTCGCTGCGCGCTACGGTGAGCAGTGGCGACGCGGCGATGCTCGGCTCGTCGACCACGAGCGAATGATAGCGAGTCGCCCAAAACGGAGAGGGAACACCTTCAAACAGCGCGCCACCCTCGTGAGCAATGCGCGACGTTTTGCCGTGGACGATTGCCGGCGCGCTCGTGATGGTGCCTCCAAATGCCTCTCCAATAGCCTGATGGCCCAGACAAACGCCGAGGATGGGGATGCGGCCGCTGAAGGTTGCGACCAGATCCAGCGATGCCCCGGCCGATCGCGGCCGTCCTGGACCCGGTGAGATCACAAGCGCGTCCGGAGGCTCGTGGGCGAGACGTCGCGGCTGTATCGCGTCGCTGCGCCGGACCTCGACGTCGGCACCCAACGATCCGAACGCCTGCGCGAGATTAAAAGTGAACGAGTCGTAGTTGTCTGCGATCAACACGTGCGTGCTCATGACCCAGATTCCATACACCCAAGCGCGCGTTCGACTGCCCTGGCCTTGGCACGGCACTCAGCGTCTTCTCGTTCAGCAATGGAGTCTGCCACGATCCCCGCGCCGGCGCTGACCGTGGCGACACCGTCGCGGACCTCGGCGCTGCGCAACACGATGCACGCGTCAAGCGAGCCGTCGAAGCCAAACCTGACGACGCTGCCACCGTAGGCGCCGCGGCGCTTGCCTTCCAGTTGGGCGATCAGCTGCATCGCTCGAATCTTGGGAGCGCCCGACACGGTCCCAGCCGGAAACGTTGCGGCAAAAAGGTCGAAGGCGTCGCAGTCGCTGCGTATGGTCCCTCGAACTTCCGACACCAAGTGCATCACATGGCTGTAACGCTCGATCGCTAAAAGTTCGCTCAGCTTGATGCTGCCGTAGTCGCAAACCCGGCCTAAGTCATTGCGCCCGAGATCGACCAGCATGATGTGCTCGGCGCGCTCCTTGGGGTCGCGGCGCAGCTGACGCGCGACGGCGGGCTCCTGTTCGGGTAGAGGCGGGCGTGCGCGCGTTCCGGCAAGCGGGCGCAGGCGGGCCCGCCGCGCCGCGAGCTTACACAGCATCTCGGGCGACGATCCCAAGAGCACTCGCCCATCCAGCTCGAGGTAGAACATATAAGGCGATGGGTTGATGGAGCGCAGTCTGCGATACACGTCAAATGGGTCCGCCTCCAGCGCTGTTTGCCACGTCTGGGAAAGAACGACCTGAAACACCTCTCCCTCGCGAATCGCCGACTTGGCCGCATGTACCATGGCCGTAAAGCTCGACGGTGCGGCGCGCAAACGGAGCTGCCCGGCGCCACCCGGGCGGAGCAGTTGGCCGATACGCGCGCTGCTCAGTTGCTCCACAAGAGCCTCTTGCGAAACTGACTGCAGGTTGGCACCGTTTGACGCCTGCAGTGAGACAATCGCGGCGGTGTGCGTGTAATGATCGAAGACCACGACGTGTTCGGGTACGACGAGATGGAGATCGGGGTCGCAATCCGGTGCTCCGCGCTCGTGGCCAAGCCGCTCGAAGTATCCGGCCAACTCGAAGCTCGCAATGCCATAGGCTCCGAGCAAAGCAGCCTGCGACGGGTCGGCGAACGACGCAAGGCCCCGGCTGGGCGTGCACTCCAAAACGAGCCTGCGAGCTGCATCCAAGATCGACGCAGCAGCCAACGCGCTTTTCCCCGCCGGGGTAGAGAGTCGAACCTCACCGCTGGCGGCGACGAGCTCGCCAAGCGCACCAATTCCAATGATCGAGTGCCGCGCAAGTTCGCCTGCGCCCGGCGCGCTCTCGAGGAGGAAGGTTGGTCCCGGCGATAGGCCACGCAGCGCCGCATAGGCTGCGATCGGCGTGACGCCGTCGAGCAGCATTTCTTTGCAGCTGACCTGCACGCCAGGGATTTTGTGAGCGATCATGGCCTTTCACTTTAGTGAGCGGTGCACAAAACAAAACGGGCTCGAATGATATCGAGCCCGCCGAAGAGGTACGAGTGAAGCGCTGTTAGCTGTGCGTCAGCACCCCACCGCGTTCTCGCGGAGCGGGCGTGAGGCGCCACCAAGCCTGAACAGAAAGCTTCATAGAATCCCCTGGTTGCGACGCTGCGACGGATAATCCTGCGCCGGAGCTTGAAAAAACCGTGGCGCCCGCTCGAAAGCGCGCGCGGACGCTACTGCAGCAGTTCGACCTGCGCCATGGGTGCCGCGTCTCCCTTGCGGATGCGCGTGCGCACGATGCGGGTGTAGCCCCCGCTGCGGCCCCCGAGGCTCGGTGCGATGACGTCGAAGAGCTTTTTCACGACATCTTCAGACGTCAGATACGCCGCCACCAAACGCCGGCTGTGCAGGTCGCCCTTCTTGGCTCGGGTGATCATCCGCGCGGCCGTGCGCGAGACTTCCTTTGCCCGGATCGCGGTCGTCTCGATCGTGCCATGGGTGAAGAGCGAGGTCGTCAGATTGCGAAGCATCGAGCGCCGATGGTCGTCGTTGCGTCCCAGCCGCCGGCCGGCCTTGCCGTGTCGCATCCTGCTAGGCGGGCCTGAGCGACAATCCGCGCTCGGCAAGTTTTTCCTTGATCTCGTCGACAGACTTCTTGCCCAGGTTGCGCATGTTCATAATCTCGTCTTCTGTCTTCTGCAGCAGCTCAGAAATCTTCGTGATGCCAGCACGCTTGAGGCAGTTGTACGAGCGCACCGATAGGTCCAGCTCGTCGACCGGGATATCCCAGTTTGCAAACGGCTTGGCCTCTTCGACTGGCGCCTCCACCTCAGCACGTCCGCTGAAGTTCACGAACAGCGCCAGCTGGTCGTTCAAGATCTTTGCCGCGCTGGACAGCGCTTCGTCGGGCGTAATGCTGCCATTGGTCTCGAGCTCGAAGATCAGACGGTCGTAGTCGGTCGTCTGGCCAACACGCGTGTCTTCGATATGGTATGAGACCTTACGGATGGGCGAAAAGATCGAATCGACTGGGATCAGGCCGATGATGTGCTCGACATTGCGCTGCTTCTCCGCCGTGACGTAGCCGCGCCATTTCTCGACGCCGATCTCCATGTAGAGCCGCGCCTTCTTGTCCGAGAGCGTTGCGATGTGGTAACCGGGGTCCAGCAGCTCGACGTCGGCATCGGGCACGATATCGGCGGCCGTTACTTCGCGCTCTCCCGACGCCTCGATGCGCAGCACCTTCGGCTCGTCGCTTTGCAGCTTGAGCGGCAAGCCCTTCAGGTTCAAGATGATGTTGGTGACATCTTCAACCACGCCTGGAATCGTTGCGAACTCGTGCAGGACGCCGTCGATTTTCACGTACGTCACTGCCGCACCCGGCAACGACGACAGCAACATGCGCCGCAGCGAGTTGCCCAGCGTGATGCCGAAACCGCGCTCGAGCGGCTCGATGACAAAGGTCGCGCTGCTATCGCGACGCTCCCTTACTTCAATAGATGCGCGTTGAAACTCCTGAACTGACATAGTCACCCCGTGGCCGCTATGCTTCGGCCCGCTTTGGTCGTATGCAGCCTGTGGCTGCCCTAATTGATTGATCATTAGCGTGAATAGTACTCCACAATAAGTTGTTCTTCAACATTCGTGTCGATGTCCGCGCGTGTCGGCATCTGCACGATTTTGGCTTTGAGATTCTGCTCGTCATACTCCAGCCAGCTCGGCACGCGACGGCCCTTGGCGTATTCAAGCAAACTTGCGAAGAGGTTGGTCTTTGCGCTCGTCTCGACGATCGCGATCTCGTCACCCGGCCGCACTTGCATGGACGGAACGTTCACGCGTTTGCCGTTGAGCAAGAAATGACGATGCCGGACGAGTTGGCGCGCCTGCGCGCGCGAGGTCGCGATGTTGAGCCGGTAGATGACATTGTCCAGGCGCGTCTCGAGCAGCGCAAGCAGCGCCGGACCAGTTTGACCCTTCGTCGCGCTGGCCTTGGTGAAGTAATTCTCGAACTGACGCTCGAGAACGCCGTAAATGCGGCGCATCTTCTGCTTCTCGCGCAGCTGACGGCCGAACTCCGACACTTTGGGCCGGTTCTTGGTGTTTGCTTTTTGCCCGGGCGCAGCGGTGCGCCGTTCCACGGCACACTTTTTGGACAAGCAGCGCTCGCCTTTCAAGAAGAGCTTGACCTTTTCACCCGGCTTCGTACCACTGGCGCTCTCGCGCCGGCACATCCGGCAAACCGGTCCTGTATATCGAGCCATGAGTGAGTTGTCTTGCCTCCTAGACGCGGCGACGTTTGGGCGGACGGCAGCCGTTGTGCGGAATCGGCGTGACGTCTTTAATGAGCACGATTTCGAGCCCGGCGGCCTGCAATGCGCGGATGGCTGCTTCGCGGCCTGCCCCCGGACCCTTCACGTAAACCTCGACCTGCTTCATCCCGTGCTCCATGGACTTGCGGGCTGCCGTCTCGGCCGCCATCTGCGCGGCGAAGGGCGTCGATTTCTTGCTGCCTTTGAAGCCCATGCCACCCGCGCTGGCCCACGAGATCGCGCCCCCGGCGGTGTCGGTTATGGAGACAATCGTGTTGTTGAAGCTGGAGTGGATGTGGGCGACGCCCTGCGAGACGTGCTTGGCTTCACGTTTCTTGCGGGGACGAGCCTTTTTCGCAACTGGCATTACTTCGTCATTCCTCTGCTACTCTCCGAACGGACCCGAAGGTCCGTTGCTACATTCGTCGGTCGAACGGACCTGAAGGTCCGTTGCTTCAAAGGTCCGTTGCTGCAAGATCACTTGCCGATGCCCGGACCCTTGCTCTTCTTCTTGCCGGCGACAGTCTTTTTTGGGCCCTTGCGCGTACGGGCATTTGTTTTGGTGCGCTGGCCACGCACCGGCAGGCTGCGGCGATGGCGCAGACCGCGCCAGCAACCGATGTCCATCAGGCGCTTGATCGCGCCCGAGATCTCGCGGCGCAGGTCGCCCTCCACCTTGAGATTCTTTTCGATCTGCTCGCGCAGCTTCTGGATATCCTCGTCTTTGAGGTCCTTGACGCGCGTATCGGGATTGACCTTCGTCACCGACAGCAGCTTATTCGCGGTCGGGCGGCCAATGCCGAAGATATAGGTCAACGCCACTTCCACGCGCTTCTCGCGCGGCAGATCGATTCCGGCTATACGAGCCATTCCTTCTCCTTACCCTTGTGCCTGTTTGTGTTTCGGGTTCTCGCAGATCACTCGCGTGCGTCCGGCGCGCTTGATGACCTTACATTTTGCGCAAATCTTCTTCACGCTGGGTCTAACTTTCACGTTCTTTCCTCTTACTTGTAGCGATACGTTATGCGGCCTTGGGTCAGGTCGTAGGGCGACAGTTCGACCAACACCCGATCGCCGGGCAAAATGCGGATGAAGTTCATGCGGATCTTGCCGGACACGCGAGCAAGCACCTTATGGCCGTTGCTCAGCTCGACGCGGAAGAACGCGTTCGGAAGCGGCTCGACGACCACGCCCTCAACCTCAATCGCCTCTTCTTTGCTCGACCCTATTTTTTCGGCGCGCTCGGCTTTTTTCTTCTTCCTATCCGATCGCTTGTATCCGCCCGGGCGTCTGCCTGGCGCCAAGTCTGCCTCCTTCTGCGCGACGCATGCTGTCTGGGATATGGTTCGCCTGCGGCGCGGCGTCTATAAGTGTGAGGATCTCAAAGCCTTCATTGGTGACGGCGACTGTGTGCTCGAAGTGCGACGACAGCGACCCGTCAGCGGTAACAACGGTCCACTGATCGGGCAGCGTCTTGACGCGGAAGGTTCCCGCGTTCACCATGGGCTCAATCGCGAGCACCATGCCCGGTCTGAGGACGATCCCCATCCCTGGCTTGCCGTAGTTCGGCACCGGTGGTTCCTCGTGCAGAGCCTTGCCGATCCCGTGACCCACAAGGGCACGGACCACTGCGAACCCCTGCGCCTCGACGTAGGTCTGGACTGCATAACCGATGTCGGAGATGTGAATGCCGGGTCGCACCGTTTCTATCGCGATGGCCAACGACGCTTGCGTCACATCCAGCAGGCGCTGCGTGGTGTCGGAAATCTTGCCCACCGCCACGCTGGCTGCCATGTCCGAGAACCAGCCATCGACGCACGAACCGATGTCGATCTTGAAGACGTCGCCCTCACGCAGCGCGCGCTTGCCCGGAATGCCATGCACGATCTCCTCATTGACTGAGGTGCAGATCGAGCCAGTAAACCCATGATAGCCGAGAAATGCGGGGACGCCGCCCTCTGCCACAATGAGCTCTTGCGCATATGCGTTGATGTCCTGGGTCGTGACCCCGGGCTTGACCGCCGCCTTGAGCTTTTCCAGCGCGCGCGCCGTGACACGTCCGCTTTGCCGCATCTTGTCCAACTCGCGTGCGCTCTTGCAGGTAATCATGCAGTCGGCGCCACCGGCGCCTGCAGCGCCGCCATGATGCGGTTCAGCACGGTGTTCACGTCCCCGTTTCCATCCACCACGCGCAGCAAGCCCGAGCCGCCGTAATATTCGGTCAAGGGCGCCGTCTTGCGCTGATACTCGTCGAGCCGAGCAAGGACGGTCGCCTTATCGTCATCCGGGCGCTGGATGAGTGCGCCGCCGCAGCGATCGCACACGCCCGGCTGGCGGGTAGGCGCCGACTCGAGATGATACAGCGTCTGGCAGACGGCGCACAGCCTGCGCCCGGTAAGCCGGCGCAGGACTTCAGACGGGTCGACCTTGATCTCGATGACCCCGTCCAGGTGCTTGCCTTTGCCGTGCATCAAAGCGTCGAGGGCCGTCGCCTGCGCAGCCGTACGAGGGAATCCATCCAAGACAAACCCGTTTTGGGCGTCCGCTTGGTTGAGACGCTCTTCGACCAGACCGATCGTCACATCGTCAGGCACGAGCTTGCCGGCGTCCATGTACGAACTCGCGGCTGACCCCATGGGCGTGTGTTCTTTCACCGCGCTGCGAAAGATGTCGCCCGTGCCGATTTGCGGCACGCCAAACGCCTGCGCCAGCATCCTCCCCTGCGTGCCTTTGCCGACGCCGGGCGGCCCGAGCAGCACGAGCCTCCATGTCCGGGCGCTCACTGCTTGATGAACCCCCGATAGTCGCGCATGGCAAGCCGGGCCTCAATCTGGGTCATCGTGTCAAGCGCAACGCCCACCACGATGAGCAACGACGTGCTGCCCAAATAGAAGGTGGTTATGTGCGTCACGCTCTGGGTCACGTTCGGCAACACGGCGAGCAAGCCCAGGTAGATCGCCGCCACCGCCGTGATGCGGTGAAGAATTTTCTGCAGATAGTCGGTCGTCGGCTTCCCCGGTCGAATGCCCGGAATGAACCCACCCTGCTTTTTAAGTGAATCGCCGATGTCCATAATGTTGACGACGACTTCGCTGTAGAAAAACGTAAACGCCACGACCAGGATAAAATACACGAGGTTGTACAGGAAGCTGCCGTAGTTGAAATACAGCGCCATGAACGTTGCGAAACTCTGGCCGAGTGGACTGCCGCTCTGCTGGGCCCAGCCGGAAAGCTGTTGCGGCAGGAGCAAAATCGAGATGGCGAAGATGATCGAGATGACGCCGGCATTATTGAGGCGCAACGGGATGTACGTGCTGCGGCCGCCGTAGACTTTGCGCCCAACCACCCGTTTGGCATACTGCACCGGCACCCGCCGCTGGCCCTGGTACATGAAAATAATCGAGATGAGCGAGAGCACGGCGATTAAGCCGAAGATCACTAAGCTGAGAACGTTGAGGCCGCCCTTTTCGCCGAGCTGCAGCGTCTGAGCAAAGTAGACGGGATAGCGCAAAATGATGCCGACGAAGATGATGAGCGAGACACCGTTGCCAATGCCCTTGTCGGTAATCTGCTCGCCCAGCCACATCAGCCAGATCGTGCCCGCCGTCAGCGTGAGGACAACCATGATCAGGTACAACGGGTCGCTGCGCAAGAACACATGCGCGTTGTTGAGCATGTAGACCATCGCCGACGCTTGCGCGATCGCTAAAATCACGGTGAGCCAGCGGGTGTAGAGGCCCACCTGCCTGCGGCCTTCCTCGCCGCCATGCTGCATCATTTCCTTGAGTTGAGGGAAGACCACCGTCATGAGCTGCATGATGATGCTGGCGTTGATGTAGGGCGTGATGCCCATGGCAATGACTGAAAAATGCTGCAGCGCGCCGCCGGACAAGAATCCCAGGAAATTGAGGAACTGGCCGCTCGACAATATCCGCTGCCAGGCGGTGATGTCGACGTACGGAATCTGGACGTAGACCATCACGACGAACACCGCGAACGCGCCGAACACAAAGAGAATCCGGTTCCGGATCTCCGGCACGACGAGCGCGTTGGCGAGGTTGCGCCAGATGTTCATGAAGAGGGCTTATTCCTCAAACGCCGCGCCGGCGGCTTCCAGCTTCGACTTTGCGGCGGCGGAGAAGTGCACGTTACGGAAGCGCAGCCCGGCGGGAGCATCACCCGCCCCCAAAATCTTGACACCGTCTTTGAGCTTGGAGACAAAGCCCGCCTCGAGCAGCGACTCGGGCGTGACCACAGTCGCCTTCTCCCAGGCTGCAAGATCGGCCAGGTTGATGACGGCATACTCGGTACGGAAAACCTTGGTCGAGCGCGCCTTTTGCGACACGCCGCGGCGTTGCGGCAAGCGGCGGGACCACGGTGTCTGACCGCCCTCGAAGTTCGGCCCCTTGCCGCCACCCGAACGCGCCGTTTGACCCTTGCCGCCTTTGCCCGACGTCTTGACGAGACCACTGCCGTGGCCGCGCCCGACGCGGACGCGCTTCTCCTTCGAACCGTACGCCGGTTTAAGATCCGACAGCTTCACTGATTTGTTCTCTCCCCAAGATCTCGTCGACGGTTTTGCCGCGTTGGGCGGCGACGTCCTCGACCGTGCGCAGCTGGCGCAGTCCCGCGACCGTCGCCTGGATAACGTTGATCGGGTTGTTCGACCCTAACGACTTCGTGAGAATGTCGTGCACGCCGGCCAGCTCCAAAACGGCGCGCATGGCGCCGCCGGCGATCACGCCGGTACCCTTGGTCGCAGGCTTCATGAGCACTCGACCGGAGCCGACATGCGACTCGATGGGATGCGGTATCGTGCGCCCGACCATGGGCACGGTAATCAGCGAACGGCGCGCGTCCTCCACGCCTTTGCGGATCGCCTCTGGAACCTCCCGAGCCTTCCCCATGCCGTAGCCGACTCGGCCGTTGCGGTCGCCCACGACCACCAGCGCCGAAAACGAGAAGCGCTTGCCGCCCTTAACGACCTTCGCAACGCGATTGACGCGTACGACTTGCTCCTCAAGACCCGAGCCGTCGGTAATGCGCGCCATCCGCTAAAACTCCAATCCGGCGCCGCGCGCCGCGTCTGCCAGTGCTTTGATCCGTCCGTGATATTTATATCCGCCGCGGTCAAAGACCACCGTCGTGATTCCCTTTTCCTTGGCGCGCTCGGCGATCGCTTTGCCGACCTTTTCCGCCGCACCGACGCTCTTGCGCGACTCGAGATCCTTTGCGATCTCTTTCTCACGCGTCGAGGCTGCGGCCAGCGTTTGCCCCGTCGCATCATCGATAAGCTGAACGTAGATGTGGTGCAGACTGCGGAATACGCTCAGCCGCGGGCGCTGTCCCATGCCCGCGATACGCTTGCGCACGCGCGCGTGGCGGCGAATCCGCAAACTGTTTCTGCTGATCGATCTTGCCATCTCTTGCACCCTCCCTATTTCTTGCCGCCGACGCCAGCAGTCTTGCCGGCCTTGCCGAGCTTGCGCCGCACGTACTCGCCTTCATAGCGGATGCCTTTGCCCTTGTACGGCTCGGGCGGGCGGATGCTACGGATCTGCGCGGCGGTTTGGCCAACCTGCTGCTTGTCGGCGCCGCTGATCTGTATCTTGCTCGTGCCCTCGACCTTGATCTCGATGCCATTGGGCGGCTCGAAGACGACCGGATGCGAAAAGCCAAGCTGCAAACCGAGTTTGCGGCCTTGCATCTGCGCACGATAGCCGACGCCTTGGATCTCGAGCTGCTTGCTAAAACCTTTGGTGACGCCGTCGACCATGTTGGCGATGAGCGTGCGTGTCAGGCCGTGCAGCTGACGGCTGCGCTTGTCCTCGTTTGGCCGCACGACATTGACCACGGCACCATCGACCGACACCTGGATGGGCTCGGCGTATTGCAGCGTCAGCTCACCCTTGGGGCCTTTGACCGCAACCTGATGATCCGTCACCTTGACGGTGACGCCGCTCGGGATGTTGACGGGCAGGCGTCCGATTCGGCTCATCGTCGCGATACCTGACCTGGTGCGACGAACGTTGCGCTCACCATACGAACGCAACCACTTCGCCGCCACATTTCAGACGCTTGGCTTGGCGGCCACTCATGATGCCCTGCGAGGTGGACATAATGACGAGACCAAGCCCGCCCATGCACTTCGGGATATCGCCTCGGGGCGTGTAAATGCGCAAGCCGGGCCGGCTGATGCGCTGCAAACCGTTGATCACGCGCTCGCGGTGCTGACCATACTTGAGCGTGATGCGAATGACGTCTCGAGGCACGCCACTGACGACTTCGACCCCTTTGACGAAGCCTTCGTCTTTGAGCACCTTGGCGACGTCTTTTTTCAGCCGTGACGCCGGAATATCAACGCGCTCGTGGTGCGCGATATTCGCGTTACGGATTCTCGTCAACATGTCCGCGATCGGATCGGTTATGACTGCCATAGAACTCTCTTTATCCTTCGTCTCTCCAGCACTACCAGCTGGCCTTGGTCACGCCCGGTATCTGTCCGCGGTGCGCGAGCTCGCGGAAGCAGATGCGGCACAGCCCGAACTTACGTAAATAGCCTCGCGGCCGCCCGCAGCGGCGGCAGCGGTTGTGCTTGCGCACCTTGAACTTCTCGACGCGCTTGCTCTTCTCGATCATTGCCGTGGTTGCCATATGCTGTTTCGCCGCGCTTACGCCGCGGCGCCCTCCTTGCGCAGCGGCATTCCCATCTCGGCCAGGAATGCGAGCGCGTGCTCATCCGTTTTGGCGCTGGTTACAACAACGATGTCCATGCCGCGGACGTGGGCAACTTTGTCGTAGCTGATCTCCGGGAACACGAGCTGCTCCTTGAGGCCCAACGCATAGTTGCCGCGTCCATCGAGCGAGGTGCGCGACATCCCGCGAAAGTCGCGGATGCGCGGCAGCACGATGTTGACCAGCTTGTCGAAGAACGCGTACATGCGCTCGCCGCGCAGCGTCACTTTGGCGCCGATCTGCATGCCGGCACGCAGCTTATAGGTGGCCACCGACTTGCTGGCGCGCGTTACCACCGGCTTTTGGCCGGTGATGGCAACCAGATCTGCAACCGCCTCTTCAATCTGTTTGGGCTCAGCCACAGCCTCGCCCACGCCCATGTTCACAACGATCTTCACCAGCCGCGGCACTTCCATCGTGTTGGAGAATCCGAAGCGCTTGCGCAAGCTGGGCGACACGCTCTTTTGATAGCGTTCTCGCAATCGATTCATGCTTTACACCTTCACCGGCCGCTCGGCGGCCTCTCCGCAACGCCGGCAGATGCGCTCACGCGTTCCGGCCGCATCGCGAAACGCCAACTTGGCAGGCTTGTTGCATTTTGAACACACATACATGAGCTTGCCAACGGCCAACGGCAGCTCTTTCTCAATGATGCCGGCCTTGGCTTTGGACGTGGCCTTGCTGTGACGCTTCACGACGTTGACGCCTTCCACTTCGACCATGCCGGAGCGCGAGAAGACGAGTTTAATCTTGCCGCGTTTGCCTTTGTCCTTGCCCGACAGCACGACGACGTTGTCGCCCGCAGCCAGCCGCAGCTTCGCCGCCATGTTAGAGAACCTCCGGAGCAAGTGAGATGATCTTCATAAAATCTCGGTCGCGCAGCTCGCGTGCCACCGGACCGAAGATGCGCGTGCCGCGCGGATTCTTCTGGTCGTTGATCAGCACCGCCGCATTCTCATCGAAGCGAATGAAGGAGCCGTCCGGCCGGCGCATCTTTTTTTTCTGGCGCACGATCACGGCTTTGACCACGTTTCCCTTCTTGACAGCGGCGCCGGGTATGGCGTCCTTGACGGTTGCGACGACGATATCGCCCACATAGGCGTACGGATGGCGCGAGCCGCCGCTCACGTGAAAGACCATGAGCTCCCGCGCCCCCGAGTTATCCGCCACCTTGAGCCGAGTCTGTGCTTGGATCACTTCGCCCGCTCCACGACCTCGACCAAACGCCAGCGTTTCTTGGCCGACAGCGGCCGCGTTTCGACGATGCGCACGAGATCGCCGACCTTGGCCTCGTTGCGTTCGTCGTGCGCAGCAAAGCGTCGCGAGCGGCGTACGGTCTTGCCATAGGTCGCATGCGCCCTGCGCGACTCCGTCACGACGATGATCGTCTTCTGCATCTTGTTGGACGCGACACGGCCAACTTTGACTTTGCGCGCCTGCCGTGCGGTTGTTTCTTGCATACCTATCCTGCCAGCCGACGTTCGGCTAAAATCGTGTAGAGCTGGGCGATGCGGCGGCGCAGCTTGCTCACCGTCGCGTGGTCCTCGAGGTGGCCCGTGACCAGTTGAAAACGCAGGTTGAACAGCTCCTCTTTGACGGCAGCAAGCTTCTCCTCGAGTTCTTTGGTCGTCAGCTCGCGCAGGCTGCGCAATTCGTTAGGCTTCAAGTGATTCACCCGCCCTTTCGCGTCGCAGCAGCTTTGTGCGGATCGGCAGTTTGAAAGCCGCCAGACGCAGCGCTTCTTTGGCGACGGTTTCGTCGACGCCGGAGAGCTCAAACATCACCCGGCCGGGGCGCACGACTGCCACCCAGCCCTCAGGCTGTCCCTTGCCGGAGCCTTGCCGCGTTTCGGCCGGTTTCTTCGTATACGACTTGTCGGGAAAGATCGTGATCCAGACTTTGCCGCCGCGCTTGATGTGCCGGGTCATGGCGATACGAGCCGCCTCGATCTGGCGGTTCGTGATCCATGCCGGCTCGAGCGCTTGCAGCCCGTAATCCCCGAAATGCAAGTCGTTGCCGGACTGCGCCCGGCCGGTCATCCGGCCGCGCTGCACCTTGCGATGCTTGACTCTTTTTGGCAACAACATTTACTGCGGCTCCTGCGGCGCTTCGGGCGCCGGCCCGGCCTCTGGCTGTTGCTCGGCTGCAGGCTGCGCGGGCGCGCGCTCGACGGCGGGCGAGCCGGGCTGTCCGGCGACGGCGGGGGATGCGGAGTCCTGCTCGGTGGCAAGGGGCGCTGCCCCCTCGACGACCGGCATGCTTGCAGACGGCGCCGCCTGCGAAGGCGCGCCGGCTGCGCTGCCCTCAAGCGGGGCTTGGGCTTGGTCAGCCGGCTTGGCCACTTTGGCCGTGCGCTGACGTGTAATCGGGCGCGGGCGAGCAGCTTGTGCGGCGTCGGCCTTTGGCTTGCCATCGGGCAGCACTTCGCCGAGATAGATCCAAACCTTGACGCCGATGCGCCCGAAGGTCGTGTATGCCTCGCTGTGAGCGTAATCGATGTTGGCACGCAGCGTGTGCAGCGGGACCTTGCCTTCGAAATTGCGCTCGACGCGCGCGATTTCTGCGCCGCCCAAACGACCACCGACCTGCACTTTGATGCCCTTGGCGCCTGCTTTCATCGTGCGCTGAATGGCCTGGCGCATGGCGCGCCGGAAGGCGATGCGTTTTTCCAGCTGATCGACGACATTATTGGCAACCAGCTTGGCGTCGAGTTCCGGATGCTTGATCTCGAGGACGTTGACGTTGACCTGCTTGCCCGAAACCTTCTCGAGATTGCGTTTGAGCTCTTCGATCCCGGCACCGCGTTTGCCAATGATGATGCCCGGTTTGGCGGTGCTCACCACGACCCGGATCTGATTTGCGCGACGCTCGATCTCGAGTTTGCTCACCGCAGCCGAGCGCGAAAGACCGTCGACCAACTTGCGCATCGCCAGATCTTCGTGCAGCCAATCGCGATATTGTCTGTTCTCGAACCAACGCGAATCCCAGGTTCGCGTAATGCCGAGCCGAAACCCGACGGGGTTCACCTTCTGACCCACTATGCTTCCTCTCCGTCGGTCACGACGATGGTCACGTGCGACATCTTCTTTTTCTTGAAGCCCGCCTGGCCGCGCGCTCTTGCCTCGAGGCGCTTGAAAGAGGGCCCGCCGTCGACCGTGGCCGTTGCGATCACCAGATCCGCAGGTTTCATGCCATGGTTGTTCTCGGCGTTGGCAACGGCCGAGCGGATGATCTTCTGAATGGCCTTGGCCGCCGACACCGGGGCAAAGTCGAGCAGGGTCAGCGCGCGATCGACGCGCTGGCCGCGGATGGCGTCCACCACGCGACGCGCCTTGCGGGGCGGCACACGCAGAAACTTGACGGTCGCTTTAGCCTGCACGCTACTTTACCTCGACCTTTTCGGCGGCAGCGGCACCCGTGCCGTGGCCGCGGAAGAGCCGAGTCGGTGCGAACTCTCCCAGCTTGTGTCCGACCATGTTCTCTTGCACGTAGACGGGCACGTGCTTCTTGCCGTCGTGCACGGCAATCGTATGGCCGACCATGGCGGGAATTATGGTCGAGGCCCGTGACCAGGTCTTGATGACGCGCTTCTCTCGCGCCGCGTTCATGCGCTCGATGCGGACGAGCAAGTGATCTGCCACGTACGGACCTTTTTTCGAAGAACGGCTCATTTTTTGCCCCGCCGCTTCACGATGAATTTCGACGTGCGCTTAGTGCGCCGCGTTTTCTTACCCATGGTCATCACACCCCAGGGCGTGGTTGGCGGACGTCCGGCCGTCGAACGCGCCTCACCGCCGCCGTGCGGGTGGTCAACCGGATTCATGGCCACACCGCGGACGTGCGGCCGGCGCCCGAGCCAGCGCGACCGACCAGCTTTCCCGATGCTCTGATTCTCGTGATCGACATTGCCGAGTTGACCAATGGTCGCGCGGCAGACGACCGCAATCTTTCGTACCTCACCCGAGGGCATGCGGATTTGCGCGTAGTCGCCTTCCTTGGCCATGAGTTGCGCAGCGCCGCCCGCCGAGCGCACGAGCTTGCCGCCTTGGCCGGGCGACATTTCGATGTTGTGAATGACGGTGCCCAGCGGAATGTTGGAGATCGGCAGCGCGTTGCCGATCTTGATGTCGGCAGCCGGACCAGACACGAGCACGTCGCCGACCGCCAGACCAAGCGGCGCTAAGATGTAGCGTTTTTCGCCATCGCGATAGTGCAGCAGCGCCAAGCGGGCCGTTCGGTTCGGGTCGTACTCGATCGCCGCGACCTTGGCGGGAACACCGTCCTTAGCGCGCTTAAAGTCGATGACGCGGTACATGACCTTATGTCCGCCGCCGCGATGGCGCACGGTGATGTGGCCATTAAAGTTGCGGCCGGCCGTTTTCTTGCTCGGCTCCAGCAGCCTGCTTTCGGGCGGCTTCTTCGTCAGCTCTTCAAAGGAAGAGATCTGCGCGAAGCGCCGGCCCGGCGAGGTCGGTTTGTATTTCTTTAGCGCCATGTATCCGCCTTACGATTCAAAGTAATTCACGCCCCCAAGCTCGATCTTGTCGCCCTCGCGCAACGTGACGATGGCCTTCTTCCAGTCCGAACGCCTCACCGATGGACGGCGCGTGCGGCGGCGCAGGTCGCGCTTGTGTTTCCCCTTGACGCTCACGGTGTTGACGCGCAGCACGGTCACCTTGAAGAGCTTCTCCACCGCGTCTTTGATGTGATGTTTGTTGACGTCCGCTGCGACGGCAAATGTGTACTGCGAGGTCGCGGTCTGGGCGATCGATTTCTCGGTTACCACCGGACGAACGACGGTTCGGCGCGATTCAGCCACTGCACACCTCTGCCAGCGCATCAAGCGCATGCCGGCTGAGCAGCACGCGGTCGTGCGCCAGGATCGCGTGGGCTGAAATGGCGTCGTGCGCGACCACGTCGGCGTGCCGCAGGTTGCGGGCCGCCATCGCGATTGCGCGCGCCCCGTTATCCTTATGGGTGTGCACGGCGAGCAGGACCGAGTCGGTTTTCTTATCCGGCCACAGGATGGCACTCAACTCCTTTGTCTTCTCGGGCTTGAGCCCGCTTGTGTCCAGGATGAAGAGTGCTCCGGCCTCCGCCTTGACCGAGATTGCCATGGCCAACGCACTGCGCCGCGTTTTTTTGTTCATGCCGACGATGTAGGAGCGAGGGTGTGGCCCAAAGACCACGCCTCCCTTGCGCCACAGCGGGGAACGAATGCTGCCCTGGCGAGCGCGTCCGGTACCCTTTTGGCGCCACGGCTTGCGCCCGCCGCCCGCGACCTCGTCGCGCGTCTTTGTATCGGCTGTGCCGGCGCGACGGTTGGCGAGATGGCGAACCACCGCTTGGTGGAGCACAGAAAGCTTTGGCTTCTTGGTAAAAACATCGGGCATGTCGGCGTGGCCCTGCGCTTTTCCCGTTTTGTCGAGTTTTGTAGCCGTCACGACGCCTTGACTTTCCGTTTCGCGCGCACCGCTGGACGCACGAAGACGATCGCTTGCCGGCTGCCCGGAATTGCTCCCTTGATCAGCAGCAAGTTGCGAGCCTCGTCGGCTTGCACGACCTCAAGGTTCAGGGTCGTGATGCGCTCGACGCCCAGCTGACCTGGACGGTGGCTGCCCTTCACGGTCTTCGCCGCATTGGTGTCGCCGGCGCTTCCCGGCTGCCGATGGATCATCGAGCCGTGGCTGGCGCCGCCACCGGATGCGTTCCAGCGCTTCATGATGCCCGAGAAACCTTTGCCCTTCGAAAAACCGGTCACGTCCACGCGATCGCCGGCAACAAAGGACGCAACGGTCACGAGATCCCCGCTCTTGTGGTCGCCCGTGTCGCCGCGAAACTCGTGCAGCACCGCCTTGGGAGCGACGCTGAGCTTCTCGAAGCGCCCGCGCATCGGTTTGGTCAGTCCTTTGATCTTTGCGTCCTCGAAACCTAAGACCACAGCATCGTAGCCGTGCTTGTCCGCCGTTTTGCGTTCAATGACTTGGCATGGCCCAGCGGAAATGACGGTGACCGGCACGACTTCCCCGTTCTCGGTGAAGACGTTCGTCATGCCCAGCTTGCGGCCGATGATCTGTTTCATATCCTATGCCTTGAGCTCGATGTCGACGCCGGCAGGCAGATCTAAGTGCATCAGCGCATCCATCGTCTTCGCCGAGGCCTGTAATATGTCGATCAGCCGCTTGTGCGTGCGAATCTCAAAGTGTTCCCGGCTCTTTTTGTCGACGTGCGGCGAACGCAGCACGCACGAGCGCTCGATCTCGGTCGGCAAGGGCACCGGGCCTGAAACGAATGCCCCCGTGCGCTTGGCGGTCTCGACGATGCGCTCTGCCGACTGATCGAGAATCTTGTGATCGTAGGCTCGCAGCCGGATCCTGATTTTGCCTGCCATTATCGTGTTATTCTGTCACCTTGGTGACGACACCGGCGCCGACCGTCCGGCCACCCTCGCGGATGGCAAAGCGCAAGCCTTCCTCACAGGCAATCGGCGTGATCAGCTCCACGTCCATCCGCACGTTGTCGCCGGGCATCACCATCTCCACCCCCTCGGGCAGCTTGATGGAGC
>JALYZV010000148.1 GCA_030948685.1 Vulcanimicrobiota bacterium | reverse complement strand
AAGTTTTTCGGATCGATCGGATCGCCGACGGTGATTTTGTCGACGCGCTCGGCAAGCCGGCGCACGAAATCGTCATAGATCGGCGCCTCGATGATGGCACGCGAACAGGCCGAGCACTTCTGCCCCTGGAATCCAAACGCTGCCGAAGCGACGCCCTCGACTGCGGCCGCGATGTCCGCGTCGGCTGCCACGACGATCCCATCTTTACCGCCCATCTCCGCCACGACCCGTTTGATCCAGTGCTGACCGGGGGGCACCTCGGCCGCCAGACGGTTGATGCGCAAGCCGACTTCTTTGCTGCCGGTAAACGAAATGAAACGAACGCGCGGATCGCTCACCAGCGCATCGCCGATAGCGCCGCCCGAACCGGTGATGAGATTGACCACGCCAGGCGGCATGCCGACTGACTCAAGCAGCTCCACGAAACGCGCTGCGATGACGGGTGAATCGCTCGACGGCTTCAGAACGACCGTGTTGCCGGTGACGATGGCCGCAGACGTCATCCCGGCCATGATCGCGAAGGCGAAGTTCCAAGGCGGAATGACGATGCCGACGCCCATGGGGATGTAATGCATTTCGTTGTCTTCGCCCGCGATCGGCGTCAGCGGTCGACGCTCCGCATAGCGCAGCATCTCGCGCCCATAATATTCGAGAAAATCAATCCCCTCGGCGACATCGCCCTCGGCTTCCGGCCAGCTCTTGCCCACCTCCAGCACGAGCAGCGCATCGAACTCGTCGCGCCGGCTGCGCACCGCATCGGCGGCCGCGAACAGCAGTTGCGCCCGCTCCTGCACCGGCACGCGTGACCAACGGGTAAACGCCTGCTGGGCAGCGGCGATCGCATCGCGGGCTTGATCGATCGTGGCGGACTGCACACGACCGACGACCTCCGCCGGGTGTGCCGGATTAATCGACGCAAACTGTTTGTCTGCGCTCACTCGTTTGCCGCCGATGATGAGCTCGTAGTCTTTGCGCTCGCCTCGAAGGCGCGCGATCGCCTCGTCCATGCCCGAGCGTTCCTGTGCGGACTGAAAACTGCGGATTGGCTCGTTGCTAAATTTCGGCCGCTGTGCGACTACCGTAGCCATGCCAGCTCCAATGATAACGTGGTGGTGCGAAAGAATGTCGTCTCGTTAGTTCGGCGGTCCGTGAGGGCGTACCCTGGCGTCGCTGCTACGGAGGAAGCATGCCCGAGAGCTCTATTATTATTCGAGCGGCAGACCCAAGCGAATTCGATACAGCAAGCGAGTTCTGGGTGTCGATGCGCCGCGAGCTTGACATGCCCGACGCAGATCTCGCCTTGGATTGGAAAGCACGCTCCATTGCATACTTTACTCGTCGACACGATGCGGGCGAGTTGCGCTGGTTTTTGGCGCGTGACGGCGAGGTCGTGGTTGCAAGCGCCGCCGGATTCTTGTTGGATGGATATCCGAGCGAGATCTGCATCAACCGCAAAGTTGGATACGTCGCGGGCGTCTTCGTGATGCCGAAATATCGGCGGCGCGGGCTTGCGCGAGCCGTCACGCAGGCGGCCATCGATTGGTTATGGCAAATCGGCTGTCGCCTGGTCCGGTTGCACTCGGCGAACGAAGCGCGCGCTATCTATGAGTCGATGGGTTTCGAGCCAAGCAACGAGATGATTATCGAGCGGCCGACCGGATCCGCGCCCGCTCTTCCTCATCGTCAGGAAGGGTGACGGAGTTTTTACGACGGCGCATGTCGGGCAAACCTGGTTTCGACATTTCCATGCCAGCCAGTTCGATCGGCATCTCTTTATCGTAAAATCGCCCGATGTGGCGCAGGTCCACGTCCCGTGCGTCTTTCTCGTGGCTCATGCGTGAGGGATACCGAGTGCGCTCAGGGCCGCCCTGTGGGGCGTGCGAGGAATGTCTCTGAAAAGCTCGTAATTTTGGCTGCTGCGGCTTCATTCTTGAGGAGAACGCATTGAATAAGTGTATGGCTGAGTTCGTCGGCACATTGCTGCTCGTGTTCGTGGGTTTGGGAACGGCCATTTTTGACGGTAAATCAGTCGGCGCTCTCGGCATCTCCCTTGCGTTCGGATTCACACTGCTGGCGCTGGCGTACGCGATCGGGCCGATATCCGGCTGCCACATTAACCCCGCGGTCACGCTGGGCGCCGCCATCGCCGGGCGCATGCGAGGTTCCGATGTGATCCCCTACTGGATTGCACAAGTGCTGGGCGCCATCTCAGGTTTCGGGTTTTTGGCCGTCATCATGCGGGGTGCGCCAACTCCCGACATGGTGCATACGGCCGCGCTGGCGACCGCCAACGGTTACGATGCTCACTCGCCGGCGGGGTTTACCATGGTCGCCGCGTTTGTGGCGGAGGCGCTGCTGACATTCGTGCTCGTCCTCACCGTGCTCGGCTCGACGGCACCGGCGGCCGCGAGCAGTACCGCAGGCATTCCAATCGGCTTGGCCCTGGCGGTGACGAACTTCGTGAGTATCCCGATCACGAACGCCTCGATCAATCCGGCGCGCAGCATCGCTCCGGCGATCTACGCCGGCGGCTGGGCGCTCGAGCAATTGTGGCTTTTCATCGCCGCTCCGCTCGTCGGCGGTCTGCTGGCGGCGTTTGTCTACAAGCTATTAGAAGGCCGCCCGGTGAGTGCCTAGCGCGCAAACCGCGATTTGCGAAGTGCTCGACTGAAGTCGACTGCTGCATGCACGTCGAAGCATCCGTCTATGGACGTCATAAAGTCAGCGGATCTCAGCCGCGCCGAGCTTGCGCGCTACAGCCGCCACCTGGTCCTGCCAGAGGTCGGTATGGCTGGTCAGCGCAAGCTGAAGGCTGCCTCCGTGCTGCTCGTCGGAGCCGGCGGGCTGGGCTCACCACTTGGGTTATACCTTGCAGCAGCAGGTGTCGGCAGACTCGGCATTGTTGACGATGACCACGTTGACGAGACGAACCTGCAGCGGCAAGTTATTCATAGCAGCGCGTCTGTTGGCGAATCCAAGGTCCAAAGCGCCGCGCAGCGCATTAACGATCTGAATCCGAATGTCGAAGTCAGCACCTACCCGTTTCGCCTGGATGCGTCGCGCGCGCTCGGAATGGTAACGGAATATGACGTCACCGTTGATGGCAGCGACAACTTCCCCACCCGCTTCTTAGTGAATGACGCATGCGTGCTGGCGGGAAAGCCCAACGTCTATGGATCGGTCTATCGCTTCGAAGGCCAGGCGTCGGTATTCGATGCGCGCCGCGGTCCGTGCTATCGTTGTCTCTTTCCACAGCCTCCGCCAGCCGGTTCTGTGCCATCGTGCGCCGAGGGCGGGGTGCTTGGCGTGCTGCCGGGTATCATCGGCCTCATCCAGGCCACTGAGACGATCAAGCTCATCATCGGCGCTGGCAACCCGCTTATTGGCCGGTTGCTCATCTTCGATGCGCTGGATATGCGGTTCGCATCGCTCTCAATTTCCAAAGATGACGCATGTCCTATATGCAGCGCAACGCCCTCGATCACCCGGCTTCGTGACGAGGATGTTGCATGCGATCCGTTGCCGGCAGATGCGCGGCGTTTTGCCGATAGCGACGCTGACATCACGCCGCGGACATTGCGCGCCAAACTCGATCGCGGTGAATCGCTCGAGCTGCTCGATGTTCGCGAGCCGGTCGAACGTGACATCGCCAAACTTCCCAACACGCGTGAGATCCCTCTCGGCGATCTGGCTCGCCATCTCGACGAGCTTCCCAAAGACAAGGAGATTGTCGTCTACTGCCGGGTAGGTGGACGCAGTGCACAAGCGGCGCAGTTGCTGCGCGCCGCGGGGTTTTCGCGCGTGCGCAACCTGCTTGGCGGCCTGCACGCCTGGATTGACGACGTCGATCCGACACTGACGCGCTATTAGGGACCCGGCCGCTTAGCGCGAAATCTTCTGTTGTCGCCCTGAATTGGGCTGCAAACCCCCGTTTTTCGGGTGTTTGCGGGCGGCGGGATGCGCCCTATCGCGCTTGGCGCCTTGCGTTGTGGGGCCCGAGAGTGATATGATCAGGCATGGTTTTGGTCTGTGGCGGAAAACGTATTGCCCGGAAGTCGAAATTGGAAATCTTCAATCTCCTCTCCGCGATCGTCAGCACCCCATAACCCGAACCTTAACACCCTAGATGAAGCGCTGACGAAAGAGAACGGCCGTAAGCCGCTGGGAAGCGCAGAGGAGTCAAACTACACGTGTATACCGACCAACTACTTTCATGCGTCGATTGCGGCGCGCAATTTACGTTTACTGCCGGTGAGCAGGAATTCTACGCACAAAAAGGTTTCCAGAACAAGCCAAATCGTTGTCCGGACTGCCGGGCAGCTCGCAAGGCCAGCCGGGCCTCCGGCGGCGGCGGTGATCGCCGCGGTGGTGGCGGCGGCGGTTTCGGCGGGGGACAGCGTCAAATGTTCAGCACGACGTGCAGCAGCTGCGGAGGTCCGGCCGAGGTGCCGTTCCAGCCGCGCGGCGACAAGCCCGTCTACTGCCGCGATTGCTTCCAGAAGCAGCGCGCATATTAGTCGCTGACGGAAACGAACCAAAGAGCCCGGCCGCAAGCCGGGCTCTTTTTTTGGCGCGCGGACGAATCACGAAACATCTTTTTGCGTTGCGTTTGCGAAGCGACTGGGCGAGAACAACTCGATTGAGTTGAACGTGGCGCCCTCAATCGCAAGATCCGCAAGCGTTTCGCCTACCACGCTACAAAACTTGAAACCGTGGCCGGAGAACCCGCCCGCAATAATGACGTTTGGCTCATGTGGATGCAGGCCAATGATAAAGTGCAGATCGGGGGTCAGCGTATACATGCAGACGGCTGAAGCGATGTGCTTCCCAGCACCCGCCGGCAGCCACTGCGCCAGTGCCTCGCGCACCGCTTCCACTTCGTGCGCCGCCACCGTGCGATCGAGCTCATCTGGGGTTGTATAGATTTCGGAATGATGGAATGCCGCCTTGATGCCGCTTCCAAAAACACTGGGAAAGCCATATAACATGAACCGTTGCTTTCGGTCGACGATGAAGACCGGCAGTTTGTCGGGCCCGAAAAGTTCAGGCCGCACGCGCGGTGAGAACCAATGCATGACGTTGCGCTCGACGCGGAGCGGAAGATTCAGCTCTTGTGCGATCCGCTGCAGCCAGGCGCCGGCGCAGATGATGAGGCGTTCCGCTTCAAAGCGCTCGCCGCTTGCGATCGTCACCTCGACGCCACCGCTTGACCGCGCTTGCCACGAACGCACTTCGGTTTCAAAGCGCAGATCTGCACCCAGCGAGGTCGCGCGCTTGAGGTGCGCCCGGATGCATGCCTCAGGGAACAAAATGCCGGCCGGCTCTTCGAATACCGCCACTTCGGCTTCGCGCGGGTTGGTAGCGGGATAGCGTCGCATGATCTCGCCTGCCTC
>JALYZV010000136.1 GCA_030948685.1 Vulcanimicrobiota bacterium | reverse complement strand
CCCCTCCTGAACACGCATTCAAAACGGAGGCGGCGAGCAGCACCGCAACAAGATAAATGATGATGCGTCCGAAGCGGCTGGACACTATGTGTAGACCAGTCTCATTTGTCCCACCTCCGGGGACCGCTACAACGAGTCGTCTTCCTCACGTGAGGTGTGTTTAGCGCTATTCTTCTATTGAGAATCCTAACATCAACGAAGACCGGTACGCATCCGTACTTATACGGAGACCCGGTCTTCGGCCGTTGTGTCTCGGCGGAAAGCCAGCCTTTCGGTTTGCACAATTTCCTCGCGTCAACGCCATCATCTGGCCGTTCGACAACCTGCTTCTCCATTGACCAGCGAAACGTAAGCATTTGTCGCGCTTGGGCTCCGTGTGCCAAAAAACTCCATTATCCCCTGCGCTGATTCCTCACGTGCCGCTATGCCTTGCGTCGTGTGAGAACATTTATCTGGGGAAAGTGACGCCCGTTGGGCCGTCACGCGAACTGGCACCATCCGAGCGAAGAGCCTATCGCCGACTGCGCTGACCTCACCATTCAGCTGTATGTATGGACGCGTCATTGTGAATTGATCGCGTTTCCAATGTCCGATCTGATCTCCGCCTATAAATGCATAGACATCATCATGCGTCCCTCGAAGTTCGATTACACAGCGGGGATGACAATTGACGGACACCAAGTGGTAAGTTTGCTGCTGGCCCGGTAAAGCGGTACTCGTAATGCCGCTCAGACTGGACGCGTGAGGATATCCACGCGCTATCTCAACCCCAAGGGAACCGCCCGCCATGTTGTGTCCTATAAGGTACATGCTCACCAAGCTCCACGACCGATTTGTCGGTGTAGGCTCAAAACTCACGCTGTACGCCACATCGAAGTCGCGAGAAAAATCACCGAGTAGATAGGCGGTCGCGTGGCCATCCCCGGTGATGACGCCCGTCGGCGTAGCGCCTGAGCCAGGAACGCTGGTAGTGGTCGCGGACTCAGCGGTGCCGACAACTTGCACACCAAGCGCTGGAGTAAAAATCACATAGCAATGTCGTGTTTCGCACGCAACATTATTCGAAAAAGTGCCTCGGTATAACGAGCCGTCATCACTGATATCATAGTCGCCGAACGATTTCTTTAGCGCCGGCCTATGATAAGTGTACGCCTTGTCAGAGCCCGCTACTAAAGGTACAGTTGCGAGGTACCCTGGAACAAGCGAAACAAGACCGTCTGGATATCGTCCATGATCCGCTTTATAATGTTCGACTGCTTCCGCCAGCTTTTTCTCATCTGCGATCCGCCACGAGTATTTTGCAACGTCTCGCGCGTGTAAGAAATTTGGAAGCAGGATTGGTACGAGAAGTAACAGGGCGAGAAGAACAAAACAACCACAGCCCACAGCGATGACTACCGGTACATCCGATCGCTCCTTAACCGGTTGATCTCCCTGGGCTTCGATTTGCTGCGCCAATGGAGGCTCCGTACCAAACAAAGCAACGCGTAATACGCGGCGCTATACCTGCCGCATACGCGTACCTCTTCTCTGTGATGCTTACAACTAACTGCCGGCGCTTAACGCGCTTGATCTTCGCGTGGCCAGTCGCTCTCGCGCGTCAGCGTGTCGGCGAACGCTGCCGATCGGCCGACCGGCGCGAGCCTATTACACCTTCGGTGGCTGACGCCATAGTGGACAAGAAGTCTCGTTCGATCGATCTTTTTACGTCAGCGCCGTATTTTCCAGAGAATATTTCAATGCAAAGGTGGCACACGTTAACATATCTCTTGGATTCGAGCCGTTGACGTTCGTGTTCCGGCAGATGTCCGAGCGCAGCCTTGGGTCCCGCATTGCGCAAAAAAAGCAACGTTGGATCTGTTGCAAATCGATATTCCAAGTCTCTAAGTGAGTACTCCCGAATATTGCCGAGCTGCAGAGGCTCGTAAGAACCACCGCCGTTGCAGCATACCATTGCGTCGCCGCTAGGGTTTAGAGTTAAACTGGCAGCCGGACATTTGCCGTTGGGAATGTCATCCTCGAGGAATAGCTCTGACTCATCGATATCGCGAGCCCTGCCTTCAGGGATTAGCGGCATTTCCATAAACTGGACGAACCAGGGGTTGGCGTCCTCAATGCTCCTCAGGACATTAGACAGCCGTCCGGAGCGAGAAGCCACAGATCTAACCTGCACGGCGATGCCGATCTCGTTGGCGGCTATAATTGCGCTCTTTATGCGCTGCAATGGTATGTAGGGTTCATGGAAGCGATCGGCGCTGATCCCCAGGAGACGAAGATCGGCCATTTTCAAAGGGCGTAGTTTTTCCTTAGCGACTTCTACCGACGTTGCCCAGAACCCATTTGTTATGAGGGTTGTGTAGCCGCCTAAGCTGTGAGCAAGAGACACGTATTCTAATAGTCTATCATAGTAAAGGAAGATCTCCCCCCCTGAAAGTGACAGGCACCACCCGCGTTTATAGAGTTGCGCAGCCTCCCTAATTAAGCTCAGCGTCTTCTCATGTGTAACACCGGTTTTATCTCCCGGGCCGCTCATCGGGCCGCAGTGTGCGCATCGGGCGTTACACGTGTTCCAAATCAACAGGCTGAGGCAGTCTTCCGTTTGAATCGCTATGCGTTGCATGCCAATTCCACTATTTGTGCATTTTGTGTATGACCTGCATGACATACTTTCTGCCAACTTTTCTTACCGACCATCCACCAAGCCGTGGGGTTCGTTTTCTAGTAAGACCAAATTTCTCTATGTCTTTCTCCGTGAGGTTGAATGTAGTATGCTCCCAGTCAATGACTTTTAGTGCAGCGCGCTCCTCGCGGGATAGTCTTGGGTAATCGTTAATTACGGAGAAATCTTTCCGTTTGAGCTTCCTACGAACGACATCGTTAGTGCGTACTAGGTTGAGGAATTTGAGGAACTCTATGTTTTTTTCGAATAGCGCTTTAGCCATCTATATGCTACCTCAGAGGAACTCTTATTCTGTTGGCCCTACGTTATCTCCAAACTGGGTGTCTACGCAAGCGAACTGGTGTTCCGCTTCGGGAATATGCCTCACACCCGCTGCTCTCGTGCTCATGTCACGACTCGCTCACTCATAAGCCAGTCTGCTTTCTGGCGCATTTTGATTGTGCTGTGACGCCATGAGTGCGTCGATCCTACCTTGCGCGGCGTCGAGTTTGTCCTTCATATCTTGGAACTTCGCCCGCTGATCTTGAGCCTCGATGTGGTCGTAGGCAGCAGCCGCGCTCGTTGAAAGCCGCTCGAGCATTCGTGTTTCGTCGGGGTCGATATCCTCACCGGTCACGTGCGCTCCGTATAGTGCCAGACCTTCGAGTTGATGCCTTACCAACAATGGAAAGGCGATGATTGGAGCTGCAGCGTCGCTGGGGAAATTGTCCTTTTCTATCTTGACGTGGCGCAGGCGCATGGGTCCGCGTTCGCCCTGCATGTGGAGAATAATCGGATCGTTTGGGTGCAGCTGTTGACCCGAATCGTTGGGCCAGCCGACAGCAGTCGCGCGGACAAAACTCGAGCTGTCTTGTCTCCGAAAGACTGCGGCGGACGTCAATTGAAACGCGTCAGCTGGTTCCGTAACAAGCGAAGCGTCCACGGCGTCGCTGGAAACAGCATGCGAGATTCCCGCAGCGATGCGTTTGAGGCGCGCTTCCGCGAGATGCCGGCGGCGAAATAATACTCTATCAATGAACGCCTCAACGCGGCGATGCATGCCGTTCAACCCGAATCCGAAACCCAGCGCCACACCCACCTCTGCGTAGATAGCAAACTGCTGATGCACCAAAGCCTTTTCGAAAAACCAGTCTACGAGCGCAAGAATACCGACGAGCGCTGTCGTCAGCGTACCAAATACAAGCGCCCGGCTGATCACGAAATTAATGTCGAGGACATGGTGCTTGAGAACGGCGTAAACGACGGTTGCAGGTATGAACAGATTTGTTGCATTGAGGATGTCGATCGTATAGCCCGCTGCGACCCAAGACGCCGGCCAACCGCCACCCGGCAGGTAATACGAGACATTCACGTACGCAACAGCCCCCAAATAAATAGCGAATCCGCCTACGACCCATTTGAGCCGCTGCCGTTCACTTGCGCTTATTCGGAAGTAGCCACCTATGAGAGTCAACATGCCAACGGTGAGAAGCGCCTCGCTTAGGTAAAAATATGCGTTCACCCACGTCTGAAAGGATCGCCATCCTTGGAAAATCGCAACATAGGAGAGGCTGCCAGCGATGGAGGCGATCAGCCCAGCCAGGGGCGCCCACCGGTCGATCTTTAAACGCCAGCCAGACGCGACATCGCTTGGAAAACGTGAGGCGAACATCCAGAATCCGGCGGTCCCGAGGCCGTCCTGGATAATGTGTGTGAGGACGAAAAAACCTGCGTCGAATGATGGCGGTGCTATGTATTGGAGAATATATGGAGTACCACCGTTGCTTCCCAAGGCGAAAAGAAAGAACCCCCACGTCATCCGGCATGGACGCACGAGCACAAGCAAAGCGCCAACGATGATGAAGAGGCTCGCGCTTACCCGCTTCACCCAAGTCAATGTTGACTGTGGAGCTTGGCTGCGCGGGCTCTGTATGGTAATCCCTATCCTTCGCCCCGCGCGTTCGATCGTAAGCGGCAAGTTTGTGCCCGGCGGAAGGGCGCGCACAGTAGACACTGTGAGTCGGCCATCTGGTGACAATGAAGAGGGATCAATGCGGTCTCCGACGCGGAGCCATGCATCTGCGGGTGGATATACCGCTGTGACCGTCCAATCAGTTCCGAGACTTACTGGAATTAGGAAGTCCCAGTTGTCAATAAAGACGTTTGGAAAGGTCAGTCCGATGACCACTGCCGCCGAAGCGACGACGCTGACGGCTCGCCAAAATCGACGAACCGGCGAATTCAGGTTGTCTATGTTAGTCGCATCCATGGCTTGGGTATTGGGGGGTGTAGCGCATAATCCCGGATCCTCGCCAAGGCGAGGCGATCAAAGCAGCGCCGGACGAATCACTAAGAAACCGTATCGCCTTATCCATGTCTTCGGCACGGCCTAATCGCGCTCCCGCGATCCACTCTTGCTCTTATGCGCGCTGCATGGGTCGGCATCGGTCAAACGCAATAAAGACTAAGCGCCGCAAAGCTCGACCCAGCCGTGAGCTTGAGGAGCGCTCGCCTCGTATCGACTGAATATGTATGCCTGCGCGTGGGTTACACCGGCGCCTGCCACAGGGACAGGTGCAGATTCTAGACAGAAATTGGTTGAACTTCCTTGTCGACCTTTGCTCGACCATCTTCTGCCATCTCCAGCTCAAAGCGAACCTGAAGATTCAACCAAAATTCTGGCGTGGTACCGAAGTAGCGAGCTAATCGTACGGCCGTGTCAGCCGTAATGCTGCGGCGCCCGTTGACAATTTCAAAAATACGAGTGGCAGGGACTCGGAGAGCCAAGGCCACCTTATTAACGTTCAGACCATGTTCGGCCATGAACTCCTTCTGAAGGATCTCGCCGGGATGCACCGGTGGTCGCTTCTTCGTTGTCGACTTTGACATTAGGCTACTCTCGGCCTCGCCGTGGGAACGTCTTCCCATCTCGAAAGTCAGTTGGCATTGTCGGCGGCCCTTCGGCCTTCTTCTTTCGACGCGAATGCTGCGGTTCGCCCGATTGCGTAGCGAACGCCATTGATGCCGTCGGGTGACGCTCTTTCCGCCTCGAAGACCATCCCACATTTTTCCATCACGCGGCGCGATGCCACATTTGCGGCTTGCGCAATGGCGATAATACGCGCCAACCCAACTTCGAATCCGACTTGCAGCGATAGTCGCGTTATTTCGGTCGCAAAGCCGTGACCCCAGTAGTCAGGTTTGAGAGCGTAGCCGACTTCGATTTCACCTTCCTCGCGCGGTGAGCGGAAGATGCCCCCATGCCCGACAATCGCGGCTTCAGCATCGCTGAAGATCCAAAACCCGTGGCCAACCTCTTGCCACTCTCGCATCCAGCGGACATGACGCTCGCGTGATTCCTCTTCAGTTTGCACTCTTCCAGAGAGCCAACGCTGAATGCGAATGTCGCTATCGACCTCGAGGACATATTCAAGATCGCCTTGTTGAACGCGGCGGCCTGTCAGCTGCTGAGTTCGTACGATCGGCGGTACATTTTTGTGCATACGAGGTTAAGCTTTAGGGGCGCGCGCAGATTGCCCTGGGATGTGCGCCAAGCACGTGCTGTATTTGGCCTGAAGCACGATCTGGCTGAAACAATCATGTCCCCACATTGGTAGACGGGTCATGGAGCAGACGCATTCTTGCCGAGCTGCTGCGGCCATTTTATC
>JALYZV010000135.1 GCA_030948685.1 Vulcanimicrobiota bacterium | reverse complement strand
CGGTGCTCACCAAGTTCCAAATCGGTTGGGAGGCAGTCGGCGTCGGATTCATCACGGGTTACGGCGTACGCGTTTTCGGTAAAGGCATCGATCCGGTTTTTGGCTATGCCGGCGCCGTGCTATCGCTACTGGGTTGCGCCGCTGGCAATATCCTGACGGTGATGATCGTCGTAGCAACGCAAGAGCACATGGCACTTTCCGACGTGGCGGCGCGCATGACCCCGCAGATTACCTGGAGGATGCTCGCTGCCGGCTTCAACCCCATCGACGCACTGTTTTACGCCCTTGGCATCTACTACGGCTACCGCAGTTCGTTCCATCGCATCACGAGGGAAGAGCTCGCCGCGTTGACGTAGGCCGCGCCTATTCGGCCGGCTGCGCCTGCGCCTTGCGCAACGCCCGCCGCTCGCGCATGCGCTCTTCGGCTCCGGCGATGAGCGCGTACAAAAGCGGGATGATGAACAGGTTGAGCAGGGTAGAGACGAGCATGCCGCCCACCACCGCGGTCCCAAGCGAATGACGGCTTGCCTCGCCGGCTCCCGTTGCGAACACGAGCGGCATAATGCCGAAGATGAAGGCGAATGACGTCATGAGGATCGGGCGCAGCCGCGTGCGAGCTGCTTGAATTGCGGCCTCGCGTACGGGCATGCCTTGCTGCCGCAGCAAGTTGCCGAACTGCACGATCAAGATCGCGTTCTTGCTTGACAGACCCACGAGCATGACAAGGCCTATCTGTGTAAAAATATCATTTTGAAGATGGCGCAGCCAGATGGCCGTCAGCGCTCCCAAAATCGCCAGCGGAACCGCCATGATAATGATGAGTGGATCGATCAAACTCTCGTACTGCGCGGCCAGCACCAAGAACACGAACAATACGGCCAGGGCGAAGATCAAAATGGTAACGCTTCCTGCTTCGATTTGATCCAGCGACACACCCGACCATTCGTACCCCATGCCCTGCGGCAGCGACTGTTTCGCAATATTCTGCATCGCCTCGATCGCCTGTCCGGATGAGGAGCCAGGCGCAGCCGAGCCGTTAAACTCCATGGAACGAAAGAGATTGTAATGGTCGATCTCAGGTGCGCCGAGCGTGTGCGTGACCGACATGAACGATGTCAGCGGTACGAGCTTCTTGTCGCTCGTGTTGACGTAAATGCGGCTCAGGTCATCGACGTGCGCCCGGAACGGCGCATCGGCCTGCACGTACACGCGATACGATCTGTTTTGATAGTTGAAGTCGTTGATGTAAGCAGAACCGAGCATGACCTGGAGCGTGTCAAAGACGTCGCTGAGCTTGACGTGCAGTGCTTCCACCGCGTTGCGGTCGATGTTCAGCTGAACCTGCGGGCTGTCGACCCGGAAGGTCGTGTAGACGGGGGCCTGAAGCTGCGGCGTCTGAAAGGCGTGGTACTCTATGATCCCTGCGGCCTGCGCCATGGCTTGCAGCCCAAGGTTAGTCCGGTCCTCAACTTCGAATTGAAATCCGCCGATGTTGCCGGTCGGTATGGCAGGCGGAACAACGGCGTACGAGAGGGCGCCTGGCAGGCCTATAAATTTTCCGTTCAGCCGGTTGGTGATCGCCTGCACGGACTGATCTGCGTGTTTGCGCTCGGCCCATGGTTTCAGCAACGCGAACATGATGCCGTTATTTGAACCGACACCGCTGAAGCTGAAACCGGAGACGCTGAAAATGTTGAGGATGTCGGATTCCGAACGCAGCGTCTGTTGTAGCCGGTCCATGATCTTGTCGTTGTACTGCAACGACACGCCGGGCGGTGCTTGCTCGATGACGATGAAATAGCCCTGATCTTCATCAGGCACAAACCCGGTCGGAACGATCCGCAGCATGAACACGGTCAGCCCAAGCAAGATCACGAACGCCGTCAGCACGATGGCGCGTCGTTGTATCACCTTTGGAAGCGCGCGCCCATAGCCCGCTCGGATCCGGTCGATCGTTCTTCCCACCGCCTGCATGAAACGGCCGTGCCGCGTTTCGCCAGGCTCGAGCATGATGGCAGCCAGTGCCGGCGCAAGCGTCAACGCGGTGAAGGCGGAAATCGTAATCGTCGATGCGATGGTGAGCGCGAACTGTTTGTAGAGCACCCCTGTGGTGCCGGGCACAAAGGCGACGGGCACGAAGACTGCAAGCAGCACAAGCGAGGTGGCGATGACCGCACTTGCGATCTCTTGCATTGCGAGCGGTGCCGCCTCGACGGGGTCTTTCTTGTGCTCTTGGACGTAGCGAACGATATTTTCGATCACCACGATCGCGTCGTCGACGACGAGCGCTGTGGCCAGCGTCAAGCCGAACAGCGTGAGCACGTTGATGGAAAAACCGAAGACTTTCAATAGAGCGAACGTGCCCAGCAGGGAGACCGGGATCGTGATCGCCGGAATCAGCGTTGTCTTCCAGTCCCGAAGGAAGAGAAAGATGACCAGCACGACCAGCATAATCGCGATCACGAGCGTCTTTATGACTTCTCGCACCGATTCTTTGACGAAGACCGTCGAGTCGAATGCAATGCTGTATTTGACGCCGGGAGGGAACTGCTTGGCAAGCTCATCCATCGCCGCGCGAACGCCCGCGGAGACGGTGAGCGAGTTGGCATCTGTCAACTGCAGCACGCCCAGGCCAGTCGAGATTTTGCCGTTGAAGTTTAGATCGGTGGCATAGTTTTCGGCCCCTAAATTGACGCGCCCAACATCTTTGACACGGACGAGAAAGCCGTTGCCCGACTTTACGATGATGTTCTCGAACTCGGATACCGAGCTTAGCCGCCCCGCCACCCGAACTTTGTACTCGTAGGCCTGACCGCGCGGCGCGGGCGGCTGGCCGATTGCGCCCGCGGCGACTTGCACGTTCTGCTCGGTGAGCGCGGAGGTGACGTCGCTGGCGGTGAGGCCGTATGCTTGTAGCTTGGCGGGGTCGAGCCACAGCCGCATCGCGTACTTGCGCTCGCCGAAGATGATGACGTTGCCCACGCCTTTGATGCGCTTGAGCGACTGCGTGATGTAGCGATCCGCATAGTTGCTCAGGAAAACGTTGTCGTACTTGGGGTTGTCCGACGTCAACGCGATGGCCATGACGAAGAACGACGAATTCTTCGTGACGGAGATACCCGTTTGCTTGACCTGGGCGGGCAACACGCCTTGGGCGACGTTCACGCGGTTCTGGACGTCCGAAGCCGCGCGGTCTTGATCGCGACCGAGGTAGAAGGTGGCAGTGATGCTGCTGCTGCCGCTGTCGTCGCTTGCTGACGAGAGATAACGCAATCCCTCGACGCCGTTTATCGCTTGCTCGAGCGGGTTTGTGACTGAGGACTCAACCGCTTCGGCATTCGCGCCGATGTAGGTTGACTGCACGCTGATCTGTGGCGGCGAAATTGCCGGATACTGCGCGACCGGCAACGACGGCAGTGAAATCGCGCCTGCCAGCAGCACGAGTGCAGACATGACCGAAGCGAAGATCGGGCGGGTAATGAAGAACTTAGTGAACAATTAGCGTGGCCTCGCAGGCGTGAAGGTCAATACGAGCTACCTGGCTGCGGCTTGCCCTGTTGCGGTTTTCCCTTTGAAGCTTTGGATGGTCCGCCGCCGGGCGGCGGCCCACCACTACCCGCCTGCAACGGCTGCACCGGACTGCCCGGCTGCAACGTTACCGAATGGTTGAGGATCGCCATGACCCCGGGCGCGAGTCCTTCGCCGCTCACCTCCGCCTGCTGATCGTTCTCGAGACCGACCTCAATGGGGATCGATTTCGCCTTGCCTTGATCGATAATGAACATCGCGTAGCCGGCCTCAGTCTGAAAGACGGCTGCTCGCGGCGCCAAGAGAACGCCGCGCTTGCGCGTTCGCTCGATCGCGACATTGGCGACCATGCCGCCGTGCAAGACGAGATCCGGATTCGCGACGCGAATGCGTGCGGGATAGGTGAGCGTTCCGGAAACCGCTGCAAGACTGAGATAGGAGATCTGAGCGTGCCATACGCGCCCCGGGATGCTGTCGACCGTTACGCTGACCGGCTTGCCGATGCGCAAGGACTGCACGTCGCTGCCGGAAACGCCCGCGTCAACGAACACCGGATCGAGCTGTGCGACTTGCATCAGGACCGTGCCGGGCGAAGCAAGAGTTCCCGGGTCGACGTTCCGCGCGGTGACGATCCCGTCGAAGGGCGCGCTCACGTTGGTCTGCGTAATCTGCGCGTCGAATATTTGCACCGCAGCTTGTGCGGCACGCAGGTCAGCCAGCGCGGCACTTTGGCCGTTGCCGCTCAAACTGGCGTTTTGTGCGGCCACCAGGGCAGACCGATAGCCGGCTTCGGCCGAAGCCGCACTTGCACGTGCCGCGTCAAGACCGGCTTTGGAAACATAGCCTTGGTTGAACAACGTCTGGTTGCGCTCGAGGTTAGCCTTGGCGGTGTCGTACGCGGTCTTCGCTGACTGCAAATTCGCTTGCGCCGAGGTCGTGCCGCCGGCGTAGGTCGCGCGCAACTGCGCGAGCCGGCCAGCCGCCTGTGCGCGCTGCCCCAGCAATGTGCTATCGTCGATCTTGACGAGCAATTCGCCCTTGCGAACGTGCTCGCCGATCTGATGGGAAACCGACAGCACGTTGCCGGAGATGACCGACGACAGCGACGCTTGTTGCAGCGGCACGACCGTGCTGGTCACGGTGAAAGTCGACGCGATATCGCCGCGCGTGATCGGCGCTGCCGCCACAGGCATGGCGAAATTGCCCATCCCACCGGGCCCGCCCGCAGGCCCGCCGGCGCGGTGCCCGCATGCAAAAAGTGACAGAGCGAACGTGGCCGCCGTTAACGTCAAGGCTGCTGGTTTCATCGTCCGCGCCACTTATGGTGCGCGCACTTGCGGACCTTTACACGCCGGCTGAGGAAGCGGTGTTAAGTCGCCTTAAGACTTGAGCAGACCTGGCAGTCCGTTTGGGGCGGCGATGTCGCTCCGCCCCAAATTGTATAGTATCCCGAGAACTAGTAAGGTCCGCCGCCGCCCATTGTTGCCGAGCTCACCGCTTTCGGGCGAGCGATGTGCCACAGCCCGCCGAACGCATTCACGCCGTCCCCGTTTGTATCGCCCGCACGCGTATCGAAAGCGAACATATAGAGAGGCCGCCCCGAGTAGGCCAACTGCAAACTGCCGTCGCTGCGGGTGATTGTCGACCATGGTGCCGGCAGACTTGACGCAGGCGCTGCCAGCGGCGGCCAGTTCGCAGCGCAGGCGCCGTTGCAAACAGAGTGGCCCGGACTTGCGAGATCCGCGTCAAAGACGTAGACCGTCAAGCCTGCGGCGTTCACGAAGCCGGGCGCGCCACGCAGCGTCGCTGTTGACAGCACCTGGCCGGGTTGTATGGCCGGCATGTGTGTGACCGAAGAAGTTCCGCTGCCACCACCGCATCCGGCGAGCATCGCCGCTGCGACAAGCGGTAGGACAAAGTTCCTCGCACTCTCGAGGAGTGAAAATTCTTGCTCCATTGCATTCTCCCTAAATTCCCTGTCACTGTCGAAAATACAGGGCAGCGCTGAAAGACAAGTGAGTTCCACGACCAGCGGTTCACGAGGAATTCAGCCGACGCTCAGGTCCACGTTAGCGGAATGTAATGAAGGGCGGCATCCATAAGGTTCAGAGGTGTATGGACAAACACGCGCGATCAGTTTTGTTCATCGCCTCCCTGTTGTTGGTCGCGATTGTGGCTATGGGCGGCGCACTACCGACCAAGCTCTCAGCCGCGCCGTCAGTGCCACCGCCGGTCGGCTGCGCTCAAGCTGAGCAGCAGTCTGCCGGGTACGCCACGCCAAGCCCGGCTCTTGCCGGCCAGATCGCCGACATGCAGAAGCTAGTGGCCAGGCATCACGATCCCGGAGTCGTCGAATATACCCTTGCGGAGCTATACGCGCGGGCCAAACGCTACTGCGATGCGCTGCGGTATCTGAAAAAGGTTGTTGCGCTGCATCAAGGCTGGAACCCATCGAACGATCCGCTTTTTGCAGCCATGAATCGGATCGGGGACTATCAGGCGATCGTCCAAAAACTCGCAGCGGAGTATCCTGCGGTGCATCGGAGCGCAGTCGTGTTCACCGTGCACGACCCCGAGATGGTGCCCGAGAACGTTTCGTTTGACGAAGCGGCCACAACCTGGTACGTCAGCAGCATTTACAGGCGCGGCGTTGTCCGGGTCGACGGCGCAGGACGGGTCCGCGATTTCCTGCGTCCCTATCAGTATGGCCTGTGGGAGGCCATCGGTATGAGAATCGACCGCATGACGAATTCGCTGTGGCTCTGTACCGCGGCCGAAAATGAAACGCCGCAAACAAACGGCTCGTCGGCGCTCCTCAATGTCGACGTACGCAGCGGCCGCCTGCTCCACAAGTACGTCATCGGCGGTGGCAAAACTCGGCATCTCTTCAACGACCTCGTCCTCGACCACAACGGCAACATCTACATCAGCGACAGTTACGCCAACACGCTCTATTGGCTGCCTGCTGCGACTCGCAAACTGCAGGTACTCGTGCCGGGATATACGCGTGACTTTCCTAATGGAATAGACCTCGATCCCACGCAGCGTTATCTTTACGTCGCGTACTTCAACGGCGGCGTCGACGTCGTCGACCTGCGTACGAAGAAATATCGCACGCTCTCGCATCCGCCGAACGTGACGCTGGAAGGTATCGACGGTCTGTATTATTACCGCGGTAGCCTCATCGGCGTGCAAAGCATCGGCACGGAGCGTGTTGCGCGGTTCTATCTCGACTCCAGCGGCAGTCGTGTAGTCAGCGAGCAGACTCTTGAGTATCGCAACCCGATCTTCCAACAACCGACCGAAGGCACAATCGTGGGATCAACGCTCTATTACGTGGCAAACTCCCAGAATTTTTACGTCGCCGCAAACGGCAAACTCAGGCCCGAGCACACATTCGCTGACCCAGTGGTGCTGAAGCTCGACCTGTGAAGCAACGGACCTTTGAAACAACGGACCTTTGAGGCAACGGACCTTTAGGTCCGTTTAAGGAAAAAGCGTCGCTCACTCCCCTACGTGTGCGGCCGCCGTCGCGACCAGTGTGGAGCGGACGGTCGAGGGCAGCATATAGTACACCGCCATGAGGACGATGAGCGCAATGCTTGCTACCGGACTCACCGCTGCAAGCCCCATCGCGAGGGCGTATGCAATGAGCCCGAGTGAGTTCCACAGGTTACGCGTGCGGATCAAGCCGACCAAACTGCCGTGTTCGCCATGCCTGAGGGTTGCGACGTACCACAACACGTTGAAGCACAGCGCGATGACAAAAAAAGTCAAGGAATAGAAGAAGACCAAGGCGGGTAGCAATCCGTAGAGTCCCAACAGCAGCGTCGGAAACGGTAAGAAGCTCACAAAGAGCAGCAGCGCCAGGTTTGCGATGAGAGCCGTATACGAGACTTGCCGGAGGTGGTGAAAGAGTGCATAGTGATTGAACCACATGATGCCGATGGTTGCGAAGCTTGCAGCGTAGACGACATATTGAGGCCAAAGGTCGATGAGAGCGCGCACCATCGCCGGCTGGCTGACGATCGCCAGCTTGGGCGGCTGAAAGCCTAAGACGAGCAAGGTGATCGCAATAGCGAATACACCGTCGCTAAAACCCTCAAATCTTCCCTTCGAGATCCAGATGTCTCTGCCGTCGTTCATGATACACGCGAGTAGTTGGCGCGAATCATTGAGCGCCCTCTCAACGTACCGCGTTTCAGAGGAATCCCGGCCGCAAAGGACTCAAGCCCGCTTCCACCCCGCGGCATCACCTTACAGTCAGGAGGGAGCATGAAGAAGACTATCCTGATACTCGCTCTCGCAGTGATTACTGCGATCGGTGCGCTGAGTATCGTTTCGGCAGACATGCCGTCGGCAATGGCGACGGCAACCACGACGATCGTCACGCCAGACAGCTTGAAGTGGACCCCCGTCAAGGGCATCGACGGAGCCTGGATGGCAACGGTCTATGGAGATCCGACGAAGGTAGGTTCGCTCTATACGATTCGCCTGAAGCTTGCAGATGGCGTGAAGGTCCCCGTGCACGAGCACAGCGATATGGAGCGGGTGACCGTCTTAAGCGGCACGTTTCTCTTCGCGGCGGGCCACAGCTGGGACGCTTCAGCGCTCAAGCCACTAACACCGGGCACCTTCATGCTCATTCCGGCGAAGCTGCAGCATTATGCATCGGCCAAGGGTGAGACGATCGTTCAAAGCACGGGCACCGGCCCAATGACGATGAACATGGTGCACTAGAAACTGGAAATCACGCGAGTTTCTCGGGTAAGGCGGGCGCGCACGCATGTGCCGCGCCCGTCATTACAGCGGAAGCTCAAAAACAGCGGAACATCAAAAACCAAAGGTGAGGGTGGCATGAGATACTGGAAGTATTGCCTTGTTGCGGTCGTTGTCATTTGCATAAACGGCCTCGGGATGCAAGGGTCGGCTCAACCGCCGTCTGCCGACGACGCATATACATCGCTGGCTCAGGCATATTTCCATACCTTCTTTGCGCAGGACCCATTGGCGGCGTCAGCCGCCGGCACGCACGAGTACGACGGCAAGCTTAACGACTTGTCGCCGCAGCACTTTGCGTCGCTGGTCGCGCTTGACAAGGACTCTCTGGCAAAGTTGAATGCAATCACTCCCGCGTCGTTGTCCCCAGAGGTGCGGATCGATCGGCAAATGCTGATTTGGGGGATCGAAGACGAACTGCTGACCACCGCTACTGAGGCAAACTGGCGACACGATCCGGACTTCTATGCCCAGACCGCGAGTGCAGCGATCTTTCTAACGATGGCGTACAAGTATGCCCCCTTGCCGGATCGGCTGCGCTACGCGATAGCGCGGGAACGGCAGATTCCGCGCCTCTTGTTGCAAGGGCGCAACAACATCACGAGCGTCGACGCCGCGACGGCGGAAGTTTCCTACCAGGATTCGGCCGGTTCAGTGGACTTTTTTAGGAGTGACGTGCCGCAGGCTTTTGCGGCCGTCAAGGACGCGACCCTGCAGCGAGAATTCAAAACTGCCAACGCCAACGCGATTCAAGCGCTTGGTCAGTACGCGCAGTGGATCAAGCGAGGGCCGCTTGCGCATCCCTCGGGTACATTTGCAATTGGCAAGCAAGCGTATCAGCAACGGCTGCTCTACATTGATGCGCTTACCATGCCGGTAGGCCAATACCTGGCTCTTGGCGAGCGCACCCTGCGCGCAACGCAGGAACAGTTCGCGGCGGTCGCGCACCGGATCGATCCGCATCACACACCGCACGAAGTATATGAGGCGCTTTCTCGCCAGCATCCCTCCGGAAAAGCAGTGCTGGCCGCTGCCCAGCGCGACGTCACCAATCTGAGGGCCTTCATCAACACGCACCGCATCATCACGCTGCCGCCGGACTCTGACCTCAAGGTTGTCGAGACGCCGTCGTTCGGGCGGTCACAGGTCATTGCCGCTTTCAATCCGCCCGGCCCGCTCGAGAAAGTGGCGACGCAGACGTACTATTTCGTGACGCCTCCGGATCCAGCGTGGCCTTTGGCTCAACAAGAGCAGCTGCTGGGTCATCTCAACGACTACTCGCGTCCCATCGTTTCGGCGCACGAAGTCATGCCCGGTCACTTTGTCAACTATGCGATCGACAAGCACCTAAACTTGAGCCTCACACGGCAGCTGTTATCCAACCCGGAATTCGCCGAGGGGTGGGCTCACTACGACGAGCAGATGATCGTTGACGAAGGCTGGGGCAGCGGCGATCCGCGAGTTCGTCTCGCGCAACTCGCCTTGGCGCTGACCCGTGAAGCCCGCTACGTGGTCGGCGTCAAACTGCACACGCAAGGCATGACGGTTGACGAAGCCACCGCCTTTTTTGAGAAAAATGCCTCCATGTCACATCAAGCCTCACACCTGGAGGCGCTGCGCGGCACGCAGGATCCGATGTACGGTTATTACACGATAGGCAAGCTGATGATTTTGAAGCTGCGCGACGACTATAAGAAGAAGATGGGCGATACGTTCACGCTCGCCGGCTTCCACGATGCGTTGCTGGCGCACGGCGATCCACCCATCCCCTTACTGCGCCCGATCCTGCTCGGTTCGGAGGATGACGGCAAGGCGATCTAGTCGGGCGTGCGCGATTGCTTGGTGCACACCGAGTCCGCACCTAATACCCACTGGCCGTTCTTCTGAAGCTGGTAGACGTCTTCGTATTTCATATCGCTCGCCTTGGTAATCGTATCCCGAGTGGGCACTGACGATCCACCAAGCATGGAGCTGCCGTTTATCGTGTAGACATTACCGGAGCTGCTCTTGCCGGTTTCAAACGTAACACCGCCAAAATTATCGGCGCCCGACGTCCACCACAGCTGCTTGACATCAAGATATCCCAGGTAGCCTGCAGCCGAATAGCGCTCCGACGTGATGCGGAAGCCCACGGTATTGCCCGGCTCGACCTCAAAGGAGGCGGTGCCTTTTGCCGTGTGCGCTGGCATCGACTGCATCGCGGGTACTTTGGTCTGGCAGTTCCAGAGCCCAACCAGGTAGTTGAGCTTTGTCATCTTGCCGGTTAGGGTCGGCGGCGCGGCACTTGATGGAGTAACGAGCAAACCGGCAACGACAACCGCCACGGCAAAACCAAGCGCGCTCGCTTTCATTATCAAAACAGTCTCCTTGTTGATCGATCAGGTGAAGGCGGGGCCCTGCTTCAGCGGCCGAAGATCGGGCCCTCTTCTCGTCTATAAGTCTGCGAGCACGCAGACGCGTTTCCTCGAACGGCTGGTCGGGGGAACTTACCTCGCTCGCGCAAATACTGCGTCCACCCTTTCCTCATGTCACGGCTCTGCGCAAGGAGGTTGCAATGCGTCGATTCAGCGATCGGGGTATTTTGTATTTCGGTGTTGCCTTATCGCTTTCCATGGCGACACTCATCGGCTGCGGGGGCGGCTCCGGCGGCAATGTTCTGTCCAGCCTGCCCAACAACTCACAAAACGGTCTGCGACAAACCAGCGCCTCGCCATCGCCGAGCGCCGCTTGCGTGACCTGGTTCGCAGGCGCCGGTACTTCGTGCAATGCCGAAGCCTTGCAAGGCTTCCGGATGTATCCCGACACGTTGACCATCAACGCAGGCGATACTATCACATGGCGTTTCACGAGCGGCGAGCCGCACACGATAACGTTCCCCGTTCCAGGCCATACTGCGCCGCCACCCCGGGATCCATCCGTTCCGCTTCCGGCTGGCGGATCGAGCTTCGATGGAACAACCTACACAAGTTCAGGATTCAAGTTCAAGGGCATGACTTATTCGCTCCGGTTCACGAAGCCCGGCACCTACCCGTTCGTATGCCTCCTTCACCGGCCGGAGATGAAAGGCACGATTATCGTGCAGGCTGCCGGTAGCGGCTATCCCAAGACCCAGGCGAATTACGATGCCGAAGCCGCCACCCTCAAGGCGTCCGATTTGGCCGCAGCGGGCGCGTCGGTGTTGCTCTTCCCCTACGTGCCGGGCGGAACGCATCTTGCTGCCGGCATTGCCCCGGGCCTTGTCGGTCCGCCGACAAATCAATCGGTGTTCCGATTCCTCGATGGACCATCGCTGAGCAGCACATCGGTCGACGTGCCGGTTGGCACAACCGTCACTTGGACCAACCAATCAAACCAAGCACCGCACACGGTGACCTTCCCGATTGCCGGTCAAACGCCGCCCCCGACACTCGGCAATTTCGCGCCACCCTCAGGACCTTCAAGTTATGACGGGACGACGCTCGTAAACTCAGGACCGCTCTTTCCAGGAGGCAGCTTCAGCCTGATGTTTACCAAGGTGGGGACGTTCACGTACTACTGTCTGTTCCACGACGACCTAGGCATGATCGCGACCGTAAAAGTTCATTGACAACTGAAACCTGATCCGTTGACGGGGCGGCGCTCTTGGCGCTGCCCCTTCCTTCTCTAGAGAAGCAGCGGCCATGCCCGCCCTATGATTCGTTAAGCATGCGCTTTGAAGTTCAACGTCAAGACCCTCTCACGCTGGATGCGCACGAACCACTGTCGAGCATGCACGTGCTCAGCCCGTACGTCTGGACAGAAAACGGACGATTCGAGATCGCCGTGCGCGCCGTCAACCGTTCGGACAATCCGAATGAGAAGGTCGCTCGAGTCTATCACGGCTGCGGCGACGACGGGTTGCACTTCGTGATGGATCGCGAACCGATACTACCGCCTGGCCCAGACGCCATTGATGCGGGAGGCTGCGAAGACCCGTCGGTCGTGTCGAATGGACAATACCGTGTCTTTTATTCCGGCTACAATCCCGTGCGGCGCGAGGCCAGGCTGTTGCTCGCCTCAGGTCCTTCGATACATTCGTTGACAAAGAACGGGCCGGTGTTTCCAGAGACGACCTACTCGAACACCAAGGAAGCCACCGTCATCGAGCTAGCAGACAGAAGCTGGCGGCTGTTCTTTGAATATGCGAAGAGCGACCACTCGTTGATCGGGCTTGCGACCTCAACGGCGTTGACGGGGCCATGGGCATTCGAGGACTTTCCCCTGCAGCCGCGTGCTAGGAACTGGGACGCTTGGCATCTCAGCCCGGGCCCGATCGTTACGCTCGGATCCGTCACCGGTTATGTTTTACAACGGCGCCACCAAAGAGGCGCGCTGGAGAATTGGCTGGCTCGAGTTGGATACGGGCTGCCGGTCGATTCTTGCCCGTTCGGAAGGCTTCATTGTCGAACCCGGCCACGTTACTGGGAACGCTAGCGACATCGCCTTTGCTGCCTCTGCAATCATTCGAGGCGAGCGCGTGCACCTCTACTATTCGATTAGCGACAAGACGCTGATGCGCGCTATTGTTGCGGTTTCGCCATAGCCGCGTTGTACAACACTTCAGAAAATGTCGGAAACGCAAAGATCGATTCGCGCAAGGCGCTCACAGGCAATCGCGCCGCGATTGATCTGCAGCAAGACTTTGGTCGGGATGCAGGCCCAAAAGGCGCATTCGCCGCCGACCCGCTCGGACTCGACAATTGCGACCTTTGACCGGCTGTTGCAAGG
>JALYZV010000131.1 GCA_030948685.1 Vulcanimicrobiota bacterium | reverse complement strand
GATAAACGAGGTTCCCAAAAACCGACCGCTGATGGTCATTTGCGCGGGCGGCGACCGATCGGTGGCGGCTGCAAGCGTACTGTGCGCACTGGGTTTCAAAGACGTGACAAACATCCCTGACGGCTTCAACGGGTGGCGTTCGGGTGGTTTGCCGGTCGAATCAGGTCGGGCTGCCACCCATTCTTAGTTCGGTCCAAAACCCACACCTTCGTCAGCCACGGTTGTACCGATGGTCTCAAATCGTGCGCGAGCCGTCTGCATGTCGATCTTCCCCGCCATGATCGCATCGAGCAGTTCTGCATGCTGGCGAGCCCGGATAGCATGGAGCTCGGCGCCGATCTCGTGCACGACGTTGCGCAGCAGGGCAATCTCGTCGGGCGCATAGTGCTCGCCATGAGCGCGCCGGCCGCAGACAAGTGCACCGATGAGCTGCCCGCGAATCGCCAAGGCGAATGCGACGGCATCAGTTCCGAGCACGCTCGTGATATCCGCCAGGTCGACATGCGACAAATGTTTGCGCAATCGCACAAACGCTTGGTCATCGACCCCGACTTCCGCGGGCAGCGGGCCAAGACCGCCGCCTGCCACCAACTGATAGCCGCTGGCGCGGCGTTCGTAGATCGCAGCGCCGCTCGCGCCGACCGCGCGTGGAATTTCGGTCGTGGCACGCTCCAACAGCGCGTCCGGACTTTCCATGAACGCTGCCTCTTCCGACAGCTGTTGCAACGCGACTGCGGCTTCGTGCTTGCGCCGGAAGAGCGTCCGCTCAATCCCCCCTTCAATCTTTTTGTGGAGCGCTCTGAACGAGAGGCCAACTCCCAATGCCGCAGCGAGCTCAACGGCCAGACCAACGCCGCGACCAGCCGCGAAAGCGTTCAATATGTTTTCGAGCAGGACAAAAAGTCCGATGACGACGGTTGTGAGAATCGTGTAAACGAGCGTCCGGTTCAGCACGAAGTTGACGTCGATGATCCGGTGGCGCAGGATTGCATAGGCACAACCCGCCGGGAAGATCATGACGGTGAGCCACTCCACGCCGGAGAGATGAATCGGATGCGGGGCGAGACGGTTGAGTAAGTTGAGCAAGACACCGAAGCGGCTGACCAGGAACGCCCAAAAGACCCAGCGCAGACGCTGTCTTGCCAACGCGGTCGTTCGCAGGTAACTGACAGCAAAGAACCCGATGATCACGAGCTGTGAACTCGCAAATGCTGCATTGACGAGCAGAGGCGAGAGATAGACGGGCGCACAGCCAGTAAATCCTTGTGCCGTCGTGTTCAGCGCTTGGACGACGATCGCGGGCACGATGGTCAGCAGCATGAGAGCTCGCGCGACAACGATAGCCCGCGTTGAAACGCCGGTTGCGATGGACTCGACGACGAGATAGAGCATGAACGGCGAATAGGTCCACAGCGCTGCCGTGACGGCGCCACCGAACAGCCTGCCGCCTGTAGGTAGGGCGCCCCACCAAGCGTCGGGCAGTGCAACACCGACGCCCACACACCAGATGCCCAGCATAAGTGAGGCTCGGTCACGACCGCGCCACAAGACCAACATGCCGACAGCCAGCACAAAGAGCTTGAATCCCAGCTGTGCGAAGAAGCGTGTTAACGAATCCGTGTGCCGCAGCACGTACGGGATGGTCAGACGCTGGTTCCCTCGCTGCACGACCAGCCGAATCGTCTCGCCAGCGCGCGCCGCCTGGGTCGGGGTGTAGTGGAAAATAATCGCAAGCCTGGCAGCCATGTCCATCTGCGGCAACTGAAGTTCATCGCCGTCTCGTAACCCCACGGCGCGATCTGCTGCTTCGACGGCACTGAGTTGAATAGAGCATTGAGCGGCTTGAGCCACCGCTGGCCTCAAACGAGCACTTTGTGGCCACGAGACGATTTCCGTGACCAATAAGCTGACGGCAGCGAACGTCAAAACCGCCGCCGCAATGGTGCGCGCATGCATCGATGGCGGGCTTCTAGAGGTCGAGCGTTACTTCCCTGAGTCTTGTTGCCGCCGATAGGTGCCGCAGGAATGCTGGCGGAACTGTGGCGGCCTATCTTGCGCATTCTAGCAAGGAGCTGTTGCATGACCATATCCAGGAAGAATTTTATTTCCGCCACGGCGCTCGGTGTGTCGGCCGCTGCGCTGGCAAATCTCGATACGGTTGCGAATGCCGACGTCGAGCGCGCACCCATCCACTTCCATATTCTCAAGCAAAACGAATACGACAAAGCGCTGATGATGCAGAAGCTGACGATCGACCGTGACCACAAGCAGGTCTTCGAGTCAGTCTCGCCTCTCATCATCGCGCCCGGCGTGGCAAGCATCTACATCCACATGCAAAACGCGATAAACGCCTATCAGTTCTCACTCGGGCTCGGCCAGCTTGCGACGCTGGGAGTGTTTATCGGACCGTCGATCGCCTTCGCGCTCACCGACGCCATGTGGACAAAATATGGTTTCGGCAAAGCCTTTGCGATGGCGCCAACCAACGTCTACTATAAAGCTGATTCGAACCTTGATCTCAATGCCGCTCCCGACGATGCACACGGCGTTTACCAAGACTGGAGCGCGCAAGCGGTGCTCAAGCGCGGCGGTCAGTTCTTTGTGTGCCACAATGCGATGACCGGCATTGCGCTTGTGACCGGAATGAAGACCGGCGCCGATCCGAAATCTGTGCTGGCAGACTTTGAAAAGAACGTGCTGCCGGGCTTTCAGGTCGTGCCGGCCGGGGTCGCAGCGGTTCAACAGGCGCAGGAGCTCGGCTGGAAGCTCTATCCGATCATTTAGCAATGACGGCTGTCGTTCCGCTACTTCTGTACGGGCTCGCAGTCGGGATTTCTCTGGGACTCACGGGCGGAGGGGGATCGATTATCGCGGTCCCCCTTCTCGTCTATCTCGTCGGCCAGCCCGTGCATGTTGCCATCCCAACATCGTTTGTGATCGTCGGCGGCACGGCGTTCGCCGGGTATCTGGGCCGCATGTCCGCAGCCGACACGCGCGCTGGGCTGATCCTCGGCGTGGTCGGGCTTGTTGGCGCCATTGGCGGCAGATTTGTGGCGCAGTTTTTTTCAGGGCGCATGTTGCTGCTGTTGTTTGCGCTCATCATGATCGTCGCGTCATACTTCATGTTCCGCTCGAAGACGTACGAAGCGCAGGAGCGAGCCGCTCCCAACTGGGCTGCGGTAACCTTGTCCGGCGTCGGACTCGGATTTTTGACGGGTTTTCTCGGCGTCGGCGGTGGTTTTCTCATCGTCCCCTGTCTCGTGCTCATTTTAGGGATGCCGATGCGGCAGGCTATTCCGACGTCGCTGCTCGTCATCGCCATCAACTGCGCCTCCAGTCTGCTCGGCCATTTCCTGGTCGCGGGGCATGCCGTCCGCACGGTTCCAACGATCGACTGGCCGGTGGCAGGCCTCTTCCTTATCGGCGGACTAGCGGGGAGTTGGATCGGCGGGTCGGTCGCACGCAAGCTGAATCAGCGCGTACTGAAGCGCGTTTTCGCGGTGTTTGTGTTCGCAGTCGGGCTCTTCATCGCGGCCAGCACTACGGGATTGATCCCCGTCAGCGTGAAATAATCTAGCCTCCCTGAAAACAATGCGTGGAGGAGATATCGATGGCGGAGCGAGGCGGGTTGCTCCATCCTGAGGTCGAGGATTACACGCCGCGGCAGGCACAGGACGAGGTTGCGCGAGGCGCGCTCTTAATTGACGTGCGTGAACAACATGAGTGGGATGCCGGCAGAATGCCTGGCGCGCAGCTGATCCCGATGGGCGACATCCCCGCTCGTTTGAGCGATCTACCGCGCGAGCGAAGAATTATTTTCACCTGCCGATCGGGGAACCGCAGCGGGCACATCAAGGATTATATGATCGATGAGCAGGGCTACACGGACGTGCACAACCTGCTCGGGGGGATCTTAGCCTGGCAAGTTGACGGCCTGCCCGTCGTCAAATGACCACGCGCAACGCGGTCATTTCCATCGCGCTGGCGGCCGCATGCTGCACAGCCGTCGCCTGCGCCGCAGCCCATAGAGGCAACGGACCTTCAGGTCCGTTAACTCTCACCAACCAAGCAACCGTCAATGCGACGGCAACGTTTCCACCCGGACCGCAAGGCGAGCTCATCGGCTCTGGACGCGACCTCATAACGCAGACGCCCAGGTTCGCCGCCTCCTTCATCACCGCTCGCATGTCGTGCGCCGCTTGTCACCCCCGCTCTGGCACGCAGCCGCACGTGGGCTCGTTGCTCGGCAGCTACGCGAGATTTCCGCAGTGGAACAAACGCGCGGGCCGCTTTATTGCGTTGCAGGATCGCATCGCCGAATGTTTTCTCTATAGCATGAACGGCAAGCCGCCAGCGTACAACAGTCACGAGATGGTAGCCATCACCGCCTATATCGCATGGCTGTCGCGGGGCGCTCCCGTTGGAGCGGGCTTCCCAAATCAAGGGCCGCTCGCCGTCCATGCGCCGGCTGCCGCGAGCGTCAGCCGCGGTGCGGCAATCTACGGCGCGCGCTGTACCTCGTGCCATGGAGCAAGCGGCAACGGCGTCGGCATGACGTTCCCGCCGCTATGGGGACCGCAGTCGTTCAACGACAAGGCGGGCATGAGCAGGATGGATCGCATCGTTCCGTTCGTCAAGGTTGCGATGCCGCAAAATGCTCCCGGCACGCTCACGGCTCAGGAGGCGACCGATGTTGCAGCCTTCATCTTGTCGCACCCACGTCCGCATTTCAATAAGCATCGTCTGATCGCGTTTCCCCCGCAGGAGAGCGGCTATTTCTAAAGACGTCACGACCGACCAGCTCATTGCGACGCGCGACGACGCCTGGACGCTCGTTTGCGATAACGTGCACAATCCGGCGCTGCGGCGCCACATGCTCGCGGTGGAGACCGCCATGCGCGCCTACGCGCGAAAACTCGGTGAGGATGAAGAGCGCTTCGGCATCGTCGGGTTGCTCCATGACTTCGATTGGGAGATTCACCCAACTGCGGAAGCGCATCCCGAGCTTGGCTGCCGTACGCTCGAAGCGCTTGGTTATCCGCAGGACATCGTCCGGGCTATCCGCGGGCACGCAACCTACCTGAACG
>JALYZV010000118.1 GCA_030948685.1 Vulcanimicrobiota bacterium | reverse complement strand
GACGAGGGTTGAGGGAACTATCAATGGCTTCCCTTTTCGAGCCGCACTCGAACCAAACGGCAAAGGAAGTCACTGGCTCAGGGTTACCAAAGCCATGCACGATGCTGCAGGCGCAGACGCTGTAGACACGGTAACGGTGGAGATTACGCGGACCGGAGAAGAACCGGCGACCAGGGTGCCAATGGATCTACGCAAAGCCCTTGCAGCTGCCCCGCTGGCGCAGGCATTGTGGACGGATATCACACCAATCGCGCGCCGGGACTGGATTCTCTGGATAAGCTCAGCCAAACAACCGGAAACGCGCAGGCGCCGGATCGAGAAAGCTTGCGACATGCTTGCATCTGGAAAGCGACGAGTTTGTTGTTTTGGCGGTATAAAGTGGCTTATGAAAGATCACGCAACATCAGAAACATGGCTTCAGTTACCGAACTCAAAATCGTTTTCGCCGAGATCGACACAGTAGAAAACCGCGAAGATTTGGAGAAGCTGCCGGGTGAAATATTTGGGCCGCGAGAAGGGAGTCTCACGCTGGCTACATCCTACTGCCTGCCGGATTCGAGGCGGGAACCTTTGATCACTTATCTGACCACTTACGAACCGTTAATTAACGTAAATTGACGAAAGGCGGCGAGATCTACAAGAATCGCCGCCCCTTCTGCTGCTTTGAAGAGCCCGCGGAAACAATCTCTCAGTTGCATACCGCACGTCTTGATGCGCTAAGCGGACCTAAAGGTCCGCTGCTTCAAATGAGCGACAGCGCAGGCGCTAAGCGGACCTAGAGGTCCGCTGCTTCAAACGCTCTCGACTGGAAGCGCAGGCGCTGCCGACTGACTGCGCCTTCGGTCCTGCTCAAGCGTGCGCACCACGGTTCGTTCGATCAGTCGATCAAAAATAATCCTTGTTACAAACCTGTCGGCAGCTGCTAGGCCGCGCGATCCCGTTAACCGTCGAACCGCGGCACGAGTGGGTCCCAACAGCCGCATGCGGTGGCTATCGCGATAGCGGCGGTGGACGTTAAAATCTTCGTCAGAAAGGCTGAGTCTGCGTTTCTCGGCGAAGCGCCGTATGCTCGGTTCCATCCACGCATTGCTCCAACGGAGCAGAAAGCAGGGCAGATCTGAAAAGGCAAAGGGTGGTGGAGCGAGATGGGTAACAACGGCCGCTGGTTCCGAGTACACGACGCCGCCTGAATCGGCGATATCGAGACAGAAATCGACATGATCGAAGAATGAGATGAGTTGCTCGTCCAGCGGACCGAGGCGGTCGAAGACGTCCCGACGCACGAGCATGCAATGGAACTCGACGAGATCGATTGGCTGCCGGACGAGCTGCCGGCGCACTGTCGCGACGGGCTGGTGACCAAAGCGATGATGTTCATGCAGCCGCCTGTGGCCGTCCTCTTCAACGATGCGAAGGTCGGCCCCGGCGGTGTGGATGATCTGCTTTGCAGGGTCGTCGATGAGGTACAGCGGTCCTACCGCCCACGCTCCTGTTTCCTCAGCGCACGCGATGAGTTTGTCTAGCCATCCGGGCTCAACACTCACGTCATTGTCGACGAAGGCGACGTACTTGGTACGCACGTGCGGCAAGCCAATGTTGCGGGCCTGATTCGCGGCCAAAAAGTGCTCGGTCCGAATCAGCGTGAAGCCGCGCTTGGCTGACTCCGCCTTGAGATGGCGCGCGAGCGGAGTCGGCGAGTTTCCATCGATGTAGACAATCGGAACAGCGGGGTCGGTGCGCGCCAAGATGCTCTCAAGCGAGGCGCGTGCCTTGCTAAACTGTTCGCGCGGTGTGATAAGCACTGTTGCGAGCACTTTAGCCATCGCTTTCCGCCCGTGCTGCAGTGAGGCAACCTGCGCTGACCGGCGAGCTTCGCGCGCGTTGGCGGGCTCGTTCCAGGTGCGCGATTACGGTTGGCTCGAGCACGCGCTCGAACAACGCATCGAGACAAATGTCAGCAACACGTCGTCCGCGCCAGCCCAGCAGCCGCTGCGTAGCACGTTGCAGAGGCTGGAACATTTTGCGGCGCTCGACATTGCGAAATCGCACCCCGCCTTGCAGCATGTTGTCTTTTTCGTCCAGCCGCCATTTCTGGGCGAAGTGGCGGATGCTCGGCTGAAGCCACGCGTCGCTCCAGCGCAACAAGAACATCGGAACGTCGGACCAGGCAAGTGGTGGAGGACCCGCCAGTACGACAACCGCCTCTGGTTCGAAATATATCCGTCCACCTGCCGCCTGGACGTCGAGCGAAAAATCGCGATTGCCTTGATACGAGGTGAATCCTTCGTCGAATCCGCCTAACCGCGCAACCACATCCTTTCGCGTCAACATGCACTGCGACTTGGCGTAGCCGCATGTGCGCCTGCTCAGCTGGCCACGGACGGCGGCGAGCGGCTTGCCGGCCAAAGGAGCTGTTTCATGAAGACGCCGCTCGCCATGCTCTTCAATGATCGCGAGCTCGGGTGCCGCGGAGTACACGATTGGCGCTCGGACGTCGCCGGTGCAGTATAGTGGCTCGACTGCCCAAGCCTCCGTTTCCTCGGCGCACCGAACGAGTGAGCTCAGCCATCCCGGGCTTACCAGCGCCCAATTTTCGATGTACACGACATACTTCGTTCGGATGTGCGGCGAGGCGAGATTTTGCGCCTCAGTGGTTGTGAGATAGTGATCCCGTCGAACCAGCGTGAAGCCGCGCGCGCGCGCTTGTTCTTGCAGGTAGCGCTGTACGTGCGGCGGCGAGTTGCCGTCGACGTAGACGAGCTCAAAGGGCGGTTGCGTGTAGGTGTAGATGCTTTCCAACGCCGGCTTAGTTTGGCTGAAATGCTGCCAAGGCGTGACGATGATCGTCACGTTCGGCTCCGACGTTTGAAGCGCGTTTGTTACCATTTCATTGTTTGGCAGTCAAACCAAAAGAGCCCAGTGGCGTTGCTTGAGGGTCGCGTGGCCAAAAAGAAGGCTGTGTCGATTGCATCCTCGGGATCGATTGTCGCATTCGGGCCGCCGATGGCCGTCTTGACCCAGCCAGGGTGCATGCAATCAACCATTACGCCGCGCGCACGCAGATCAGCCGCGAGGGATTGGGTGTATGAGTTGAGGGCAGCCTTGCTCAGGCGGTACGACGGTGAATAGCCATCGGATCTTCGCGAGAGTTGCCCCATCACTGACGAGATGTTAATGATACGACCACTCGCTGCCATGAGTGGGGCGAATGATGAACAGATATGGAGCGCCCCGAAGAGATTGACCGCCAGAGTTCGCTGCACGATGGTATCGTCCATGGCGCTGGCCTGCATTTGGCGGTCGTCGTCTAAAAACACACCGGCATTGTTGACCAAAATGTCGACCTTCTCATGACCGCGCGAAATACTGAGCGCAAGATCGCGTACTTGTTCAGCATCGCTGACGTCTGCCACACCCAGTTCGACGAGCAAACCCATAGACGCAAGCTCGCTCGCGGCGCTCGCGCCGGCCTCTCGCTCGCGGGCGACGAGTACGCAGTGTGCACCTGCTCGAGCAAATGCAGTCGTGATCGCCAGACCGATGCCCGAACTTGCGCCGGTGACGACGGCGACTTTGTCCTTGAGCGCGTGGCCGGCTGCTATGCTGCGGCGCACACTCTGAATTCTTGCTGCCACGGTCTTCGAGCGGGCAGAGCGATAGACGCGACCGATCAAAGCGCGAGCCGTGGACAGCGGAGTCGCCATCTAACGGTTTTTCGACCAGACGCCCAGAAGGCTTTGGGACTTCCGACGCCATTTCAGGACTAGTGGGTCATAAAGGACTTGCGAGGGCTGCCACGTAGAGGCGCGAGTCAATCACACCGCAAGCAACGCGCGGCGGTGTCTACGCGGGACCAGATAACGCGCACAGCAAAGCATCCCGAGATGAAGGTTGACGCCGGCTTCATAGTAGCGGTGCTTGCTACATTGCTGTGCTTGGACCGGGAACCTGCGTTTGGATCCGAAAGCGGAAACGTTGGTTGGCCAACGTTTGGAGGAACGCTTGCCAACACCCGTCACGTTAATTTTCGACAGCTCAACGCGGATAATGTCCGCAGCCTTGCGCTGGCTTGGAAGTTCAGAGCGGGCGTTTATGGGTCGTTTGAGACAACCCCGATCGTCGTCGGCCACACCATGTATATCACGACCGGAGCGAATCATGCCGTTGTCGCGCTCGACGCAACGAATGGGACCCAGCTGTGGCGCTATCAGGCGACCGTAGAACCAGTGCGCGTTTGTTGCGGCCTCATCAACCGCGGCGTTGCGATGGATGCAGGCCAAATATTCTTCGCCACGCTGGATGACAAGCTGATCGCCTTGGATGCACGCTCTGGCGTGAAGCGATGGGAAACCCA
>JALYZV010000070.1 GCA_030948685.1 Vulcanimicrobiota bacterium | reverse complement strand
ATCAAGATACTACCGACCCTGGCGGCGCAAGCCAAGGCAAGCTGAAGCTGCGATAAAGAAAAACGGACGTCGCATAAGCGACGCCCATTTGCTGTATGCATGCGATCACTGAACGATGACGACGGTTCGCATGCCGTTGGACGAGTAGTGGTAGGCGCACCCGAAGATAAACATTCCTGCGCCACCGGCATTATAGACCGCTGACACCGCTCCCGGGTTGAGGTTGCCGCTGCTAAAGCCGGCGCTCGAGATGGACGTGCCCGCAGCTGACGCGGTTGTCGGAATGGTCGGCGAAGCTGGGAACGAGCCGCCCCAGGTTTGGATGAAGCTCGCTGTATGAGGCTGTCCGCCGGTCGCTTCGACGTTGTGAAACTGCACGGTCATGTTCGCCGTCAAGTGCACCGTGCCCGAGCCGTTTGGCGCATTGCCGTTCGTGCCGTTGAAGAATCCGACCAGGCTGCCGTAGGGTGCCACGGTTACCGCTGACTCGCCGGTGAGCAGCAATCCAACGGGCTGCGCTGCCGTCGCCGGAGTTGGACTTGAAAGTGGATGGCCGACGCAATTACCGGTGCCAGTGCTGCCACCGCCGCCACCACCATAACCGAGGCAGCCGCCGAAACCGGTCGCACCACCGCCGCCACCGCACGCAGCAACGGTTACAGCCGTCACCGCCACGATCGTCGCCGCGGCCGCCTGAAGTTTAGAAATCGCTGGAAAGTTCACGATACCACATTCCTCTCGCCCCGACAGTTCCGCGATCCCTAGGCGGCGGGTGAGACGACAGGGCGCAACATCCCACCCGCTCTATCGAGCGTACTGCGGCGGAATGAAACGGGGCTGAATGGTATCCTGAAAAATCGCTTAGCGACAGCGAGTGCTTAGGGACAGAGAATGTTGATGACCGTTCTCATGGGTGGTGTCGAGCTGTATTGATAGTAATCGCCGAAATAGAAGGCACCTGCGGCGGTTCCGGTTGTGTAGACCAGAGAGTTGGATGAGCCCGTGCCCAGCGGCAGCAGCGTGCCGGTCGAGAATTGTGGATAGGTGATCGCGGTCAGCACAGGGCTTGCGCGATACGGACCGTTGACGTTGTTCCACAGCGGCCAGTTTGATCCCGATGCTTGGCCCAATAGCGACGCGGTGTGAAACATCGAAGAGGTCCGATCGAGGTTGAAGAATTGAATCGTCTGGTTGCAATGCACGGTGATGACGCTCGAGACGACCGTCGGTAGCGGCGTCGACGTGGGCGCGGCCGTCGCTTGACCGAAGCCGTCGATCTGGCCGTAGGTAGGATCGGTTGTCGGCGCCACGCTCGGATAGGCGAGCACAACGAAATTGACGGCGGTAGGCGTCGGTGTTGGCGAAGTTCCTGGGGACGGCGTCGGTGTTGGTGAAAAGCTTGGTGTCGGCGTGGGAGAGCCGGTCACGGTTGGCGTCGTGCTACTGCTGCAGCCGCCGGTAGCAACCACGGCAATAACGAAGACGGCCAACACCAGCACTACTATCTGTTTCATGTGTCTCTCTTAGCCGCCGGCGACCAGCCGCTGGGATTTCTCCATCATCGTCTGAAATGTCATCTCGCCGTCAACGGCATCTCGAACCACGCCCCGGCGGTCGACGAAGAACGAACTCGGCAGCCCGACGAGGTGAAACATGGTGCCGATGCGCTGATCGTGGTCAAGGTAGATCGGAAAGCCGATGTTGAACTGTTTGACGTACGCGCTCACGACTTGCGAATCTTCTCCTTGATCGATTGCCACCACGCTGAGGCGAGGACTCATGCTGCCTGCCAGCCGGGAAAGCGCAGGCATCTCTCTGCGGCATGGTCCGCACCACGTTGCCCACACGTTCACGAGCACATCCTTCCCCCGCAGCGTTGCCAAATTGATTTCCTGCCCATGGAGCGCCGGCAGCGTGACTGCTGGCATTTCGCCGCCGATCACTTGTGCCGGCCCACGTTCGGGAGCGTTTGCGTTCGGGTAGAGAGCTGCGATGAGGACGATGACGGCGGCCACCACCAGACCGCCGACAAGCCAACGAATCACTGTTCCCGATTTTGCGACGACCCCGGACTCGCCCTGCCATGACACGACTTTAGTCGCGCGCAGGCCAGCAGCTTTCTCATCGTGAAGGCAGATAAGTCCATGAGCCTAAGCCCGCAAACCATCGAAGACGTAAGCCGGCTGCTCGCGGAGCACCGCTACATCGCGGATCGCAGCCTTGCGGTCTCTATTTTTCTCGGACTGCGTTTGAGCAAGCCGCTCTTTTTAGAGGGCGAGGCGGGCGTCGGAAAAACGGAAGTTGCAAAGGTGCTTGCGAGCGGTCTGCAGCGGCGCCTCATTCGCTTGCAGTGCTACGAAGGCCTCGACGTCAATCACGCGGTGTACGAATGGAATTACGCGCGCCAAATCCTGCATATCCGACTCGCCGAAGCGCGAGGAGCAGTCGCAACTTCGGATGCCACGGAGCGTGAAATCTTTGGTCCCGATTTTCTCATCAAGCGGCCGTTGCTGCAGGCCATCGATGACAGCGGTGAAGCGCCCGCCGTGCTGCTTATCGATGAAATCGATCGCGCAGACGAGGAGTTCGAAGCCTTCCTGCTTGAGCTCCTGTCCGATTTCTCGGTGACCGTTCCCGAGATAGGAACCTTCACGGCCAAGCACCCGCCCATCGTGGTCCTGACGAGCAACCGCACCCGCGAAGTGCATGATGCCCTCAAGCGGCGGTGTCTCTACCACTGGATCGACTACCCGGACCTGGCGCGCGAAGCGCAGATCACCGAAACGAAAGTTCCAGGCATCAGCCGGTCGCTAGCGCGTGAGGCAGCCGCCTTCGTGGCGTCCCTTCGCTCGGAGGCGCTTTATAAGCAACCTGGCATTGCTGAAACGATCGATTGGGCCGCCGCACTCGTGGCGCTGGGCAAGACGACACTCGATGAGAGCGTCGCCGCCGAGACAATCGGAGCGCTCCTCAAATACCAAGAAGACGTCAAGAAGATCCGTCATAGCGCAATGGCGGCACGGGTTCACGAGGCGAAGAAAGCCGCAGCGCTGGCATGACGAACCAGCCGCCTATCGCGCTCAACCTCATTATTTTTGGCCGCTTGCTTCGCAAGTTTGGGCTGGGTGCGCAACCAGATCGTATTGTTCTCTTCGCCCGAGCACTTTCCGAGATCGGTTTTGCGTCACGCGACGACGTACGAGCGGCGGGTCGCTCCGTCTTCGTGCGCAGTGCCGACGAGCGTCGCCGCTTTGATGCAGCTTTTGACGCATTTTGGTCCGCCGCGGCGCAGCTGCGCGGCCCGGACGAGCGTTCAGAGCAGAGCGAAAGCGCGGCAGCGGCAGATGAACCGAGACCGAACATGTCAGCCGCGACCATTGAAGACAGGCAGGCTTCGGATGCAGCGTCGGCGTCGCAGGCCGCCGCCCGCTCGGCGCCCCTCGACGCAAAACTTGTTCGCGATGGTGACCGCAGTTTTACCTATAGTTTCGCCGAAGCGCTTGGCGAAAAGGATTTCTCGCGGCTGACGCAGGCAGAGGTCGAGTTGGCACACGAGCTCAGCCGCCACAAGCAACTCGAGCTCGGCAAACGCGCATCGCGTCGCATGGCCCGTGGTGCTGGAGGCGGCGTGTTCGACGCGCGCCAGACATTGCGCACCAGTTTGCGGCAATTCGGTGAACCACTCGAGTTGCGCACTCGCACGAGGAGGCTCAAGCAGCGCGACGTCGTGTTACTGTGCGACATCTCGGGCTCAATGGACCGCTACTCGCGCTTGTTGCTGCAATTCATCCACGCAATGCGACACGCTATCGGGCGCGTCGAGGCGTTCGTCTTCGGCACCCGGCTGACGCGGATCACGCGGCAGATCCGCAGGCGCGATGTCAACGAGGCCCTCGACGACGTGGCGGCAAGCGTTGCCGACTGGGGGGGTGGTACCCGCATCGGCGATAGCCTGCACGAGTTCAACATCCGCTGGGCGCGCCGGGTGCTCGCGCGCGGAGCCATTGTCATTATCATCAGCGACGGCTGGGACCGGGGCGACATCGGGCTTTTGGCTCGGGAGATGCAACGCCTCCAGCGCATGAGCTATCGGCTCATTTGGCTTAACCCGCTCTTGGGTGGCCGCAACTACAGGCCGCAAACGGTCGGCATGCGCGCTGCGCTACCGTTTGTGGATGACTTTCTGCCCGCCCACAACCTCAAGAGCTTGGCGCAGCTCGTCTTGGCGCTGCGTGCGGTTGACCGACGGCGTCCATCGCGCGCGCAATCAGCGCAGCTTGAAGACGCTGTCTAACGTCGGGCAGCTGGAAATTTGCAATGAATGACCTCGCCGAAACCATCGCAGAGTGGCATCATGCCGGAGAACGTGTGGCGCTTGCGACCGTCATCAACGTCGAGGGTTCCGCACCACGCTCCGAAGGCGCCAAGATGGTGATCAGCGCCAGCGGCAAAGTGGCGGGCTCAGTCAGCGGCGGCTGCGTCGAGTCGGCGGTTGTCGAAGAGGCGATCGCCGTCATGCGGGGCGGCACGCCGACGATTACGCGCTACGGCATCAACCGTAACATGATGTGGGATGTCGGACTTTCGTGCGGCGGCGCAATCGACGTGTTTGTCGAACCGCTCAAAGAGCCGCTGCCCGTGCAGCCTGGCAAGACGTTCGCCGTGTGTACGATCGTGCGCGGCCCCAAGGCCGTCGGTGCAAAGATCGTCGTCGATGCGGATGGTTCATTCCAAGGCAAACTGCCAGATGTCGATGCCCACGCATCGACGATCGGCCGAGCGCGGCAAATGATGGTCGCCGGCCAATCAAAGATCGTGACTGCGGGCCAGTACGAAATCTTCATCGACGTCAGCAGCCCGGGCCCCCACGCCATCCTGGTCGGCGCCGTCCACATCGCGGTCGCGCTGTGCCAGATGGCCACCCAAGCCGGCTACGCCGTCACCGTTATCGATCCCCGAGAAACCCTGTGCAACCGCGAACGTTTTCCACTGGCGCGCGCGCTCTTGGTTGCGTGGCCGCACGACGTGCTGCCAACGTTTACGTTTGACGAAAACACGTACGTGGCGGTGCTGACGCACGATGAGAAGTTCGACGACCCGACGCTCGAGCACGTGCTGCCGACACGCGCGCGATACGTCGGTGCCATCGGATCAAAGAAAACCCAAGCGCTGCGGCGCACACGCTTGCTCGAAGCCGGCCTGACGCCACAAACGGTCGAACGATTGCGCGGGCCGATCGGTCTCGACATCGGTGCGCAGTCACCCGAAGAGATTGCAGTTGCAATTCTTGCTGAAATGATTGCTGCAAAATATCAACGCACTGGAATGCCGCTGCGCGATCGAGTCGATCCACACATTCACGCATGAAGGAATACATCGACGCGAAGAGCAACTAAGTCGTCTATGCTCAAGTAGTGAGCGGGTCACCCCATTTACTCCGCAGGATGGAGGTGTATGAAAAATGGCAAAGAGAAAGGCAAAAAAGACAGCCAAGAAAAAAGCCAAGAAGAAGAAATAACGTAGCCTTCAGGCTAAACGAAAGAGCGAAGTGATACCTTCGCTCTTTTTTATTCAGACACGACGACGATATCGTGACCGCGATGCTCGTCCAGAAACGCAAGCCCTTCCGTCATCCACGTGTCAAGACCAGACGACGAGTGCTGCGCCACTTCGCGTACAATGTGTTCGCGGTCGCGCAGCCAGCGCACGTGCAGCACGCCTTGACTGACCCAAAAAACCTCCCCGCAGTCTTGGCAGGCAAACCCGCAGCGCATGGGTGCCCCTAGGCCGGGGCCGCTGCCCCGATCGGCGTGACAGCCGCAGACTGGCTCGGAAGGGCAGCGCTGGAGGTCAGGTCCTCAGGCGCCGCCAGCTCGATGACGAGCAGCGCCAAATCGTCCGCAATGCGTCCTCCCGATGTGCGGGTAACGGCTGCCACGACGTAGTCGGCTAACTTCTGCGGCTGCGTCGGCGCCTCACGGATGATGCGCATCGCACCCTCGTCGTCGATCATCATCCCGGCGGTGTCGCGAGCTTCCGTAAAGCCATCGGTGGCTAAGACCAAGAGGTCGTGCGGCAGCAGCATCTCCTCGATAGTCGGAAAGTCGTCCTCGCTGCGCAGGCCAATGAGCGAACCGGTCACGGGCAGCTGGCGCACCTCGTCGCCACGGCGCAAATACACCGGCGAATGGCCGGCGCTCGCGTAGCGCAGCGTGAGTTCCTCGGAATCGAGCACTCCTACAAACAGGCTGACGAACGACGTTTCGTCGCGGATCGACTTTATGAACGCAGCGTTGAACTTGCGCAGCAGGATCGTCGGATCATGATAGTCTTCCACCAGCGTGCGCAGGGAGTATTTGACGAAGGCCGTATCGACCGCCGCCTCGAGCCCTTTCCCGCTGACGTCCGCGACCACGAGCAAGCAGCGACGAGCATCGATCCGATGGACGTCGAAAAGGTCACCGCCGACTGCAACGTGACGAGCAGCTGAAACGTAGGCGGTGCCCACCCGCAGATACGAGATGACGTCCCAGCCGCTCAAAAATGCGCGCTGCAAGGTATCGCCGACCAGACGCTCGCGCTCTAGCGCTACCTGCGTGCGCGAGCGGACGACGTCGGCGATGATCGCCGATACGCCGAACAGCAGCATGAGAGCGGCGGTCAACGTGGCCGCGCGCAACAAAAGGGTCTTCACGGCGTCCCGGGCGGCCGCCGACTGATCATCGAGGAGTATGGTGAGCTGATCTGAGTCGCGCCGTATCTGATCGGTCAGGAGCCTTCCCTTTTGGACACGCGATGCCACATCAGTCGCGCTTGGATGAGTGATGAGTGGATGGGCTACGTCCTTTTCCCAGATTGCGTGGCTGCGGCGCAGATCGAAGGCGATCGGATAGCTCTCGGGAAGCGACGCGCGCTCCAAGTATCGCTGCAATTGGTCGATGTGGGTTTCGAAGTCAGGATGCGCCCGGTAATAGGGTCTGAGATAGATGCGTTGACCGGAGGCGAGGAACTCCCGTAGCGCAGCTTCTTCATCAAGCTGATCGCGGATGCACGCCTGAAGCTCCTGCTCCGCCAGGGCGATAGCGTTCTGGCGCGTGTACGCCGCATTGACTCGTACGTAGGTGACGAGCGAGCCCACGATCGAGACGACGAGAGCAATCGCCAGCACGGTCGCAGCCGTGAAGGCCGGTCCGCTCAGCGTGCCGGGTCCGAGTACCGCGGAAGATTTTTTCGCGTCCGCGCCGCGTCCAAATAATCGTCGCATGTTATTGGTAAATGAGCGAGAGCATGGCAGGTAAGAGTCTGCCAAGCCGGGACAGCGACTTCGTCGCAGAGGTAACGAACGTCCTTTGCGGTGGCGTTGAAGTGACGCCTAAATGCTGAGACGTCCCGGTCCTACAGTGACGAGGGCGTTACGCTACGCTCGCACGTCGGCGAATGCTTCACTGATCACCCGCTCGAGCTCGCCGCTTTCGAGCATCGGGGCAAGGATGTCGGTGTCGCCGTAAAACTTCCCGTTAATGAAGACTTTAGGAAGCGTGGGCCAGTTTGTCATCTCCGTCAGGGCCTGGCGCTTGGGCTCGTCGCCGAGGACGTCCAGCACTTCGAACGGGAAGCCGATCTGGTTGAAGAAGTCGATGGTTTCCAACGTGAAACCGCAGCGAGGAGCGAGCTTTGTGCCCTTACCGTATACGAGAATTTTGTTCGCCTTGATCTCATCGTCGATTTGGCGTTTGAGGTCTTGCGTCATTTTGCCACTTCCGTCTTGAGCTCGACGGCGTGCAGCCGTCCATCCTTGAGCGCTTCCGAGAGCGCGGAATAGATCATTCGATGTTGGTCAAGCAAGGGCTTCCCGGAAAAGGCCGCCGACACCACCTTGACGTTATAATGGTCGAGCGTCCCCGTTCGGTCGCGGGTTTCCACCTGGGCATCCGGGAGCCGATCGCGGATAAGCCGTTGGATAGCGTCGTGGGTGATCATGATTCGGGTTTGCTTTCGGCACAGTGGGTTTGATTCCCATGTCCCGCTTGGGGCGCTTTGAGAGTTGGAGTTTTTGCCGATACAATAGATGTACGTCATGGACTTGACCAATATCTATACGCTCTCCGAGCAAATCGGAGACACGATCGACCACCACCGCGCGCTGGCCTTCGCGATCATGGTTGTCGGCGGGATGCTCTCGAGCATCAGCCCCTCGAGTGTGCCGCGCATGGTCGCGATCGTCAATTACGCGGGCAAGGAAGCGAAGACGTTCTGGGGCGGCGCCTTGCTGTCGCTCGCATTCGTTGCCGGCATTTGTACGGTGTACGGCGCCGTGGGCGCCCTTGCCGGCTCCATGGGAGCCTTGCTCACCATGACCGGCTTCCTTTATTATTTTACCGCTGCACTGTGCCTATTGATGGGCCTTTCGATGATTCGGCTCGTCGAGTTTCGCTGGCAGGTGCCCGGCCTGTCCGTCGCCGGTCATGGGGCGCTGGGCGCTTACCTCCTCGGATTTGGATTTGCCTTTCTCATTGCGCCCGATGCGACGCCGTTCATGATCGGCGCCCTTGCGGTAACGACGTTTCAAGGCAAACTCTTACTGGGTTCTATGCTCATGCTTGCCTTTGGCGTCGGCCACGGCGTGCCGGTTTTGTTTGTCGGATCGCTGGCGCCTTGGTACACGCACCTGCCTGCGGTCAAGAAATGGCACCTCGCGGCTGAGATGGCAGCAGGCTACATCCTAGTATTCCTCGCGCTCTTCTTTGCGGTCATCGCATGAAGGTCGAGTCCGCGATGACGGGTACCCCAGTGCCATCGCTGGCGCACGATCATCGACCGTACGTCATACGCACGTACGATCGCTGGATCATTCTCGTTCTTGTGCTCGTCGTGGGCTGGCTCATCTTCCGGCCGCTTATCGCCTTTACTGTTTACTACCGCGGCGTCAGTTACGAACGGATGCTCCGGCTGCAAACAGCGGAACATTACTACAGCAAGTCGACGCGCGTCTACGCCAAGATTCCGCAAGGTTGGCAGGCCTGGGGCGAATTGTATCTTATGCGCGCGCCTTCCGACAAGAATGCCCAGAAGCGGGCGGTTGAGATTTTCACCACTGGCATCGGCCACAATGAGACCTTTGCACCGCTGGCCTTCGATCTGGGTCGAGCATATTACATGGAAAAGAATTACGCAAAAGCGCGTGAGGCGTTTGTACGCAGCGCGCGCTACGCCCCGGACGACATGTTTAGCTGGGACTTTGCCGCCTGGTCGAGCCTGCATAGCGGAGACGTCGACCTCGCGCGCAAGTACTGGCATGAGGTTCTGAGGATCGATCCCGGCAACGCGACGGCAGCACGCGAGCTGGCAAAACTCGAGACCTAAGCGCGATCCACCTGAAAATCATAGCACCCCCACGCCGGGTTACGGACGTGGACGAAGCGCACGCGCTCGTCTGACAACAGGCGCTCAAGCGTCGCATCGGGATCGCCTGCGGCGGAGAGCTCGGCAGTTTCAATGGTGCCGCCCTCATTGTAGCCTCGCATGGTGAGGACCCGAGTTCTGAAGTCGCCCGGAAACCGCTCTCGATCGGCATATGCCGGGCATGACTCGGCATGGATGAAGACTGGGCCGATCTCCGCGTAAGGACCGGGTGTTTCAAACGGTCTATAGGCAAACAGGATGAGGGGCTCACCGGGGACCGACAAGCGTAGGCAATGCCTGCATGGGGCGCAAGCATCGGACGCCGAAACGCTGAGCCGATTCCCAAAATCGTCGGTCAGCGTTTGGCGGACGCGCACTGCCACGTCGGTTGGGATTGCCTTGACGGCGTAGCGCAGTTTGGTCGTTGTATGATTCATGCCCTGATGATAACCTAGCCTGGGGCCGCAAGCACTCCGTTTCGAGTCGTCAAACAAGCGCAGGTCCAAAAAGGCGACGTGCAAAATGGCGGTCTCATCCTTGGCCAGTGTCATCTGGCCGGATGACCTCAAACGGAGCTCATACAATGGCAAACGTTGTGAAAGTCATCGAAGTCCTGGCTGAGTCCGACAAGAGCTGGGAAGATGCAGCCACCCAGGCCCTCAAAAAAGCTAGCAAGACCCTCAAGAATATCAGATCGATCTACATTAAAGAACTAGAAGCAAAAGTCGAAAATAGCAGGATCACGCAGTACCGCATCAACGCCAAGATCTCGTTTGTGCTCGACTAAGTAGACCAAACCTGTGGCCTCAACGTCCACGCGCAACCACGATGACGTTCGCCTCGAGCTGACGTGGCGAGGAATCGTGCTGGGTGCCGCAATTACGTTTGTGTTTACGGCTGCCAACGTTTATCTTGGGCTGAAAGTTGGGCTGACGTTCGCTACCTCCATTCCGGCGGCCGTCATATCCATGGCAATTCTCCGTGCCTTCAGGAACGCGACAATCTACGAAAACAATATCGTCCAGACGGTTGCTTCAGCGGCGGGGACGCTGGCATCCATCATCTTCGTGCTGCCCGGGCTCGTCATGGTCGGGTGGTGGACGGGGTTCCCGTACTGGGAATCGTTCGCCGTGTGCGTGATCGGCGGCGTTCTCGGCGTCATGTACAGCGTTCCACTGCGGCGAGCACTTGTGACGCAATCCGATCTGCCCTATCCGGAAGGCGTCGCCGCCGCCGAGGTTTTGAAAGTCGGCGTGGGCGCGCGCGGCGAAACGGCCGAATCGGTCGACGAAAACAGGCGCGGGCTGCTCGCGATTTCCGTCGGCTCTCTCGCGTCTGCAGGCTATTATGCGCTAGTGGTGGCGCGTCTTTTCACCGACACGATTGCTGGCTATTTTCGGATCGGCACGGCGTCGACCGGTTTCGGCGTCGGCATGTCACTGGCGCTGGTGGGGGCGGGTTATCTCATCGGGATTTCCGTCGGCCTCGCGATTCTCACCGGCCTTGTGATCGCTTGGGGCATACTGACGCCGCTGCTGACGGCGCTTCATCCGGTGGCTGGGCCAACGGCAGATGTGGCGCTGTCAGTGTGGCGGCACCAGGTGCGTTTTATCGGTGCGGGCACGATTGGCATCGCCGCTATCTGGACAATCGGCAAGCTCGCCAAGCCGGTGTATGGAGGCGTTGTGTCGTCGCTGGCTGCTTCGAGAGCGCGCACGGCGTTAGGTGCAGGCAGCGAGCTGCCACGCACCGAGCGAGATCTGCCGATCGGCACCGTCGCTCTCATCAGCGTTGCGTGCTTCATTCCGCTAGCGTTCTTGCTCGCGATCTTTCTTCAGGGCAGCGCCGTGGCCTCACTCACCGTGCCGCTGGTCATTGTCGGCCTGGTGTATATTGTGCTGGCAGGCTTTTTCGTGGCGGCCGCATGCGGGTACATGGCGGGTCTGATCGGTTCATCCAACAGCCCCGTCTCGGGGCTGGGGATTCTCAGCGTCATTGGCGCGTCGCTGCTTTTGCTGCTCGTCGCGAAGAGCACGGGGACGACCGGTGCGCCGGCTCTCGTCGCGTATGCATTGTTTGTCACCGCTGTACTGCTGAACGTGGCGACCATTTCGAACGACAACTTGCAAGATCTCAAGACCGGGCAGCTCGTCGATGCAACCCCCTGGCGCCAACAGGTGGCGCTCATCGCAGGCGTGTTCTTCGGCTCAATCGTCATTCCGCCCATACTCGTTTTGCTGAACAAAGCGTACGGTTTTGGCGCGTCACCGGGCGCGCTGCCTGCTCCACAAGCGACGCTGATTTCCGCGCTGGCGAAGGGCGTCATTCAAGGTCAGATCGATTGGGGGTTGATCGGCATCGGTGCGCTGATTGGCGTCGGCATCATCGCCATTGACGAGCTGTTGCGCGCTAGAACACGCTTTCAGTTGGCGCCGCTTGCAGTTGGGCTTGGCATTTATTTGCCTCCGGCCACGACCTCGGCGGCCGTCCTCGGAGCGGTGGTAGGCTGGCTTTACAACCGCTGGGTTATCAAGCGGCCCAATCCCGATGTGGCGCGACGTATGGGTGTGCTGGTCGCGTCGGGCCTCATCGTCGGTGAAAGCCTGTTCGGGGTACTCAACGCCGGCATCATTGTTGGCACCGGCAAGGCAAACCCATTTGCGGTCGTTGGCGACGAATTCCAGCCGATCGCCATGTGGCTTGGCGGCATTGTGTTCGCAATAACGATTTATATGCTGTATCGCTGGAGCGCGGGGCTCGCTCGTCGCGCAAGCTAAAGAGCGCATACCAACGGCGAGCCGGACCCGTAAGGTGTGCAACCCTCAGGACCTCTGGCCAACCAATTCAACGTGTGGTGCGCCATTGGGCGCAAGGCGGCCGCACCGTCACTGGTAACAAGCTTGGCATGATGGAAACGCTGCAATTTCTCATGTGCAAGCCCTCATACTTCGGTGTCTCGTACGTCATCAATCCTTGGATGCAGGGCAACATCAATCAAACGACCGTCGAACGCGCTACCCATCAGTGGGACTCTCTCTTCTCGGCGGTGTCGGGATTGGCGAAGGTTGAGCTGATTGAACCCCAACCGGGGCTGCCCGATATGGTGTTTACGGCGAATGCCGGCTTCCTACTCGACGACACGGCGGTAATCAGTCGCTTCCGCTTCGCGGAGCGTCAAGGCGAAGAAGCGCATTTCGAACGCTGGTTCCGCACCCGCCACTTTTCTGTGCTGCGCATGCCCGATGATATCCCGTTCGAAGGTGCCGGTGATGCGCTCCTTGACCGCGGCACGCTTCGCATATGGGCTGCCTGGGGACATCGCTCCGCACGTACATCGCATGACCTCCTCGCAAAGATGCTCGGAGTTGAAGTCGTGTCGCTCCGTCTTGTGGACGAGCGCTTTTATCATCTCGATACCTGTTTTTGCCCGCTCGAGGGTGGCTATCTGCTCTACTATCCTCCCGCGTTCGATGCGCAATCCAACTTAATAATCGAACGCCTGGTTCACCCCAAATTGCGGATCGCTATCGAAGAAGAAGCCTTGCACTTCGCGTGCAACGCGATCAACATCGGTAGCACGATTATCATGAACAAGATCAGCGCGGGGCTTTTGCAGCGGTTGCAGGCCGCAGGGTTTACCGTTATCGCGCGTGAGCTAACAGAGTTTTTAAAGGCAGGCGGAGCCGCCAAGTGTTTGACGCTGCGCGTCAACGAACCGCGCCAGCTTCCCTGGACGGCAAGCCGAACTGCGTAGCGTCCGTTGTCAGTCCCTCAAACCCAAATGTTTTTTTAGCGGACTGATCGTCGTGAGAAAATTGCTAATGAGTCACAAACTAATTTTGCGAGCAGGCGTCCTGGCGTTCGGCCTTCTGGCGTTTCTAGCGCTTACCGTTCCGCCTGCAGTTACGACGGTGCCGTTTCACTACGTGCATCATGAGTTGCTCGTGAACGCACGGATTGGCGGTTCCGGACCGTATACGTTCTTATTGGACACGGGCACGACGCCGTCGATTATCGATGTCGCGCTGATGAAACGCTTGGGCTTGCCGTTCGAGGGCGCAGCCGCACACGGCACCGACATCGGCAGCGGTTCGATGAAAGTGTATCCGGTGACCCTTCGTGCCGTGGATATCGGATCGCTTAGAATGAGCCGGCTTGATGCGCTTGCGGTGGACATTTCGGACTTGGGTAATAAGCTTGGTGTCCACATTGACGGCGTGCTGGGATCGAACTTCTTCGATGGGCGGGTCGTGGAGGTCAATTATTCTTGCCGGACGGTTTCAGTATTGTCCGATGCGATGCTCGCGCCGGTCTCCGCACGCTTCACGGAAAACGCATCGGGCTATATCGTCACGAATGACGTATGGGTAGGTCCTCAACGCGCCAGCGCGACAATCGATACGGGCGATTCCGGAACGATGCTCGTTACCGGCACGGGTATTGCGGCCTTACACCTCAGATCTGCCGCAAGCACCGGCAAGGCAGTCAGCGGTATCAGCTATGGCGGACGCCACCGCGAAACGGAGGGAATGCTGCCAGGGGTTCGGATCGGTTCCACTCTGTTGGGGACGGCGCTTTCTTCCAGAGGCGGACGATTCATTCGACATCAACATCGGCAACCAAACGTTGGAACGCTTCGTCGTCACGCTTGATTACGTGCGCGGACTGCTTACGCTTAGTCCGCCGCGCGGCTGTTCTCAGTAGAGTGGATCCTAGTTCATCTATTGACGCGAGAATTTGGCATTATTTCCCGTGCGGATGTGCAGGCTGAAAGGACTCATTTAGAGGAGTCGCTCGAAGCCCTGTTGATGAGGATTTGGAGTGTGGAGATGAGGGGACTTGAACCCCTGACCTCTTACATGCGAATCTCACGCGAGACCCTGATGAAATCCTGGCTCGCCAGATGCCATCGGCGTTTGCCCGTTGCAGAACGTTGCAGTGATGTGCAGAAAGTGTGCTGGTGTTGAGGCGGGATTCCCGTACGATTGCCGTGCACCCGAGTTAGGGGAGACTACTCAACATTTGAGATCTTCACCACGCTGCCCTTTGCCTGCGGGTCGTTTGGATTTTTCACTACAGTAACGTACAGGACTTTCTCGCCTTCGCCGAATGCAACGTTTGTCGTGCCATCACCCGCGGCGATCTCAAATATGTGCAGGAGCTTGCCGGCGGGGGATAGCTTCAATATCTTTCCGCCGAAAAATTGAGCAACATAGATGTTGCCCTTGTGGTCGATCTTCATGCTATCAGGTCCGAGCCACCAGGATTCGACCTTATTTATCGTGAGAAGGTTCAGCAGAGCGAAATTCGATCTATTGCTCAACGAGCCGTCGCTATTTATGGTAAACTTCAACATACAGTTCCCGACGGTCTCGCTCACGTAGAGGGTCTTCTGGTCGGGAGAGACGCCTATTCCATTGGCGTAATTGAGGTCGCCCGCAACTTCTCTCCATTTTCGACCGCCGGGCGCGAGATAGAGAACCTTCCCGATCACCGATGTCGGCTGGCCGTTGTATGGGCCAAAAACCGTGGCATAGGCACCGCCGTTGGGCGCCACCACAAGGTCATTGATGCCGCCGACAAACTTCTTACCGTTGCTGTCGACATCCCATCGGCGTAGCTGCTTCCCCGTCATGTCGAGTTCGAGGATCGCGCCGGGATCGTCAGTGCACGCGAGCAAGAAGGTCTTCTTCTTCGTGAGTGCCAGCCCATTATGGCCGCACCCCGGCGTGTGGTTCAGCACGGTGGTTGTTTTACCGTCCCACTTCGATAGCGTGTTTGAGACCCAGCCGACGTAGTATAGGTTGCCTTCAACGTACAACGGACCTTCGGGGCCGAGGACATTGCTCACGACTGTGATCTCGCTGGCACTCGCTGCCGTGGCAGCAAGGATTGCGACGACGGCGAAGCAGATGATCATACGTGCCCTCATTTTGAATCCTTTCCGGCTAGCTGGGAATCAAACGGCCGAGTCTATGCATTTTGCCGCGGCGGCTAAGGTCATTATTGAGGCGTGAATACCGTTCGAAACGTGAATACTAGGTTCAAGCGATGGTCTTAAAGGCCAATAGATGGTGGAGATGAGGGGATTCGAACCCCTGACCTCTTACATGCGAAGCAAGCGCTCTACCAGCTGAGCTACATCCCCAAAAGGTCGATTGTCAGGTTACTCCAGGAACCGGCCGGTTTCCCCGTACGTGCGCGAGCTGCGTGCGACTAGTGCGGCGGCTCTCCGATGATCAGCCGTGCGACCTTGATAAAGCGTGTCTGGGTTCTGTCCCCTTGAACCACGAGTTGAGCGAAGCCGGGCGGCTTCACGTCGCGCAAGTCAACCATATACGCGAGCAAGACGAGTTGCCCGTTGAACTGATCGCTGAACTCAGGAAAACTAAGGATGGCATTTTGACCATTGAATCCTTGCACGTAAACATACTTGCGCATGAGCGTAGCGGGGTCGTCTAAAAATGAAGGCCGCGCCAGCTTGATGATGTCAATCAGCGGCACACCGGTGTAGGTGTGGAAGTGCAGCGTCAACGATGAGGGCCTCATTTGTCGCAACTGGGTGGGGGTGAGGTTGAATAGGTTCAAGACCTGTCCAACAACCGGGATATATGCAACACCAACCGGTGGTGATGTGGGGCCAACGGTCGGCATGGGCGGGGTTGTAGGAAACGGCGTCAACACGGGAACGGGCAACGGCGTCGGCGTGCTGGAAGGACCGCTCGAGGGAAGTCCGGGCAAAGCCGGCAGCGTCGTCACCGAAACGCTTGGAGTTGGAGCTTGCGCCGCCGCGCTTGGCAAGAGCGACTGAGCGGGCGCTGCGAGCGACCAGCCAGCCACGATCGCGGTAACGAACACGAGCGAACTCAACGCAAGAACACTTTTCATCATCGACGGCTTTGCTCCCTAAACGGACCTAAAGGTCCGTTGCTTCACCATAACGGACCTAGAGGTCCGTTACTTCACCATAACGGACCTACAGGTCCGTTGCTTCAAAGGTCCATTCTTCACTAGCATATCGCGGTCAGGCGTTCGACCGCGGTGGCGAGAAGCCTCGCGCCCGCAGCCATCGCAGTACTACGAATTTCGCCCGCTCTGCGCAATCCGTATGCGTCGCATCGACCAACTCGAATGACTTCGGCTCGGAGGCGGCGTCGAATAGCGCTCGCACGGCTGATGGAGCGACGATAGAATCTTTGCTTCCTGCGACAACAAGCAGCGGTCGCGGTGCGATCTCAGCAATATGCTGCGTATAGCCGTCCATCGTCTGGGTGAGTTCCTCAGGAGCTGGTCCATCCACGTAGCATGACCGGTTGCGAAGGCCGCCAAGCATTGACGAGTCGCTGAGCGCCTTGCTTCTACCGAATGCGGTGCACATGACGATGACGCCGTCGACGTCGGACGGCGACGCGATGGCCGCTCCGATCGAAGCTGCCGCGCCCATGCTATGGCCGCAGGCGACAATCTGGCGAACACTCGGAAGCGCGCGGGCGTAAGCCACGGCATCGAGCACGTTCGTCCGCAAATCCTCAGGCGAGCGCAGCGGCAATGAGCTTCCGCCGAGCTTGTGGCCTTGGAAGTCGAACGCCAACGAAGACACACCCTCGGTTGCCAGATAGAACGCCAGTCCGTCAACGTTGTGCTTACTGGAGGAGTATCCGTGCGCCATCACCACATAGGTTGCCGATGGCCCACCGGAATAGACGAGCCCGCAGACCGTTCCTAGAGCGCTGGCAAACTGCACCCGCTCGATGCGAACGCGCGACAAGTCGCGAATGCGGATCATTAGATGATCACGTGCAGGGTCAGCGTTGCGTAATGCACCACGCGCCAGCGGCGGTAGGCGATTGCGACTTTCGTTCCCGGATGCCCGTCGAGCGCCTGACGCGCGAAGTCCAGCGTCGTGGGAGTAAAGCCGTTGATAGCGATGAGCTCGTCTCCCGGACGCACATGCGCTTCGTCCGCGGGGGTGCCATGCACCACGCTGCGGACAACAATCGCGCCGTGGTGCATCACAACTGCGATGCCGCTCGGGTTGTAAAATCGGGCCGCCGTTGCACCCGCCGGTGCAAAGACAGCAGCGCTCGGGGACAACTCGTCGATAAAAAGGTTCAGTCGTGACAGCGTCATCGCGCCGAGCATTCCAGCCAGTTGCGAACCGGCTTGGCCGCGCGGCGTATTGAGCAACGCCACGAGCGGCTGGTTGAAGCTGAGCGATCCCACCGACAAGGAGCGAGCGCGCACGAGCAGCCCGCTTGCGTCATTGAGGGGTGCCGATTCCTGAAACGGCAATGAGCGCTCGCTGTGGGCATAATGGCTGGCATGGTCTGCCCACGGCGCAAGCCGCACCTGATAGCTCGCTCCCGTGCCAAGACCGAACCATAATGGTGTCTGCCCATCGAGCGACGCCGAAATAGCGGGCAGCCCATCGATCACTCGCAACGCCAGAGAAACCGCCCCGGCAGGCTGCGCTGCCGCTGCGCCACGGCTGTCGCGAAAGATGGTCAGCGTTTGATTGGGAAAATCCAGCCCGATCGGATATCGCTGCAGCAAGTCTCGTCCGATGACTCCGTCCGCTCTGGCGCCCAGCGTTGTCTCGCTGTACAACCAGATGTTGGCGCGCACCGGCTGCAAGCGTGGAAAGCGCACCTCACCGATCTGCAGCGAGATTGCGCCGGTCGCTGCCCGCTCCATTGCTCCCGGATCGATCGTCGTCGCGATGGCGGCTGTGTCGATCAGAAGCGTTGCGGGATGCCCGTCGATTAATGCTTGAATGAACGGCCGCTCGCCGTGCATCGTGATTGGGACGACGATCGTCTGACTGTCGCCGAGCCAAATGCTGTTTGGTGCCGGTGGGGTATTGCGCACAGTGGCGGCCCCCAAGGGCGGGGTCGTCGATCGCACCGCAGGGGCATCGCGCGGCGGAACGATCGCCGGCGGTGATGGCGACAGCGCGGCAGTCGGCGACGCGCTTGGCCCGGCGAGCGGGGCGACCGTTGACGAAGGGGTTGGAATCGCTGCGGCCTGCGCGCCGGAAACGAACGCGGCGCAGGCGATCAGTCCAACGAGGATATGCTTCACGCTGCGTTCAGAAAATCCAGCACCAGTGCGCAAAAAGCCTCAGGCCGCTCAATATGCGGGCAATGTCCGCAACGCTCCAGCACTTCGATGCGCGGGGCAGGCAATACCCGCCGCGCAATTTCCGCATCCTTGGAGGGCAGCATTAGGTCGTTTTTGCCCCAGATGACAAGCGTTGGCGACTCGAGCGATGCGAACCGCTGCTGCATGGCATCGAGGTGCTTGGAGAAGTGAAATATTCCTCGGAGCGTGCGGCGCGCTGCGACCATCCTTGAATCGCGGACCAGGCGCGACGCAAACTCATCGACAGATTCCTCGTCCAGTTTTCTCGCGTCGTAGAAGTTCGCAGCGTAGCCAGCACGGATGAGGGCACGGGTGCGCGGGAAGGATAGCCATAGTCCGATGATGGCCAGCATCGCATCGTCGAGCGGCGGTAGCGGAGGCTTGGTGAAGCCGAGTGGGTTAACCAGGACAAGCCTGCGCAGGGTCTTGGCTTGCTCAAGCGCTGCCAGCATAAGCGTCAGAGCGCCGAGTGAGTTGCCCGCGGCATCGACTGATTCCAACCCGAGCGCCGAGGCGAACTGCAAGACAAAGCGGGCGAAATAGGCCGGATCGTAGACGACGTCAGGACTCGCACTGCCACCATGGCCCGGCATATCGGGCGCCAAAACCCTCCGCTGCTCAGCCAAGGCCGGAATCGAGCGAAGCCACGCGGTTGATGAGTGCCCCATGCCGTGGAGCAAGAGGAGCGGTTGCCCTTCACCGGCTTCTAGGTAAGCGATGTCGGTGCCATCGATATTTATGGATTTGCGCACGGGCGCCGTGCCGTTCATGTCCTGTCTGTTACGCGGAAGATGAGCGGCGCCCTCGACTTGACGTCGGTGTACGTCGGCTATTGAGTGGCCCGTGGGCTTGGTTGACCCGACTCAGCGATCGGTTCTAGCGTTATATCGCCACTTGTTGTGGCGGTCGTTATCTCGGGGCCGCCGCCATTGACGACCATCGACAGCGCATGCGTTGAAGAAAGCCGAACCACAGCAGATCCGCTGCCCGCTCCAGCCGGGAAGAGATTCTGCACCGTTCCCGTATCGCTTTGTGCGTCCACCTGCGCTGCGGCCGCAGAGCGGAAACCGAGACGAATGGATCCGTTCTTCGAGCGAAAGCGATAGACGCCGTTGCCGCAGCGCGCGAAGCGCCAATAGATGGGACCGCTATCAGTTTGCACGTCGGCGCTGCCGGCGTAGCTCCCATAGACCGTGATTGCACCGGTCACCGACTGCAAATGGACATCGCCACCCACGCCGCCGAGCGTGATATTGCCCGATGTCGTGCGAACCAAGCCGCGGCCGACGACGTTGAGCATTCGTACCTCTCCGCCGGTCGCCGAGACGATGAATGGCCCGCGCACTTTTTGGATCGCGACATTGCCCGACTCCGCGTTGATGAAGATGGCGCCGACACGCTTGGGCACGGCAATCGACATATCGCCGCCGGGATTCTCAACGTTGACGCCTTCGCTTCCAAGTCGCGCCATTGGAACGCTAAACTGACGAGCAGGTAGGCGATAAACGCGAAACCCTCGACCAAAAGGACGGCGCACAAACCGTTCGGGCAAGATGACGCGCGTGCTCCCGATCCAGCTTGGGTTGAATCGAGAAACGCGCGCCGCATGGGCCGCGGACGATAAGACGCGGACATTGGAGTCGTCTGTCGACGTGACCGTAATTGTGCCACCGTTCGAATGCACCGTGAGAACCGGTGGCGATGAGGTGTCGACCACGTCGTCCGCTAGCGCGACCCCGGACTGCAGGCCGGATTGTGGCATGAGCATAGTGGCGAAGAGCAGGATGGATATAAAGGTTTTTTTCAGCATGACGCGTCGTGGGAACGGTTCTTGAGCAGCGCTTCTCTCATCTTATCCGAACCATCGGCGCGACCGCATGAGCCGCCTGTAAGGCTCAGATGAGGGGGGCGTGAGAAACGCGCCGCTCAATTCGCGGGCGGGGACAACGAGGAGGGCGTCTCCAGTGGCAGGTCGATGGTGAACGTCGTGCCCTTGCCCGGCTTGCTGTCGACGCGGACCGTGCCGCCGTGCACGCGCACGATATTGCTGACCACGGCGAGCCCGAGCCCGGTCCCCTCGACTTGGCGCGAGCGAGCTGGATCGGCGCGATAAAACCGCTCGAAGATGTGCGGCAATGCCTCAACCGCGATGCCGCGGCCTGAATCGCGTACGACGAGGTCGACTCGACCATCGTGCCGGTTGAGCCCAAGGCGCACCGAGCCGGATTCCGTGAACTTGATGGCGTTTTCGGTGAGATTGGTGATGAGCTGACGCAGTAGGCCCGGCTCACCGTGCACGCAGGTCTCCGATTCCGGATCGACTGCGAGCTCCAGTGACAGACCCTTGGACCGCGCGCTCAGCTGCAGCGCAGTGCCAACTTCGCCGACGAGTTGAGTCAGGTCCACGGTTTCGAAGGTGAGTGCTTCAGGGTTGTCGGTCTTGGCAAGCGTCAACATGGCGTTGATGACACGCGCCATGGTCGCGCTCTCGCCCTCGATCGTGGAAAGCGCCTCGCCAGTGATTTTCGGATCGCGAGCACCCCATCGGGCAAGCATCTGCGCATTTGCGTTGATAACGGTCAAGGGTGTCTTCAGCTCGTGCGAGGCGTCGGCGATGAAGCGGCGCTCGCGCGCAAATGCCGCCTCCAGCCGCGCAAGCATCTCGTCGAATGTCTTCGCAAGCGCGCCAAGTTCGTCGCTCCGCTTCTTCAAGTTCAGGCGTTTGGTGAGGTCGTCGCTGCCAATCTCTTGTGCAGCGCGCGTAATCTCGCCAATGGGTCCAAGCGCGGCGCGAGCCAGCGAGACGCTCGCCAGCGTGATAAAACCCAAGGCTGCGATGAGGCCGAGCACGAGGAAATTGCGGAAGTCTTTGAGGATCGCATCCATGCCACTCAATGACTCGGCGATGTTGACGGTCGCTTCCACGGTTTTGCCTTTCGGCACGTTTTGAACGTTGACAAGCACGCGGCCCATGGGCGCGCTGGCAAATCCCCACCTGCCGTCCTCAAACGCTGTCCGCGCCTTCCAAGGCTGATCGAGTTTGGTCGGTAGGTCGCTCGTGCCCAGATTCGTGCTCTTGCCGATCGGCCGTCCGTATTGATTGAAGGCCTCGACGAACAACCCGCTCCCGGCGAAGCCGTCAAGAAAGGCCTGGTCGGCAAGCACCGTACGAGCGGAGACCGCACCGAACGGGTTGGCGGAGACCGTCGTCAGCTCGCGCTCCATTTGGTCGGCAACCGTACTGATGCGGTCGGCAGCAGCCGTCAGCAGCACGCTGCGAGCGCCGCCGTAAATCACCACCACGAAAACGATCACGAGCATCGCCAGCACGCCTGCGTAGGCGAAGGTGATGCGCGAGCGGAGGCTAGCGAAGAACGGAATTTTTTGTCTAGATGCGGAGCGAATAACCGACTCCCCGAACAGTGTGAATCAACTTTTCGTCACTCCCGACGTCCACCTTGTTCCGCAGGTATCGGATATAGACGTCGATGAGGTTTGATTCGCCTAAAAAGTCCGAGCCCCACACGCTGTTGAAGATCTCATCGCGGGAGTGGACTTTGTTCGGGTACATAAGGAGAAATTCGAGCAACGAGAATTCCTTGGCCGTCAACGAAATGCGTCTGCCGGCGCGCGCGACCTCGCGCGTATCGCGATCGAGCGTCAGATCCTTGCCTTTGAGCAAGCGCGGTCCAGGCTCGCGCTCGCGCAGCTGCACACGTATGCGGGCCAACAGCTCTTCTATAGAAAACGGTTTGGTGAGGTAGTCGTTGGCGCCGGTGTCCAGACCGGTGATGCGATCCGGCACCGCATCCTTGGCCGTCAGCATGATAATTGGCACCGACGAATGCTTGCGCACGCGGCGGCAGACTTCAAGACCGTCAATGCGCGGCAGCAGAACGTCTAAGATGATGAGATCGGGAGCTTTGAGCGCCCGTTCGATTGCAGATGCACCATCGCCGCAGACCTCGACCTCAAAACCTTCGTGCTCCAGCTCCAACTGCAACACGCGGGCGATGTTCGAGTCGTCCTCAACAATCAGAATTCTTTGTTTCGACGGCCTTGACGATGCCGCCGGGACTGCTTCCATGGCGGTGCTCCTGTCGTTCCTCACGACCGGTGGTCAGCACGAGCTGGTTACCTTACATCTAATCTACTCGGACGCCGATTGCGGCATCATTAACCGCCAATGAGACCAGGTCCGCGGGACAGCACACGGTGTGCTGCGAATCATAGGTGCTGCGTGAAGCTGCGGCTCTTTGTGGCGGTCGAGATCGACGAGACGGTTCGATCGCTTGCGCGGCGCGCGGCGGAATCGCTCGCCGACGCAGGAGTGGTTGGCCGATTTGAATTGCCGGAGAAGATGCACGTCACGGTTGCCTTTCTGGGCAGCGTGCAGCAATCTGATCTGCCGGCGGTCATTGAGGCGCTTCGCGAAGCCACCGCTGCGTGCGATTCGTTTTGCCTCGAGTTTGCGCGACTGGGCGGATTCCCAAACGCGCGCAGGCCACGGGTCTTGTGGATCGGGCCCGCCCAAGAAAGCGCCGCCTTTGTCGATTGTGCCGCCCGCGTGCGCGAAGGTTACGAACGGCTGGGCTTTCGATTCGAGCACGATGCCTCGCCGCACATCACGCTCTGCCGCCCGAAATTTGTGCCCAAGCAGCCGCTGCCGGAACTTGGCGCACGGGCGACCTTGAAGGTCGAAGGATTGACTTTGTTCCAGTCCCTACCGGCAGGTCAGACGACGCGCTATGAAGCACTCGAACGCAGAAAATTAGGTCGCCCGTGAATACCGGCTCACACGGTTCCCTTGTGGAGGATTCGATGCCAAAGACATTCATCGCCGCGAGTCTCGTGCTCGTTCTGCTCGCCGCCGCGAGCGCAGCCTCAAGGGCGGATGCAGCCGGCCCGAAGCCCCCGACGCTCAGTGTTGCCGCGACCGGCAATGTCGACTACGTGCCTGACATAGCCCGCATTATGCTGGGCATCAGGAGCGAGGCCAACACTGCCACAGCCGCCACCGATGCAGTGAACAGATCCGCATCGCAGGTTATCGCCGCACTGCAGCGGATGGGAATCAACCAAAAATCCATTCGAACCACCGGCTACAATCTCGAGTATCGAGAGCCGGAGATGCCGCCCCCGCCGCCGAGGCCGATGTCGGCCAACGAGTCTGTTGCGGCGCTGGCGTCCGGAGCCGGGAAATATGTCGCCTTGGAGATCTTGCAGATCACGGCACCAGTCAAGAGTGCCGGCCAGGTCCTCGACGCCGGAATCTCAGCTGGCGCAAATGGCTCGTATGGGCTAACGTATCAATCGAGCAATGCCGACGCGCTCTACCGCCAAGCGCTTGCCAGGGCAGTTCAATCGGCTCACGATACGGCGCAAGCGATCGCCGCGGCCGCGCATCTGTCCATCGTCGGCATTGCGTCAATCAGCAACACCCAGGAAGCCATGCAGGCTTCAGGGCCGAGCCCCATGATGGCCCGGCAGATGTCCTCGGCGCCAATCCTAGCGGGAACCGATACGATGAGTGCGACCGTGTATGTAACCTACCGGGTCAAATAAAAGAGGGACGATGCAACTCGTCCCACCATTTTCTTGAAGGCCCGACGTTAGCGAGGCAGCTTCTGCTCGGCCCCCTCGACGATTGCCAGAGCCCAGCCGCGTGACGTAAACTTGCGGACGATGAAGTAGCCGTCTTTCGAGCGGTCGAAGAATTGAAATCCCTTCGCTTCCGCGTCGGCCATCGTCTTGAGAACGAGTACACCTTGCATAATCCACGTGAGCCTTTCCACATATATAACACCCAAAGCCACTGGAATATTACCTGGCTCGTCCCGTCGACCGGCTTGTAACGCCAGACTATGACCATCGACACGCGCGCAGGGTATGTCTAAAAGGCGCGTAACTAGGGTAGCAATGCCAACAGCGCCGCCGCAGTTGCAAACGGTCACCATCGTCAGCCGGGAGTATAGAGCTCCCGGTTTTTGGTGTGTCGGCATCCGCAGCCCGGAAATCGCGCGCACAGCACAGCCGGCCCAGTACGTCGCCATCGACGTGCCGGGCGGGTTTAGCGTGCCGCTTCCGCTTGGTGTCTTCACTGCCACCGGTAATGACTTCTCGGTGCTCTTTCAGGAGTGGGGAGAGCGCACGTCGCGCCTTGCCCACAGCTGCGTCGGCGAGTCGATCAGCTGCATCGGTCCGCTCGGGAACGCATTCTGGCAGCCGCCGGCGGGCGCGCGTGCAATCATCGTAGCGGGCGGTCTCGGCGTTTCGCCTTTTTGGCTACTGGCACGTTCGTTGCGCGAGGCCAAAGTAAAGACGACAATTGTCCTTGGTGCGCGGTCCAAGGAATACATCGTCGGTGCGCGCGAGCTCGCCGAGCACAAGGTTCCGATAGAGACCTGCACCGACGACGGGAGTGATGGGTTCCATGGAAATGCCGTGGAGTGCGTTCGCCGGCTGCCCCGTCCTGACATCATCTATGCGTGCGGCCCGCCGGGCATGTTGCGAGCGCTCTGTGCGTTCGCCAGTGACGAGCGCGTGAGGTGCCAGATATCTATGGAAGAAACGTTCGCGTGCTCGATGGGCACGTGTTGGGGCTGCGTGGTGCCGGTCCGGCGCGGCTGTCCGCAAGGCACTGGATATCCGAAGGCGCCTGGCGAGCAGCGCGATTTCGATTTCGCCCGCGTCTGCACCGATGGAACCGTTTTCGACGCGGCGGACGTCCTATGGCGCGACTAGACGGCGGAGCCTCCCTCGACTTGCGGGTCGCCATCGGCTCCTCGGTATTGGTCAATCCCACCATTGCTGCCAGCGGCTGCTACAATCGCGGCGCAGAATACGCGAAGATCGCAGATATCAGCCGCTATGGCGCCATCACGCTCAAGAGCGTCACGCGGCAGCCGCGTCTCGGAAACGACATGCCGCGCATCGCCAATACTCCCGCTGGTATGCTGAACGCGATTGGGCTGCAGGGCCCCGGCATCGACTACTTCCTGGCCAACGAAGCGCCGAAACTCGCGCAGGTACCAACGGCGGTGATCGCGAGCGTCGCCGGCTTCAGCGTTGCAGACTTCGCTGACGTCGCGTCCGCCATAGACGGATTGCCCAACGTCGTCGCGATCGAGCTCGATGTATCGTGTCCGAATGTCGATCGCGAAGGCGAATGTTTTGCTGCGGCGCCGGCTTCGATCGCGATGGTTGTCGCGGCGGTGAAATCACGGGTCAAGCTGCCCGTCATCCCCAAACTCATGCCAAACGTCGCGGACCTGCGGCCGATCGCCCGGGCCGCAGAAGAAGCGGGCGCTGACGCGCTCTGCGTTATCAATGCGGTCCGTGGCATGGCGATCGACGTCATGCGCGCGCGGCCGATCCTTGCCAACCTATCCGGCGGTTTGACTGGTCCCGCGATCCGCCCCATCGCGGTGCACGCGGTGTGGGAAGTGGCGCAGGCGGTAAAGATCCCCATCATTGGCACCGGCGGCATCCAAAACGGGCGCGATGCGCTCGAGTTTCTCCTTGCTGGAGCGAGCGCGGTCGGCATTGGTACGGCCAACTTCCGCGACCCGCTCGTGCACATCCGTGTGCTCGAAGCCATCGAAGCCGAGATGCAGCGCCGGCGCTGCACCAGGGTGGGAACGTTGACCGGGCTCGCCAATCCAGGTTTTGCCGGGGCACGGACGCCGGCAGATGCGCCCTTCGCGATAAAGGATTCACAGCGTTGACGCAATTGATCATCGCGCTCGACGAGGCAAAGCTTGAAGAAGCGGCAGACGTGTTCAGACACACAGCCGCCGACGTGCAGTGGTACAAAGTCGGCTACCAAGCCTACTATTCGTTCGGTAACGAGATCCTGGCCGAGTTGCGCGAGGCGCGGCGCAATATTTTCCTGGACCTGAAGCTGCACGATATCCCCAACACGGTGGCGGGCGCCATTCGCAGCATCGCGCGCAGCGGTGCCAGCTTCGTCACCGTGCACGCAGCGGGTGGCCGCGCGATGATGACCGCGGCAGCGAAAGCGCGCGACGACATCAACGCGCGGGGGCTCTCGCTGAAGGTGGTGGCCGTGACCATGCTGACAAGCCTTTCGGATGAGGATCTGCGCGAGATCGCCATCGATCGTCCGGCTTCCGAGCTCGTGAGCATACGGGCGGCCTTGGCGCAGGAATGCGGGCTTGACGGTGTCGTGTGCCCGGTCGAGGACGTGCCCATCGTGCGCGCGCGCACGAGCCCTGGCTTTACCGTCATCTGCCCCGGCATTCGTCCGGAAGGCGACGTGGGCGGCGACCAGAAGCGCACGGCGACTCCAACGCAAGCCGTTCTCTGCGGTGCGGATTTTATCGTGGTCGGTCGACCGATCACCAAGGCTGCAGATCCGCGCAGCGCGGTGCAAAAGATCTGCGCCGAGCTGGCTGCCGCTGAGGCGCTCAAACCGCAAGCACCGAATCCGATATGAACCCTTCGGAGTTGCTCGAGCGCTTGACGCGGCGCGGCGCGCTGCTCAGCGGCCACTTCCGGCTGTCGAGCGGTCTGCACAGCGATCGCTTCATCCAGAAGTTTAGAATCTTCGAGGATCCGCCGACGGCCGAAGCTGTTGGCGCAGCGCTGGCCGACTTATTGCGGCCACAGCATCCCGAGGTCGTCGTCTCCGCCGCCATCGGTGGCATCCTGCCGGGCTATATCGTGGCCAAGCATCTCGGCGTCCGCAACATCTTCGTGGAAAAGGATGCCGGCGTGCCAAAGCTTCGGCGCGGCTTTTCGTTGCGTCCGGGCGAGCGCGTCGCAATCGTCGAGGACGTCATGACGACCGGCAAATCGACCGCAGAGGTCATCGAGCTGGTCAAAGCGCAGGGCGCGGAGGTGAGCGCCATCGGCGCGATCGTCAAACGTGGGAAGGCGGCGTTGCCCTATCCGGTGATCGCGTTGCTCGAACTGCCGCTGGCTGACTATGCACCAGACGAGTGTCCGCTCTGCCGTCAGGGCATTGCGCTCGAAGATCCAGGCAGCCGGCGCAGCGGCTAGCTCAGCGCGACGTGCGAGACGATCTGCGTGCCGAGGTGCTGCGTGGTGAGCAGCTCGACCAGTGTTGCGTGCGCGACTCTCAAGTCGAGCAGTTGCGCGGCATCAACGCCGGAGCGTACGCCCATGGCTGCAGCCGCCAGCTGCTGCGACTGGTCGCGTGACAGCGTGCCAGCTTGCGCGAGCGCCAGCGCCTCCGATGAGGTGAGCTCGTGGATGATGCCGTCGCTGCCAGCCGGGATCCCGCCTGTGCCGCTGGGATACAGCAAACGAATTGCATGCACGGATGCGGCGAGCGCGCGAGCGGCCTCGGTGGCATCGAGCGTTGCGGTGACACCCGATAGCGACGCCCCCTCAGCGTTGAAGACGGGGATGTATCCTTGTTCGAGCAAGAGCGACACGAGCTGCGCGTTGACGCTGTGGACGACCGTGCGGCCGTCCTCACCGGTGGTGAGCACGAGCGTGCTCGCCGAGGCGCCATCCAGCGCTACTGCGTCGCCGCCGATACGGTTGATGAGCCCGATCAGACGCGAGCCGCTGGAGCGCTGGTCGACGTCGTGGACGACAATAGGGCGCACGCCCAGGCGGCGCATGAACACGAGGTCGCAGGCAAACGTCGATTCATCAGCAGCCAGCGGGTCGAGCCGAACGACGACGGCGCGGCCAACGAACGGTTTCGCGGTGAGGAGAGCGTCTGGGCTCGGTTCGATGAAGGCGTCCATGTTTCTGATAACGTTATCCCTTCACCTCAAGTTATCGTCGCCGCAGGAACAGATTCAACGCCACCGTCAACAAAAGTGAGAGCAAGAGTGACGTGCCCAGCGGCAGCCAGACCTGCCAGCCGCGTCCCGACCAATGGATGTCACCTGGAAGCGATCCGAGGCGCAAGCTGCGCGCGAAGCTGATCAAGAGTCCCAACAGTGCAAGCAGCAGGCCGGCGATGATGAGCAAACGCCCAAAGCCCTCAGCTGAAGGCTGCAGGTTCATGACTCAGGTTCCAGGTCGGAGATTCCGCCGCCGAATGCGTTCACCGCCGCGATCGCCGCATCCGGTCCATCGCGAAGAAACGTTTCGACGCCTTCCGCAGCGCGGTCGATGATCGAAGGCAATTCGGCTTCCTCTTCTTTATTGAATGCACCAATGACGTGATCGATCGCATCGGGCCCGCTGCGCCCGATGCCGACTCTGAGCCGGGGAAAATCCAGCGTGTTCAAGGCCATGATAATCGATTTGAGGCCGTTGTGGCCACCGTCGCTGCCGCTCCGCCGGAAGCGCAGACGCGCAAAGGGTAGATTGATGTCGTCACACACGACAAGCAAGAGTTCAGGTGGAATCTTGAAAAAATCCGCGCATGGCGCAACGCTCTCGCCGCTGTCATTCATATAGGTTTGCGGCATGAGGAGGAGAGCGTCCAAAGACGCTGCCTCCGCAAACCTGCCGTTGAACTTGCTGCGCCAGGCGGTTGCTCCATGGCGGTCGGCGAGCAACTCGACGACGCGAAAACCGACGTTGTGCCGCGTGCGCTCGTAGTGCCTGCCCGGATTTCCGAGGCCCACGACAAGCGATCGGCGCGGGCGCATCGATTGGGCCAGCGGGGCTTACTCCTCCGCTTCGGCTTCTTCGGCGGGCTCTTTCTTCTCGCCGATGAGTTCCGGCTCAGCCGGCACTTCAGTCGCCGCCACAGCGACGGGTTCCTCAACCTTCGAAGGCGGCAGGACCGACACGATGATCTCGCCCTCATCCTCCACGATCGTGACCCCTGGCGGTGCCTTGAGGTCTCGTATGTGGATGTTATCGAACATGTTGAGTGCGCCGACGTCGACTTCGATGGAATCCGGTATGTCCGTCGGCAGCGCTTCAACGGTCACCTCGCGCAGGACGATATCGAGAATGCCACCTTCCTTCACGCCCGGGGCTGAACCGACGAGCACGAGCGGCACGTGCGCCTCGACAACTTCGTCGAGGCTAATCGCATGCAGGTCGACGTGAATGAGACGTTTGGTGACGACGTCGAGCTGGCGATCCTGCACGATGGCGGGAGTCGAACCGCGTCCTTCGATCTCGAGGTTGAGGACGGCGCTGCCGCCATGACCAAGGAGCGCCGCACGCAAATCTTTGGCGTCCACCACGACGGGCAGGGGGCTGCCAAACTGCCGTCCGTAGACGACGCCCGGAATACCGCCTTCGCGGCGGACTCTTTTTACCGCGCGCGTGCCGTCGGCTTCGCGAGGTTTCGCTTTGACAGTCGATTGTTGCATTTCTTTCCTTTACCCGTGGTGTCGTCTCATCAGAGTGTCGTCGCGCGAACTTGTTCACGCGTGGTCGACGTTTCGAGCGTTGATTCGGCTGCGCTCTCTTGGATATCTGATCCCTCGATCGACGAAAAGAGGGGACCGCCTATTCCAGACTGCGATCGCGCCAGTTCGGACTCTTGCTCGTCGTAGATTTCGGAAACCGAGCGGTTCATCGAAATCCGCTTGATGGTGTCCGCGAAGAGTTTGCCGACCGAGAGCACGGTAATCTTATCGCCTCGTATCTCCACCGGCACCGGGATGGTGTCGGTGACAATCACTTCGCCGATCGGGGATGCGATGAGTTTTTGTGCTGCGCCGGCGGCAAAAATACCGTGCGTGGCGCAGGTGATGACCGACGTCGCCCCACGCTCGAGGATCGCTTCGGAGGCTTTGACGAGGGTGCCGCCAGTCGAGATCATGTCGTCGATGATAATTGCCGTCTTGCCTTTAAGATCGCCGACGACCTCGCTGACCTCGTTCACATCCGGGCGCGGGCGGCGTTTGAACACGATGGCGACCGACGTCTGCAGCTTGCGCGCGAAGGCCTCGGCGCGTGCCACGCCGCCTGCATCCGGCGACACGACCACGCAGCCAGAGCCGCTGAGCTTGCGTTTCCCGATAAGATAATTCGCGAGAATGTAGCTGGCGCTCAGGTTGTCAACCGGCTCGTCGAAGAAGCCCTGAATCTGCGCCGCGTGCAGGTCGACCGTGAGGACGCGCTGCACGCCGGCGGTGGCGAGCAAATTGGCGACGAGCTTTGCCGAGATTGGCTCGCGGCCTTTGGTTTTCTTATCTTGCTTGGCGTAGCCGTAATAGGGTATGACTGCGGTGATGCGGTACGACGAAGCGCGACGCAGGGCGTCAATCATGAGCAGCATTTCGACCAACGAATCGTTGACCGAGCGCCCATGTTCAGCCGACTTGCACAGCGACTGGATGACGAATGCATCCGCACCGCGCACGTTTTCCCGAATCTCGACGCGGCACTCTTCGTTCGCGAAGGTCGTGACGAGCGCGTTGCCGAGACGGGTGCCCATTTTCTTGGCGATCTCTTCGGCAAGCGCTGGATTTGAATTGCCCGCGAAGAGGACCGGTTTTGCCGTAGCCATAACAGCGGCCTCCCGTTGCTTCATCGAGCCGGCGAGAGCGATTTCGCAGGCCTCCCACTCAGTTCTCTGCAACTAAGCAGACAGCCCTTTAGCTAAAGCACCTCCAACATGCCAAAATTCGAAGTCATCTCGCCCTTCCGTCCCTCAGGCGACCAGCCGAACGCGATCGCTCGCCTTGCCGAAGGCATTGCGCGCGGCGACCGTGCGCAAGCATTGCTTGGCGTCACAGGCTCCGGCAAGACCGCGACCATGGCGTGGACGGTAGAGCAGGTCCAAAAGCCGACACTCGTGTTGTGTCATAACAAGACCCTGGCTGCGCAGTTGTGCAGCGAGTTCAAGGACTTTTTTCCAAACAACGCCGTCGAATATTTTGTCTCGTACTTTGACTACTATCAGCCCGAAGCATATATCGCATCGACCGACACGTACATCGAAAAGGATTCGTCCATCAACGACGAGATCGAGCGACTGCGCCATTCGGCGACGCAGTCGTTGCTGACGCGCCGCGATACGATTATCGTCGCGTCGGTGTCCTGCATTTTCGGCTTGGGTTCGCCCTCCGATTATATGGAGATGTCGCTGAAGCTGCGGCGCGGTGAGGAATACGATCGAGACCGCGTCTTGCGCAAGCTGGTCGACATGCAGTACCGGCGCAATGACATCGCGCTCGTGCGCGGCACATTCCGCGTGCGAGGCGACGTGCTGGAGTACGTTGCCGTTGACGACGAGATCATCACGCGGCTCGATTTCTTCGGCGACCAGATCGAGAACATCACCCGAGTCAACCAGGTCACGGGCGAGCTCATCGAAGACATGGACGAGGTGATGATTTTTCCGGCAAAACACTTCATCACGCCGGAAGAGAAGCTGCTGCGAGCGGTGCGCAGTATCGAGTCCGAGCTCGAAGAACGGCTGGCTTATTTCCGCGCCAACGGAAAGTTACTCGAGGCCCAACGCTTGGAGATGCGCACGCGTAATGATCTCGAGATGCTGCGCGAGTTTGGTTACTGCAACGGGATCGAAAACTATTCGCGCCATCTCACCGGTCGGGCTCCCGGCCAAACACCGTTCTGTCTGCTGGATTTCTTCCCCGAGGATTGGCTCGTGTTCGTCGACGAGTCGCACGTCACACTGCCGCAGGTTCACGGCATGTATCACGGCGACCGCTCGCGCAAAGAAGTGCTGGTCGAATATGGCTTCCGCCTGCCGTCAGCACTCGACAACCGCCCGCTCACCTTCGACGAGTTCGACAAGCACGTCAAGCAGATTGTCTACGTTTCGGCCACGCCGGGATCGTACGAACGCAAAGTTGCGACCCAAACGGTCGAACAAATCATACGTCCCACAGGCCTCGTGGATCCGAAGGTCGAGGTTCGCCCGACCAAAGGGCAGGTGGACGATCTCATGGATGAGATTCGCAAGCGCGCGGCGGCCGGCGAGCGCGTGCTCGTGACCACGCTGACGAAGAAAATGGCCGAGGATCTGACCGACTATCTCATCGAGATGGACGTCCGCGCCAAGTACCTGCATTCAGAGATCGAGACCCTAGAGCGCATCGCCATCCTGCGTGATTTGCGCCTCGGGCTCTTCGATTGTCTCGTCGGCATCAATCTGCTGCGCGAGGGCTTGGACCTGCCCGAGGTTTCGCTGGTGGCAATCCTCGACGCTGACAAGGAAGGCTATCTGCGCTCGGAGACCTCGCTCATCCAAACCATCGGCCGTGCGGCGCGCCATGTCAGCGGCACGGTGCTCATGTACGCGGACAACGTAACGCAATCCATGGAGCGTGCGATCAACGAGACGGAGCGGCGGCGCACGATCCAGCTCGCATACAATGTCGAGCACAAGATCGATCCTCAGAGCATCCGCAAGTCGGTGAGGGACATCCTGGCGGACGTGGCCGCCGGCTCAGAACAAAGCAAGGGCGCCAGCCGCGCGCTCAAGGAAGTGCCGCGTGAAATTTTGCTCGCCACGATCGTGAGGCTCGAGAAGGAGATGAAGGAAGCCGCAGCGCGCTTGGAGTTCGAAAAGGCGGCCGCCTTGCGCGACGAGCTGTGGGAGTTGCGCCGGCAGCTGCCCGATGGGGGAGATCCGTCCCTGTCACGCAAGGCGCCCAAGGTTTTCGGCCAGGCGTTGCGCGAGGCTGCTCTCTTCTAAATTATATCGGGAGGCGCATTCGCGCCGATGAACCCGACGGTCAGTGCCGCTGCGTGTGCACAGGCGTGGAATCCATTCGGCTATCCAGCGCCTTGGTGGTCCCGACCGGCTCCCAGACCCGGTAACCTTTGGCTCGTCTCTGCGACCGATAGACCGCCTGCGCTTTGATCCGGCAGTACAGTTCCAGCATGGCAGCGCCTGCCGTCCAGTGCAGCCTGCTCCAATTGCGCAGCGCGTGCGGCACGGCGGCGCGCAGGACGGGGAACGTGCGCATGGTCGAGACCGGCACATTGTGATCGCGCATGATTTGGAGATTTCCAACGATACAGTGCATGCGCTGGGAGATAAAATCGCCGAGATTTTCCGGCCCTTTGTTATGGATTCGCGCCGACGGGGCGTAGACCGACTTGTACCCGGCGGCGCGAACCAACTGATAGACGGACAGTTCATCGCAGATCGCATTCGGGTTGAGCCGCCGGAATACGTTGCGAAACGCGATGAGCTCGCCCATCTTCGGATCGCGCAGCGAAATGTCGTGATGCAACGTCCACATGAGGTTGACCGCATAACCAAAGAAATTATCGGCGGCATCCAGCGGTATCGAGTGCGCTCCGACCATGCCGACCTCGGGGTCGTCAAATGGCGCGAGTAGATGTTCGACGGCGCGCGGCTCGTAGATCAGGTCCGCGCTCGAAACCATCAGGATTTCTTGCGTCGCAGTGAACAGGAACTTGTTGATGGCGGCGATCTTTCCGCTGCGACTGGGTTCGGCGATCAGCGAGATACGGGAATCGCGACGCGCGTAGTGTTCGACGATCTCGCAGGTGCGATCGGTGCATCCGCTGGCCACTACGACGATGCTCGCTAGGCGATCCGAGACGCTCTGCTGCAGCACGCTGTCGAGCAAACGCGCGATATTGCGTTCCTCGTTGTACGCCATGATGCCCAGTGCGGCAGGTTCAGACATCTTCTTTCATTAGTCATCGGCGCTGCCGCGCGGATTGTGAACCTAGGAAGATTGCCGCATTCCAGGCGGCGGCGTTGGCCCGCTGTCGGTCTGCGTGTAGCCTGCCGGAACGTCAAAAAGTGATTGATCGTACGGGATTTGCTTCACCGATTGCGTGTCGGTCGTGAACGTCATCAGATCTGACATGTGTGCGATGATGTCCATGAGGCCCATGTTCTGAGCCTCGGGCGGCAGTTTCATCGTCTTCAACTTGTCAAGATCAGCTTGCATCTCGGACATATCGACCTTGCGGACCGTTCGCAGCGGAACCTCGACCGTGCTCGAAGCCTGCCGATCGCGATCGATGCCGGCGACGGGCATCGAGCACTGATTCGGTATGGTGGTCGTGGCGTACCAGTGTTCGGTCATCCACTTTACTTGCTTCACTTTCATATTGCAGCTCTCAGGGAAAGTGTATGTTGTGGTGTCGACCTTATGGTGCGCCGTCATATCCGCAATCGTATCCGTTTGATCGTCCGCGGCATACTGGACAGCCGCCTGCGGCGTTCGGCAATCACCGCCTTGCCCTCCGCCAGCGTTCGAATCGGATGCCGTGGCTGCGCTGCCCTCGGCGGCCAGCTGGTCGAATGTTTTCACTGAGTACGTATGCGCGGCGTTGTCGATTGTGACAAGGCGCCCCATATCGCACTGAACGAGAACCGTAATATTGCCGTCGTCAATGCGTCGGCGTGCGGTGCTTGCGGTCGTCGTGACGGCCTCGCTTTGAACCTCCGTCACACCCATCTTCATTTTGGGCGCCATGGATTGGGCCATCTTCTGTTGGATTTTCGACGCAACGATTTGAGCAGCCATGCCGAGAATCGGGTTAACGGAGCTCAAAACGGTTTGAATTGCGTTGCCGACAAGCGACTGCGCAACGCCGGCCATGAGTCCTTTGCTTGCGTATTGGGCCATCATTTTCTTCGCTTGGGCCGGATCGGTGATGGCCTGGCCGTTGAGGGTCATGGTTGCATGCGTGCTGACCTGGACGTACTGAACGGCAAAGTCGCCCGCAGCAGTTGGTAGGGGAGCAATAAGGATCAATGCGAGGCTTAGTGTCAGCGCAACGGCTGGGAGCGACGAAATGAATCGGTGGCACATGTTCAGCCCTTGGAGCTGGTCAGCGAACCGCGAGATGGGATCTTATACGGCACGAATTTCAACCCTCGTGGCGGCGCCTACTCGAATGGTCGATAATTGGGACAGGATGGAACACCGATGAAAGAATTCCTGCGAAAATCGTTTCGCGCATTCGGGTTAGACATAGTTTCAGCTCCTCTTCCCAAAGACATGGAGCCGGCGTTCGAAACGGTAGCGGCCCGATGCTCCCGGTTCACCATGACTCCGACTGAGCGCCTGTATGGATTGTACAAGTC
>JALYZV010000064.1 GCA_030948685.1 Vulcanimicrobiota bacterium | reverse complement strand
AGGTAACTCTGAACATGACACCAGCATAGAGGAGTGCGCAGTGGTCGTCAACTGCCCGGTACAAGTTGCGGCGCGCGTTACGAGGCCTTGCGCTTGTGCAAGGCTACTGCTGCGCAAACACAAACACCCTCACGATATAAGGGTTGTCGCTGGAGCGGGAGACGGGTCTCGAACCCGCAACATCCAGCTTGGAAGGCTAGCGCTCTACCAATTGAGCTACTCCCGCCCGCTCCTTTTACAAGTTACGGATTTAGTGTGAGGGTATCCTTGGTCGCTGCCCGCACAGCCGCGTCCGAAAACGGCATTCGTACCCATTTGACGTTAGCGAAATCTTCCACCTGATCTTGATAATGGGCGTCATTGAAGTGACCTGATTCGCCTAGCGTCAGCGACATCGCAGAATTATCCCAGTTCGAGAGATCGGCGACCATCCGCGAGGCTGGGCCATGATCGGGTTTTGAAGCATAGACCGTGAAGCCGTCGCCCGGCTGCGGAAACTGCTTGATGTTGAAGAGCGCGTCAAGCGGCCAAGAACGACCGACCGGGTGACTATAGATCGCGTCGTTTTGTCTTCCCCAGGGCGTGATGCGAGCGATGCCGCTCGCCGCCGTTGCGCCGGTCGCATCGGCAGCCCGACTGCAAGCTGTTGGAATCGCCGCCAGCAGCGAACGACGAGTAATGCCCATCGACTCAAGTGACTTGTCGTTCGCGTTGAGCACCCGCCCGAACGGGACCAGCACATTGAAATCCGCGTCGTAGCGATCCGCAAGCTTACTTGAGATCTTCGGCGTGACAAGCATATCTTCGAGCGCTCGCGTCTCGGCCACGAGGAACGTCGGCGCGCTCGAGGTGACCGTCGCCAATCCATCCCAGCCTTCGAGTTGGGTGCCGATGAGGCGCAGGCGCCTGTCCTGACTCGCACGTAACTCGCGGGCCGTTATTCGGGCTAGCTGGGCTCGAGGCAGATCGTAGATGTCGGTTTGGATATCGCCAACTTCTTGCGGTGTCAATGTCACTCGCCGCTCGAGTCGCTTGCGTATCTCATGGACGCGAAACGGCGCATCGAAGAACGGAGATGACCCTATGACCGTATTCGAAGGCGCGAGCTGGTTGTTGGCCGTCGCCAAAAAGCCACCGCGCGGGTTATATGCATGCGGCAGGCTGTCGAACGGAAGATAACCATGCCAATCGTAACGACCATCTTCTCCTTCCACCGGTAGGGAGCCATCGCCATGCGTTCGTTTCGGCACCTTGGCTGCAAGATGATAACCGATGTTCCCATTCACATCAGCATAGACCCAATTAAAGACTGGTCCGACGACCTGCGAAAGCGCATCTTCGAATTGACTCCAGTTTGCCGCCCGATCGAGTCGTCGCAACAACTCAACCTCGTTCCCGCCGCGCAGAATGGTCCACGCAAGGGCGTTTGCCTTTGTGCCGCTGCGCGCAAGCAAAGGGCCATGACGGGTGACAAGCACGTCGAGCACTTGAGCCGGTCCGCCCTTGACGTTGATGCGCTCGACCCGATGCTGCGCGCGCACCCAGCGGCCGTTGGCTATATATTCGTCGGAGTGAGGCGATCGAAAGCGCTCGATGAAAATGTCTTGCACGGCGAGGTCGCCGGACGTCACCCCGAATGCTATGTGGTCGTTATGGCCGAGCGCGATGAACGGAATTCCCGGTATGATAAACCCTGCGACATCATACCCTGCGCCGCGCAGATGGGCGAGCCAATATGTGCTCGGCACAGAATGTCCAAGGTGCGTGTCGTTTGAGAGTACCGGTTTACCTGTCGTCACGCGGCTGCCGGCGACGACCCAGTTGTTGGAGCCGCTTTGAGGATCGGGTGGCAACGGCAGCATTGTGGTCAGCGCAGTCGCATCTGCGACCTGTGACGCCGGTTTTTCCGAACTTGTAACGCCTGGCGCAGGGCTCGCAATGAAACTTTCCAGGCCCGGCACCTGCGCGTTCATCAACGCGTTCGCAGCCCGTAAGCCGACCTTCTTCTGTAGCAGGGCTCGCAGCTCGACTTGACCCCACTGATCGTCGAGTCGCTGCGCCATAAGCTTGATGATCGCGATACTGTCCGCCGGTACCCAGGGTTCAGGGCGGTATTGGAGGAGTCGAAACTCAAGCGGTAGCGGGTGGCTTGAGGCAGCTGCATTGACACCGGCCGCGTATGCCTCGACGTCAATGCGGGCCTGGCCTCGTAATGCATCCGCATCGTGACGGGCGGCGGCGCCGAGGCCCACTTTTCTCATGTAACGGTCAATGTTAAGCGCAGCAGGTCCAACGACTTCGGATAGTCCGCCTTCCGCCGTGCGCCGCAGCAAATCCATTTGCCAAAGCCGATCCTGCGCGCACGCGAATCCCTGGCCGAAGAAAAGATCGGCTTCATCTGACGCATCGATGTGCGGAATACCACGCATATCACGCCGGATCGTTACGGCAGCGTGAATGCCGGAAACGGTAACTGTTCCGTTGACCTTCGGAAGCGGCGAGCGAACGAGCCAGGCAAGAATAGCCGCCACGATGACGAGGAGGACGAGCACGATGAGAGCCGCAGCCTTGAAAACCGCGGTCCGCCCTCGCCGGAGGCTAAACGCCATGTGCTATCCTCGGATGGGGAGACTGGGCAGGGTAGGATTCGAACCTACGTAGCGCCGAGCGCGGCAGATTTACAGTCTGCTGCCATTAACCACTCGGCCACCTGCCCGCGGTCCGACGCCGTAAGGGTTTCTTTCGCGGCGTCGGGTCTTTCGTTCTCCGATGCTGGCACTTTTGCTGGCAAACCAGATTCGGCGACGAGACGCAGCTGGTTCGGTGCTCCGGCTGCTTGTACCCGCGCTCGGTCTAGGGCCGCATCGAGCCCGGCTGCGACCTTCGCCTGTGCTCCGGCCAAGACGTGGCCGTACTCTCGAAGCGTAAAGCCTGGGTCGTGGTGGCCGAGGGCGCGGCTGACAGTTAGGACGTCTGCGCCGTTTTGGAGGGCCAACGTAGCGTAAGTGTGCCGCATGATGTGTGGCCCGCTATCAGGGAGACCGGCTCTCTTCAGCGCGCGGCGGAACGCAGCCGTGAAGTTCTCGGGGTGCATGGTACGCCCGACCACATCCGAGACAATCGTCTGACCGCTCTGGAACTTGACGCGCAGTTCGTCACGAGCTTGTGCCTGTCGAGCGAAATGCCGGGTGATTGCGTCCACCACGAATGTGGGCACCGCGACGACGCGAGCCTTGCCTGACTTTGTAGTCTTGAAAGTCGCCGTGTGATTTTTGGCGTCGAAGCTTTCTAATGCCCGCACGACCGCGACCTCGGCGCGTTCCTGCGAATAGTCGCTCCAACGCACGGCGAGCAGTTCTGAGCGGCGCAAGCC
>JALYZV010000057.1 GCA_030948685.1 Vulcanimicrobiota bacterium | reverse complement strand
CCCGCTCATCGTCGGGCTGGTTGACACGCAGGCCACCGTGCATGCGCATGCGGTTGCTAGAGGATTCGGCAAAGTGCCGATCACCTCGCTACAATTCGCCGTGTACAACGCAGCGGATTCGGAACTTGCAAGTCAGACCGAGCAGGTCGACCAGAGCATCCCCGCCTCACCCTTTGGTATCAGCGTCGATAAAGATTTTAGCTTTCCAATCAACGGTGCAGTCGTCGCTCTCTCGGGCATGAAGTACGTCATGGTGCGATTACTCGGGCCTGGCGGAGACGTGCTCGCTGCGCGTCGCTTGAACATCGTCGTGCACGCGCTGAAAGATCTTCCGATACCACCGGTGATGCGGCCGGTGCCTGCGCCGTCGCCGACGCACAGCTAAAGGCTCGACCCAGGCACTCACGAAGGTCCTTGGCCGATGGCAAGACCAAAGCGGCGAAAGGTTGCACGGACGAGCCGGCCGAGACTTCCCTTTGTCACCCTTGCCTCTGCGCTCGCCGCTTTGGGACTCATCATCTACGGCTGCGTTGCCATCAACCATCAAATCAAAGGCTACTTTGGCGGCGGGGCAAGCAAAAGCCATGAAATCAGCGGCGGCCAGAGTCCAACGCCGCAAGCGACCTCGCTGAGCGAGGCCTCGCAGCCTCCAGCGATCGCCTCGCCGACGCCGACGCCCAGCGGAGCCAGCCCCGCCCCGAGGGTCGCAATCATCATCGACGACTGCGGCTACAGCGAGGAGCGCTGTAAGCGTTTCTTGCAGCTTCCGATCCCGATCACGCTTTCGATCCTCCCCATGACGCCATACGGCAAGCAAATCGAAGCCGACGCATTGGCGGCGGGCAAGTTCGTCATGCTCCACTTGCCGATGGAGCCCCAGTCGGCTCTTGCGAATCCTGGCGTTGGTGCCATTACAACCCAAATGACGGACGATCAGGTTCAAGCACAAGTCGAAGCCGACGTTGATTCGCTAAACAACGTGCCGGGTGTCAACAATCACGAGGGCAGCAAAGCCACAAGCGATCCCCGCGTCATGCGCGACGTTTTGAACGTCCTGCAGAAGCGGCACATGTTTTTTATCGACTCGCTCACCAGCGGCTCAACCGTCGGTGCATCGACCGCGCGCGAACTGGGCATTCCCACCGCCGAACGCGACATCTTCCTCGATAACCAAAAGGACATCGTTTATATTCGTGGTCAGGTCAAGCAGGTGGAAGACGTGGCCCGCAAGCGCGGCAGCGCAATTGCCATCGGTCATCCCAATGCGTCGACCGCGCAGGCGCTCGCAGAAGCAATTCCACAGATGCAGGCCGACGGGATTATCTTTGTACCGGCAGAGTCGCTGGTGAAATAAACTCGCTGCGCGACTGCGTTCGCGCGCCCGTCATCTCCAGGTCGCATCTCGAACACAGGCCTCGCACACACTGCCCGGGTGCCGGCTTGTCGCGTCATGCTCGCGCGCCTTTGCGAGCCTCCGGATACCTCGTGCCTTGAGTGCATGAATGAGGCCGAGACCGCACGCGCGATTGCGGTCGTGTCTGCGCGCCTCCTTTGCCGCCGACAAGTTCTTGCGGCACGCTGCGTCAGCGGGGCTCCTTTGGAGCGACTGCTCGCCGCGCAACGGCGCTTGCAGAATCCGCAGCTTATGGCGTACAAGACTGAGCGCGGCATCGTCCTCAGCGAGCCATTCTGTGCAAAGCCGAGTGTACTGAGTCACGCCTCCATGCCTGAGGCTACCGAGCTCGTTGCCAAGCTGCTTGGTAAATCTCCGCCACGGACGCTGGTGAAGGCGCTGGCATGCTTCGGGCGACGTGCGCTCGAGCGTGCTGCCAGGAGCGGCGTCCACGTTACGCTCGTTGCAAGAGGCCGGCCCTTCACGCAGTATTCGCAAAGCGTAGCATCGCTCGTGCCCGACATCGATCGCTGGCAGGCGCCGCCTGCCGGGTTGTTCGTTTTAGAAGAGCGGCTGCTGCTGTTGCGCTCAAACGCGCTGCGCATGGCCGCCGCGCATGAG
>JALYZV010000030.1 GCA_030948685.1 Vulcanimicrobiota bacterium | reverse complement strand
CTGGTGCTCGGTTCGATCGTTGCCTTCATCGGGCCGCGACTGGGTTCTGAAGGTCGGGCGTTCGCTCACGACTTCCCGCAGATCATGCAGCAAGCTCAGAATTGGACGCTGGGCGCCAACACCGTTGTCCTGGGCGCGATCCCGATCGAAGCGCGGGAAACTGCCATTAAGATCATCGATGCGGCCGGCGTATCACTGCAGAAAGATGCCATGGCGATCGCCGGTCAAGCGGTGAGCATCGTGTTGAGCGTCGCCTCGATGGTGACCGCGTTCATCATCATTCCTGTCTTGGCGTTCTACATTTTACTGGATGCCGACCGTTTGCGCTTAGGCGTCATACGCATCGTGCCGGCAGCGTACCGCGCGACGGTGCTCATCGTGCTGCACGAGATCGATACCGTTTTAGGCGGCTTTATACGCGGGCAAATCATCGTTGGCGCGAGCGTCGCCGTGCTGGTGACGATCATTCTTTTGATCCTGCGCATCAAGTACGCGCTGCTCATCGGCGTCTTTGCGGGTATCGTGGACATCATCCCCTACCTGGGCGCAATCGCAGGCGCAGTCCCGGCAGTCATCATTGCGCTGCTCAATTATGGTTTCGGATGGGCGCTGCTGGTGGTCGCCGCATTTGTGCTCATCTACCAGGCTGAGGGCCACATCATCGCTCCGAACGTGGTCGGCCAGCGCGTCGGGCTCACGCCCCTCATGGTGATCATTGCGATCTTGCTGGGGGCGGAGCTGGGCGGGATTCTGGGCATGTTTATTTCGGTACCACTGGCAGGCATCATCAAGGCAGTGGCAACGCGCTTCCTCCCTTCGACCCAGAGCGAGCTGCCCGAAAGCAAGCCGTCTAGGCCAAAGAATGCAGAAGCGACCTAACCAGTTTGATCTGCGCTACATTGCGTGGGCGAGTGGAAGGGGTGCGTTGTAGATGGTGGCCGCCAGATTTTCGGTCTTCGCGCGCAGCTGCTCCAAATGACTCGACTTGGCCGCCACAACTTTGGCGCGGCGAAATTCATTGAGCTTGCACCCCAGAATGATGTACTGCAGCGAGAGCTCGCGCGGGGGATCCACGCGCCGTTCCAACTCATCGACGAGCTCCTCATCATCAACAACGATGAGCGCCCGTTCGATCTTCAGCGCACGAAGCCGATCGATTGCAACCGTAAGCCCAGCATACGCATATTCGCGCGCGCATGCGTCAGTGCTGACCGTATAGGGTAAGAAGTATTCACCGCTTGCCGAGCCCGCGGCGGTGGCGAGCTGGATGCCCGCAAGGCCGCGATTGGGACCGCAGGGGACAACCGTCACCAGGGCTTGGGATTCGATGCGGCGGGCCGCGCCGGCGGCCTTTGCAGGGCTCATCATGATGCCCTAATTTTATCGAACAGGTGTTCGATTGTCAAGAAACGCTCGAGCCTGCCTCCTCGGTGAACAGGTCTACAAAGGCGTTTTCTGGGACCAGCGATGTCCCGCCCCGCAGGTTTGAGACGACCGCCTCATAGATTGCTAAAACGCGTCCGGCAGTTGCGCGTGCGTCAAAAGTTGCCGCTGCGGTTTTAGCGTGGGTGACTGCGGTCAGCCGCCGCTCGCGATTGCAAATGAGCTCCCACAGGGCGTTGGCCATGGACTCAGCGTCGGCCACGATCTCGCCGGCCAGATGCTCGCCAAAGACGTCGCGTGTCTGGGGGTTGTCAAGCGCGACGACCGGCAGGCCGGCAGCAAAGGCCTCCGCCAGAACGAGGCCTTGCGTTTCCGTAACCGAGGGAAACACGAAAACATCCGAGGCAGCATAAAATGAATGGATCTCGCTGTGTTCGACCGAGCCCGCAAAATGCACGACGCCTTCGAGGCCCGCCTCACGAACGTGCGCCGTAAGCGCGTGGCGTCGTGGCCCATTGCCTACCAACAAAAGATGAGCAGCCGGCAACCGCTGGCGCAACCGCTGCAACGCCTCCACTGCCAGCGGCACATTCTTTTCTTGCGCCAGCCGCGAGACGAGCAACAGCAGCGGCGCGTCGTGTGGAATACCGAATCTGTCCCGTATTGCGAGGCGAGTGGCCCGGTCCGCCCGCCTGAAAGCATCAATATCGATGCCGGTGGGCACGACACAGATGGGTGCGCTGACACCATGCTTGCGCAGTTCTGCGGCAACCGCCTTAGTGGGCACGATGACCGCATCCGCCGCGTTGGCGTACGTCTTTGTCAGCTCGCGGGTGAGCTGCGATGTTAACCGTGGTCCGAGCGGCGAGTAATGCGCGTATCGTTCGAGCAGCGTGTGATATGTGTAGATGAGCGGCATGCGAAAACGACGCCGCGCGTAATACGACGCCATCCAGCCGGTGATGAACAGTGAATGGCTATGGATGACATCGCACTGGCTGAGGAATCGAGCTTTGTTTCGCCGCGCGACGAGCGGAAGCGTCAGACGATACTCGGTGCGTGCAGGCAGCGGCAGCGAAGGCATGCGAAAGACACGCCCCGCACTCTCCGCTCCTTTCGGTATGTGTGGCGCAAAGGTGAATACGTCATGACCGAGGATGCGCAGTTGTTCCGCAAGTGAATCAATGGATGTCACCACACCATTGACGATCGGTCTGTAGACCTCGGTAAAAATTGCAATCTTCATAGCGCGATACACTCATCGTATTCGCAACACCGTATTCGAAAACCGTTCTCATCTCTGAACTATGACTCGTTCATCGGTACATCAGTCCCGCATACGTGTGCACAGCCTGTGGATTACTCACTCAGTCGTTTGACGGTGTTTGCTCAGGGTAGTATACTTTCAATCAGCCGCCGTTCTGAACTGCACCACTTGCGACGATCCGGCTTCATACGCGCACCTTCATTGCGCGATTTCAAAACTAAAGAGAACTCGTCCGAGCAATTCGTTCATCGCAACCTAGCGGATGTTTTCTTACCACGTGAGGTAGTATTGACAAATCCCAAGCCGACACGGACCCACACGCTTCTTCGCATCGCCGGGTTGCTCGCAGTTGCGATTTTCGTAGCCAGCATCCAGTATACACCTTCCGCAGCGCTGCCTCTCATCGAATCCCGTTTCTCATTGCACCGCGACGCACTGCACGTGGCACCTCTACGCCGCAATCAGCAGTCATTTACCAATGCGCTGCCGCGCAGCAGCGTTGTTCTCAACGACGTACACTCGCTGCTGACCACCCCAAAGGTCGATTCGCTACGCCGGATGGCCGAGAGTGCCACCTTTGAATCGCTGTCGATCCGCACCGAGGTCCGCACGCATCGAGCATACGCGCGCGCGCGCTCGGTGGTCCGCTTCACGACGGACATGTTGCCGGGCACGAAGAGAATTGTGCGCCGTGGAAGGCCTGGAATCAGCGTCGTCACCGAGCGCGTCACGCTGTGGAACGACGTGGTGGTGGACCGCCAGATTATCTCCCGGGTCGCCGTGCAGCGCCCGCAGCCCGGGCTTGTCGTCGCCGCCCCGCCGCGCAGCCTGGCCGAAGCGATGGCGGTCACGGGTATCCGTCGACTTGTCGCGGTGTACGCCATGATTGCCACCGCCTACACGGCCGGCTCCGCGCAGGCCGTGCCGACCGGCGTCACGGCGACCGGTTTGGCAGCCCACTATGGCGTGGTGGCGGTCGATCCGCGCGTCATCCGTCTGGGCAGCCGTCTTTTCATCGAGGGCTACGGCACTGCTATTGCCGCTGACACGGGCGGTGCCATTCGCGGCAATCGCATCGATCTGTGCATGGACTCACTGCGCAGCGCGATCAACTGGGGTCGCCAGCCCGTCAAGGTGTACGTTCTTCAGGAATAGCTGAGCACTCGTCGAACGCCGCGCTATGGCGCGCGACGACCTCGACTTTTCCTCACCCAAACGTCTCTTGGATGCGCGGCACTTGCGGCCGCGCAAACGTTTCGGTCAGAATTTTCTCACCGATCCTCGCGTCGCGGAGCGGATCGCGCACGCGCTTCCGGCAGGCTCGTACGTCGTTGAGATCGGCGGTGGCACAGGTGCCCTTACCGCCTCGCTCGCGCAACGCGCGCGCGCCGTTACCACACTTGAGATAGACCGCGACCTGGCGGCAATTCTACGCGAACGTTTTGCCGGCCAGGTCAATCGCGTGCGTATCAGTGACTGCGACGTCTTGCAGTTCGATCTCGTCAGCGATCTCAAAGCAGAACCCTCTCCCCGCGCTCTGTGCGGCAATCTGCCGTATTACATCACGACGCCGATTCTCGAGCGCATCTTCGCGGCGGCCGATTATTGGGAGTGTGCGGTTCTCATGGTGCAGCGCGAGTACGGGCGCCGTCTTGTGGCACCGGCCGGGAGCCCGGAGTACGGCAGCCTGACGGTCTTTGCGGCCTACTTCGCGCAGATTGAAAAACTCTTCGATGTCGGCGCAGCTGGCTTCTATCCAGCGCCCGACGTCGCATCGTCCATCGTGCGGCTGACGCCCCGCCGCGACCGGCAGTCGCTCGTGCGCGATGAAGCGCTCTTGCTATGGCTTATCCGGGCGGCTTTCAGCCATCGGCGCAAGACGCTGGTCAATAGCGTGCTGGCGCACATGACAGCAGCGTCAGGCAATGCGCGAAAAAATATTGAGTCTGCAGTCATGCAAGCGGGTCTTGCCCCGACGATTCGAGGAGAACGGTTGACGCTGGCGGATTTCTGCAGCCTTGCCGATACACTGAAAGAGCAGAGTCATTGGGAGGGGCCGTGGACAAAATAAACACGCCGGAGACGGTGTCAGCGACTGGTGAGGGGCCCGCACTTTTAGGCCCGCGCTGGAACGGCTGGACGCTGGCCGCACTGGCGGTCGTGTGCCTCCTCGGATTTTTTGTTACGCAGACGGTTATCCTCACGTTCATCCTGTTCAGGGACTACCCGGACTTCATCAGGTACCCGGCCGAACTGCAGCGCCAGTTGAACGATCCATCATTTGTCACGAATCTGCTGACCGCCAAGAATCTGTGGGTCATTACGGTCCTTTCAGAGACTGCGCTCGCGCTCATGACCATCGGCTTTGCGCAAATGGCGTTCCGGGCAACGCCTGCACAACTCGGATTCAGCCCGCCGCGCAAGGCGAGATTTCTTTTTTGGGGAGTGGGCATGGGCGCGCTGCTCATCCTGGTCAGCTCTGTCATCGAATGGGCGCTCAAGGTCATCTTCGGACCTCACCCCGTGCAGCTCCAAGCGCTTGCGCTTGCAAAACACCACGGTGCTCTCGCCTTTGCGCTCGACCTCATGTCGGTGTCGATCGCCGCTCCCATCGCCGAGGAATTGTTTTTTCGCGGGTTTGTCTTCGCCGGGCTCGCGCAGCGCATGTCGCCGGTGCTCGCCATGGTCTTGAGCGCCATACTCTTCGGCGGCGCTCACCTGGACAAGTGGTCGTTCCTTCCCATATTCGCCATCGGGTTCGGCCTGGCGTGGCTGTACTACCAGACGCGCTCTCTCTGGGTGAACGTCATCGCGCACGCCACCGTGAACACCATCTCCCTGGTGATCGCCTACACCTGTCCGCAATGCCTGAAATAGTTGCGCGCCTGCTGACCGTGCGCCTTAGAAGTGCCGTGCCAGCACCAGATATGCAATATACCCGAGCCCCGCAACTGCCAGCGCAAGGGGCTGAACGCGGCGGCTGATCAGCGTCGTAATGACGAGCAGGGCGACGGCGCTCAGGGCAGCCAGGCCGGCTGCGTAGGCATTCGCTCCGAGCTGCCAGGGGGTTGCGAGCATTGCGATCGCGCACGCAATCGATGTCTGAAACATCATAGCACCCAGCACGTTATTCATGGCTAGGGTATCCTCTCGGCGCCGCATCCACAAAACCACGCTGCTCGCTTCCGGCAACTCCGTTGCGATTGGGCTGAGCAGCAGCGAAATGATCAGGGGCGACACCGCAAAGACGAGCGCTGCTTGGGAAAGCGAAGCGACCAGCCAGCGCGAGGCTGCGCTCGTGATCGCAAGCGCAATGCTCAGCTGAATCCAGATGAGCGTCCAGGATGGATTCTTTGATGTCGGCGCAATGCGCAACGCTGGTGGCGTGGCTTCTCCCTCGGGCTCTTCAACGCGAAGATGATAGTAAAGATAGGCACCGTACGCGGCGAGTACCAGCAGCGCGGCCGCTTCGTGTGCCAGACGGTTGCGCACAAAGGACGCTGCTAAAGCCAGCGCAAACGTGATGAAGAACAACGTGCCGCCGAAGATCGTCGGCGCAACAGGTATGTCAAGCGCAGGTTTGCCACGTCGTTTGGGGCGCAACAGTGCGAGCATGCCAATCAGGGAGAAAACGACCGTACTCAGCATGAAGGGGGCGCCGATGACGGTCCCGATGCCGATAGCTTGGCTGCGTGGGTCGCGCAGGATCACGAGTGCAATGACGGCGACGATCGTCTCGGGTAGCGAGGAGCCGATCGCGGCGACGATCGCGCCGGCTGCGCTGCTCGTGAGTCCGGATCTGGCGTCTATCCACTCAACGGCGTTGGTGAAAGCATCGGCTGCGAGCACGACGAGCAGGAGTGCTCCAAGGAGCTCTAGCAGGGCAAGCACGCAGCGAGCTTTGCCTCCCGCCGATTTTGTTCCCTCCGCGCACCCTCGCCGGCATTCGCGCTCCTACTTTGCATGCACATCGCGGTAGATGCTGCGAATCTACAGCACGATCGGCGCGGCATCGGGCGATACGCACGAGCCATGATCTCGCGCTGGCTGCGCGCGCGCGATCGTGTCCGGCTGACCATGCTTGTGCCAGACCTCATTCTGAGCGGCGCCAAACGGCGTCTGGCGGCGGCGCTGGAGAGCGATGACATCGAGGTGCGCCCCAGGCGAGCGGTGCGCAGCTTGCAACCTGACCTCGTGTGGTATCCATGGAATGGCATGACCTGGACCAGTTCGTGCCTTAGTCTGGCGACGGTGCACGATGTTTGGCCATTTGTATCGCCAGCTGCAGACCTGCGCACCCGCCGCCGAGAGCAAACGGCGTACGTCACCATGGCCGCCCACACGTGCGGCATCATCGCCAACTCTCTCTTCACCAAATCCGAAATCGTCAAATACTTGAACGTGCCGGAAGAACGAATACACGTCGTTCACATGGGCGTCGACATGCCGCGCGCACACGGCACGCAAACGTCCGCTGGGCAAGGGTCGCGCCGGCTTGCGCTCGACGGTGCCCAACGCTACGTGCTCTTCGTCGGCGAGAGCGAACCGCGTAAGGACCTTGCAACGCTCCAGGCCGCCATGGACAAGCTTCCGCTAGAACTGCAGGCGACGACGGGTTTAGTGACGGCGGGAAAAACCAGCGCGAATAAACGCGGGCGCATCGAATCAGAAGGCCGAGCAGAGCGTGGAGCGCTTGCCTTGCATTTCGATATGACAACCTCGGTGCCGACGCTCATCGGCGGAGAAGTCAGCGACGCAGTTTTGGAGCAGCTCTATGCTGGGGCCGCCGCATTCGCGTTCCCATCGCGCTATGAAGGCTTCGGGTTGCCTTTGCTTGAGGCGATGGCGCACGGCGTGCCGGTGGTTGCTTCGAACGCGGCATCCATCCCGGAAGTTGGCGGCGAGGCGGCACTCTATGTTCCCGCCGGTGACGCAGGTGCGCTGGCTCTCGCGCTTGCGCACGTGCTGAGCGATCCAGCGGTCGCCCGAACGCTGCGCACCGCTGGCCTCGCGCGTGCGGCCGACGTATCGTGGGATCGCTGTTCGGATGCGACCCTGGCGGTCTTTGGTCAAGTGATCGGCGCGGCGAGCACATGAGTTCGGCACTGCAGCTCGGTGTCGATGCTCTGAATTTGCTGCGTGACCGCCGGGGAATATGGCGTTACACACGCGCGCTGCTGCAGCGCTGGACAGCAATGGGCGACGCGTGCGTTCGTATCACGTTGCTCGTGCCACACGTTTGGCCCGGGCTCGTGCGCAAGCGGCTGGGCCGCGCAATTGGCTGCGACGGCCTGGCAGTGGGCCGGCGCCAAGACGTCGCCGGTTTGCGCCTCCAGGCCGTTTGGTACCCGTGGAACGGCATGACGTGGATATCACCGGCCATCAACGTCGCGACGGTGCACGATGTCTGGCCCTTTGCTTCGCCGGCAGAGGACGTGCGCAAACGGCGCAGCGAACAGGCTCCTTTCCGCATGACCGCAGCGCACGCCAGAGCCATCGTCACGGACTCAAACTTCTCGAAAAGCGAGATCGTCAAACATCTTTCGCTGCCGCCGAAGCGCCTGCACGTCGTCTATCTGGGCGTCGAACCGGCGGCTGCCAGCCCTGACCGTCCGCTGCTGCTGGACGGAGCCTCACGTTACGTTCTCTTCGTCGGCGAGAGCGAGCCCCGTAAAGATCTGGCGACGCTGCAAACAGCGATGAATCGACTGCCCGATGCATTGCGCATGACCACCGGGCTTGTGATCGCCGGCAAGAGCGGCGGTTACAATTGCGGACACGTCGACCGGCAGCGTCATGAGGGCAAGCAAGCAACCATCGTGCGTTTCGAACCATGTGAGACCGTGCCGACGCTCGTGACGGGAACGATCGAAGATGCCTTCTTGCAGCAGCTGTACGCCGGCGCAGCTGCATTTGCTTTCCCCTCTCGCTACGAGGGATTTGGCCTGCCCGTGCTCGAGGCCATGGCCCACGGCACACCCGTCATTGCATCCCAGGCCGCCAGCGTGCCCGAAGTCGCCGGCGACGCCGCGCTCTACTTTCCCGCCGGCGACGCAGACGCGCTCGCCCACGGATTGTCGCGCATCCTGAGCGACCGGGTGCTCGCGGCGCAGCTAAGCGCAGCTGGAATTGCGCGCGCCGCCGCGTTTGGCTGGGACCGCTGCGCCAACGAAACGTTGCGAGTGTTCGAGTCTGTGGTTGCGGGCGAGCGAGCTTAGTCCGTCGGCGGAGGTATCGTAGGCGAGGTGAAGAGACGGATCATTTCGCGCGCGTGTGCCGGCGTGATCAGCGACGCGGCCACGATGCCAGTGATAAGGCCGCCCAGATGCGCTGCATTGGAAATGCCTTTGTTGAAGAATCCATAACCGAGTGTCAAGACGATGGGGAAGATAGCCGCGCGCCATAACTCGCGACGTAAGGGCGGCAGCTTGAACGCCAGCACCCCCATCGCGCCGAAGACGCCCATGATCGCTCCGGAAGCGCCGACGGTTACGGTCATCGTGCCGATCGTTGTCAGGTACGCCGCCAAACCGCCGCCAATGAGCGCCGCCAGGTAAATGATAGCGTAGCGCCTCGATCCATATACGTACTCGACAAAGTCGCCCGCTTGGAAGAGCGCGATGGAGTTGATGAGGACGTGCGGGATATTTGCGTGCACAAAGCCGTAGGTGATCAACCGCCACCACTGACCCTGCAAGACGGCATCCGGAAAAAGCGCTCCATTGAGCGTGAATTGGCCAATGCCTTGCTGGTGCGGCGATAGCCAGTCGAGCACGAACGCAAGCCAGCATAGGGCGATCATGGAGGTGGTGAAAGGAGCGCCGCGCGGCCTCATCCGGCGAGCCGACTCTTTAAGGCGGCGACAAAGAGTGGGATCATCAGCTCGTGATGACCCGTGAACATGTATCCGCGTCCGCCGTCAAGATGCGGCCGTACCACGACGTTGGTCCGCGGTCGGTAGTGGCGGATGAAATCGAAGTCGGCGGTGGTAAACGTGCCGCGGCAGCCGAGGTTGCGAGCGACCGAAAGGGCCTTGAGAAATGTTTCCGGCATGATGACCGACGATCCAAAATTGATGTAGACGCCACCGTCCGTGACGCCGGCGATCACGTCGCTGAAGCGCCGGAAGTCATGCAGCGTTGCGGCACCGAGTGCCGCGCCGTCGGCCTGCGGATGCATGTGGACGATATCGCTGCCAATGGCGACGTGGACGGTGACGGGGAGATCGAGCAATGCGCCCTGCGCCAGAATAGAAACATTGGCATTGGCGTTGCCTCGCCGGATAAGCGCTTGCCCGAGCGCGCGGCCGAGCCCGACCTTGGGCCCCTCATCTGCGATTGCGCTCAAGATGAAATCAGCGGTCTCACCCGCCATGCCGAACGATCCGTCGCGCAGTGCCTCGTCGACATCTTCCGATGTCTTACCGACCAGTGCCAGCTCGACGTCGTGGATGCAAATTGAACCATTGCCTGCGACTGCGTTGATGACATCGGACTTCATGAGATCGATGATGAGCGGGGCAAGCCCGGTCTTGATCACGTGACCACCGATGCCGATCGCGACGACCTTCCCGTTGCGATGGGCCGTCGCCACGTCCTCGACCAGCGATCGCAGCTCGCTCGCGGCGAGGATGTCGGGCAAGCCCTTCCAGAAATCCTCGAACGAGCCGCCCGCAGCTTGCGGCACGGCAAGCGCATCGGCGCTCACTTTCGACGGCCGCTTTTGCAAAGCGGTAAGACGAAGCTTCGAGAGGTCGAGACTTGGAATGCGCCTCTTTTCGCTCACGCTCTCACCTCGGCTGCGCGGCTGTGGAATTCATGAAGATAGCGCTCGATGAGCGCTGTAAACTTGGTTCGAAACATTTCCGGTGCGAAACGCCTCGCGTGCATCTGCATGCGCGAGCGATCGAACGGTGATTGCTCGAGCGTCTGCAACGTTTGCGCCAACGAGCGAGCGTCTGGCTCGCGAAAGAACAGCCCAGTCTCGCCTTCCACGACAGTTTCGAGCGACCCTCCGGCGCCAAAAGCCACCACAGGACGGCCGGCTGCAGCCGCCTCGAGCGCGACCAACCCAAAATCCTCGATGCCCGGTACGACAAGCGCGCGTGCGCTGCCGATGAGCCGGCGCCGTTGCTCATCGTTGACCAGGCCAGCAAACTCGATGCGTGCGCTCGAAAGCGCGCGCAGGCGCCGTTCGTCCGGTCCCGTTCCCGCAATGATGAGGCGCGCTCCAATGCGCTGGCAGGCTTCGATCGCAAGTGCGATGCGTTTGTAGGGCAGCAGACGGCTCATGACGAGATAGTAGTCGCCAACAGGCGCCTGACCCGCGAAGGCTTCCGCCTCAACGGGGCAATGCAGAACGTCGCTTGTTCTCCTATAGATTTGTTGAATGCGTTGCGCCACGTTGTGCGAGTTTGCGATCAAATAGTGTGGACGTTGGGCTGCTGCAAAATCCCATCGTCGCAGCCAGGGCGTCACGAGCGCGAGCGCTGGCCGCGCGACGCGCGGCGTCAGTTCCATCGCGTACTCTTTTGGATACCAGAGGAAGCGGGTGGGCGTGTTGACGTACGACACGTGCAGGGCGCCGGGCGCTACTCGCACGCCTTTGGCAAACGAGCTGGTCGACGAGATGATCAGGTCGAAGCCGCGCAGATCAAACGATTCGAAAGCACGCGGATAGAGCGGCAGCAAGGCTCTGAAGTTGCGCTTTGCGCCAGGGATGTGCTGCAGAAAACTCGTGCGCACGTCGATGTTCGCCAATCGGCCTTCGAATGCCGCAGGATCGTAGAGAGCGGTGTAGACCGGCGCCTGCGGGTACATCGGCTGCATTTCAAGCAGCACTCGTTCGGCGCCGCCGAACTGCGTAAGGTAATCGTGGACGAAGGCCACGCGCACTGGAGGGGTGCTATTGACCCCCGGCCTGCTGCGGCAGCACGATCGCGATCGTCTCCTTGGTGAGATAGCGTCGCGCCACGCGCTGGATATCTGCCGCGCTCACCGATTGGATACGCTGCGGCACATTGTTCTCAAAAGCAACGCCCTCCGGGGATGCGGCGGAGCGGCCCAGCAGCCAGGCTAAGTCATCCAGATGGGTCACCGACAAATAGTAATCGCCGAGAGCAGTCTTCTTGGCGGCGGCGAGCAGCGACTTCGATAGGCTGTCGCCGCGCAAGCGCGCCACGCCGGTTTGGAGATCGCGCACGGACTGGTTGAGATTTTCGCTCCCGCCGCCCAAAAACATAATCATGCTGCCGGGACTCGCCTCATACTGGTAATAGGCACCGATGAAATCCTGTGGAGCGATCTGATCCGACGCGAAGTTGAGCGCGTGGACGTCGCCGCCGCTGCCGAGCAGCGCTTCGATGACGAGCATTGGCGCGAAGTCGGGCGAATATTGGTTAGGTGCCTCGTAGGCAACCGCAACCCACGGCGCCGCAACACTGCGATGGGCGACAACTTGGTTTAGCCGGATGACCGGGCTTGGCGTTGGGACTTGCGCCGGTGTCGTTGCCGGCACGCTCTCGAACTCACGCGTTGCCGTCTCAAGCTGCAATGGGCTCACGGCTCCTTCAAGCGCAACGATGGTACCGCTGCCATGCAGGTAGCTTGCCACAAATGCGTTGACATCGGCTCTCGTCAAGCCGGCAATAGTCACCGAGCTTCCCTGATCCGGCAGCGCAAAGCCGGTGCCTCGATAGCGCACCTGACGGACCATCGCATAGGCGGTCTCGAGCGCGTTGCTCGTGACCGCGCTGGCGCCTGCCATAGCAGACGCGCGCTGCGTCGCCAACTGGGCGACGTCGGGGCGGCCCAGCGCGACGCGAAGATCGTGCAGCAGGCGCGCAAAGTCAGCGTCGCGACACTCAAGGTAATAACGTGTGTCCAGCGGGTCCAGCGTATAGGAGATCGACCCGCCGGCCGCGGCGACGGCATGCATCAGCGTCGTCGAGCCTTCGACTGGAGTATGCAACACGAGCGATGCAACCACGGACGCAATGCCGGCCTTGCCGATCGGTTGCTGAACGAGCCCGGCGGGCACGAAGATCTGCGCGCCGATAATCGGCACATCGAGCGCCGGCTGGCTCGCAATAACGACGCCGTTGGGCAGCCTGAGCTGGGTCGCCGGCGCAAAGGACATCGCGGGCGCAGCCGGCGGCCTGTTCTGCGCCGGTGCAGCGGCAAGCAGCGTGCTGGCAAAGCCGGCTGCAGCAAGACGTAGAAACCGGCGTTGCATTTGTTTCACCGCGTCACCGAGATGTGGATGGCACCGCGGGGCAGCACGATGACCGCGGGTTTTGCCTGCAAGTAGCGGCGTGCGATCGAATACACGTAGTCGGACGTCAGCGCAGCGACCTGCCCAAAATACTCGCCGCTCAAAGCGGTGTCGGTCGCGCTTGGACTATACGCCAGCGCGCCTTGCGCGAAGTACCAGCCGTAGTTGTCGGCCAGACCCTGCGACGTCTGCATGTCACGCAGCAGATGATTGACAAACGCTGCACGGGCTCGTTCGAAGTCGGCTTTCGACAGCGGCTGCGCCAGCACGCTGCGCACTGCGTCGCGAATGAGGCCGGACGTAATCGTGGGATCCAGTTTCTCACCCGAGGCAGTCACGTAGAACACCCCCGGATTGCGCAGCGTCACAAACTGTCCGGCGAAATTCGCGCTTGCGTCTGCGCCGCTCACAGCTTTGCTCACCACCCCTTCGGTCGGGTGTGCGAGATAATCGGAAAGAAAGTCCATCGCGGTGGCAGCTCGTTTGTCGGCGATCGGCGGCCCAACCCAACCGATGGCGACGCCACCGACATTGAGCGATTCACGCGCCAAGGCTAGCGGCGCATCGGTGTAGGCTGCGACGGTGGAGTCAGGCATGTTGGCTTGCGGGCCAGCCGGCGGAGCAGCAGCGGCAACGCGCTTTGCAACGTCGCCTTCATCCACGTCGCCGACGGCAATGACGATTTCATTGCCCGGCACGTATGCGCGTGCGGCGAAGGCAGCAATGTCGGCGAGGGCCAGGCCGGTCAGCGTTTTTGGATCGCCGTATGACGAATCGTGCAGCGGGCCGCTTGCGAACATTCGTCCGAAGAGCGAGTCGCGCAGCACTTGGTCGGGCATGTCCATGGATGCAACCTGCTGCGCCGCGAGCCGCTGGCGCGCTGCTTCGAACGCCTTTTGGTCAAGGTGCGGGCGAAGCGCCACGCCGGAGATTTTGTCGAGCATTTGAGGTAACAGATAGGCGGGCGATAGGATCGCGATTTCGGTTGACTCCTGATAGACGGAAATCGCAATCTGAGCACCGCCTTTGCGAGCATCTTCGCGCAGCGACGATCCGCCGGATTTCTCTTCGACAACGGCAAGCGCGGTGAGGCGTGCGATGCCAGGACGCGCCGGCCCGTAGCCGCTGGCTGGACATTTGATCCAAATCTCGAGCGCTGCGGTTGGGGAAGCGGTCGCCTTGCGCGTGACCAGCGTTAATCCGTCCGGCAAGACCGCCGAGAAAGCAGGCCCAGTGAGACATGTCGCGAGCAAGGCCGTCAGGATGGCTTGCCGCGCGAGCGTGCGCCGTGCGGCGTGCGCCCTGAGGACAAATCGCCTCATCGGTTCACGCAGGTTCTGGCGGCGGGAAGGGAAGGACCGAGGGGGAGACCCTCGACTTTTCCTCCTTCGGCGTTGACGTGGCGGCTGCCGCCCGTTCGGGAATCACAGCGTCCTCCGGCGGTGCTGGCTTGAGCGCCGGCGCCGGGCTATCGGACAGCAATCGTTCCACCTCATCCGCCTCGACCGTCTCTTTTTCGAGCAGCATCTCGGCAAGACGGTGGAGCTTGTCGATGTTCGTCTCGAGCAGATGGTACGCATTCGAGTAGCACGTATCGATGATGCTGCGCACCTCGGTGTCGATCTGGCTTGCAACCTCTTCGGAGTAATTGCGCTCCTCAACGATATCGCGGCCCAAAAACACTTGCTCGTGCTTCTTACCGAGCGCGATGGGGCCAATCTTCGGGCTCATGCCGAATTCCATCACCATCTTGCGCGCCAGCGTTGTCGCCTTCTGCAAATCGTCGTGAGCGCCCGTCGTGTTCTCCTGGAAGATAAGTTCTTCTGCCGCGCGCGCGCCAAGCAATACCATAATGCGGTCCACGATCTCCGCCTTGGTCATGAGGTAGCGGTCTTCGGTCGGCAGCTGCATCGTAATGCCGAGCGCCATACCGCGCGGAATGATGGTGACTTTGTGCAGCGGATCGGCGTTGGGCAAGAGCTTGGCTGTGAGGGCATGGCCACTTTCGTGATAAGCGACGAGCTCTTTCTCGCGCTGGCTCATGATGCGGCTCTTGCGCTCTGGTCCTGCGATCACGCGATCGATTGCCTCTTCGCAGTCGTGCATGTCGATCTGCGTCTTATTTTCGCGTGCTGCGAGCAGTGCGGCTTCGTTGAGCAAGTTCTCGAGATCTGCACCTGAAAAACCCGGCGTGCGGCGTGCCAGCACTTCCAGGCGCACGTCCGGCGCAAGGGGCTTATTGCGTGCGTGCACGGCGAGAATCTGCGCTCGGCCGACCACGTCCGCGCGATCCACCACGACTTGACGGTCGAAGCGGCCAGGCCGCAAGAGTGCCGGGTCGAGCACATCCGGCCGGTTGGTGGCAGCGATCAAGATGACGCCGGTATTGACGTCAAAGCCGTCCATCTCGACGAGCAGCTGATTGAGCGTTTGTTCGCGCTCGTCGTGCCCACCGCCCAGTCCCGCGCCGCGCTGCCGGCCGACTGCATCGATCTCATCGATGAAGACGATGCACGGTGCGCTTTTCTTTGCCTGCTCGAACAGATCGCGCACGCGCGACGCACCGACGCCGACGAACATCTCAACGAAATCCGAACCCGAGATGCTGAAGAACGGCACGCCGGCCTCACCGGCGATGGCGCGCGCCAGCAGCGTCTTCCCGCTACCGGGCGGTCCCAGCAGCAAGAGTCCCTTCGGAATGCGGGCTCCCAGTTGTTGAAACTTCTTGGGGTACTTCAGGAACTCGACAACTTCACCAAGCTCTTGCTTGGCCTCGTCGACACCAGCAACGTCGGCGAACGTGACCTTGGGCCGGTTCTCCGTCAGCAACTTGGCCCGGCTGCGTCCGAACGACAGCGCTTGGCTCCCGCCAGATTGCAGCTGGCGGGCGATGATCATCACAAATGCAATCGCAATGATGAGCGGGATAAACCAATAGAACAGCGTCATCGACAGGCCGCCGTTGGCAGCATTGTCAGAGCCGTGCACCGTGATTTTGTGCGCTCGGGCAGCCTTGGCGAGATCGCCGCCGACGCCCGGCGGGAGCTGGATGATCTGCTGACTATCGCCGGCCAGCTTCACTGTAGCGGTCGTTGGACCAATCGTCAGATCGCTAATCGACTCTGGCTTGGTTTCGATCCGATCCAACAGGTCGCTATAGGCCGGCTGTTTCAGCTGCGGCACCGTGCGCTGGTAATAGGTATATGCCATGAGGAGTAAGAGGGCCAAGCCCACTACCCACAGCACGTACTTGAAAAACTTGGCGAACAAATGAACTCCTCCGGGACACGCCGACCTGCGACTCAGCCGCGTGCGGTTTCGCTGTCCCCTAATCCCCTACGACGGAACCCGGCTTGCAGTTGTCGGATGTGCGGAAGATTGCGGAAATGTTCTTGGAAATCCAATCCGTACCCTACCAAGAACGCGTCATCCGGAGCCCGCAAACCGACGTAGTCGGGCCGAACATCAACCGCTCGATGGAATGGTTTGTCAATAAGCGCGCACGACTGTACGCTCGCGGCGTTACGGCTGCGGACGTTGTTCAGCAAATACGCAAGCGTATATCCCTCATCGACGATGTCTTCCACCAACAGCACGTGCCGGCCAGACGGACTCGTGTCCAAATCCTTTAAGAGGCGCACGTCACTGTGACCCTCACGGCCGGGGCCATACGAGCTGACCACCATGAAATCAACCGTCAACGGATACTCCCCAAGCGCTCGCATAAGATCGGCTGCAAATGGTAGCGCTCCTTTGAGGATGGCAACCATGAGCAGCGGCCGGCCGCCGCTGCGCGAGCGAATTTCCTGGGCGAGCCGCCCAACCGCGAGCGCTATGTCCTCGGCGCTGAAAACGATCTTGCCCAACGGTGGCGGCGCTATCTGCTGTATCATCCGCTCTCTGTTAGATATCGGTTGCACGCCACCCCACCTCAAGCACGAGCCCTTGCCCCTTGGGCTTGAAAGGCTCCATGACCCGCAGCCCGAGCACCGCTGCGATGCGACCTCCGGCACATAATAACGAAACGGCTTGACGGCCGGATCGTGGAATCCCCGATTTTCCCAGAAAGCGGGCCAGCGAAATAGGCCTTGATCGGCCGGAGGGGATGCATGCGTCGCCCTGTCGCGGCTGGCGGATTTCAAGGCTGCCGGCTGCCTGCAGCACAGCAAGATCAAGACGTTGCAATGGTCCGGTTTTGCGCGCCCGTGCTCGCCCAATGCCAAGCGATGCGCAACCCAGTGGCGTGTTCACCTTGCACGGAAGGCCGTCCAAAACGATGCTGACTGGAGCAACGTCCATACGCGCGCTGCCCGCCGTTTGTACGGTGAGTTTTCCGGCGGACAGGACGACGCTGGCGGTGCCCGCGTGAAAGATGCCGCCGCGCTTTTCTTTGATGGCTGCTGCGATCGCGTTGCAATGACCGAATGAGAAGTCACGCAGACTGAGACCGCGTTGCGCCAGCGCGTAACGGATAACTCTGCGCACGAGTGCGATTGGCATTCGACGCAGGACGGCCGCCGAGACATCATTTGAATCTCGAAGTCGCGCGCGCTGATAGGCAGCAGCGGTCATGCGATTCAGTAATGCCTTGTCGTCTGACAAAAGCGCCGCCGATCGGGCCACACCGCGTGACGATCCCGGCAGCACCCGATCGAGCCCGCTGACGAGCAACCGGACAGCGTTTCTCGGGATGTGGGTGTCGGCGTTGGTCTCATCGTCCGACGTGGGAATGCGCAACCGCTGCAACAGATCGCTGCACTGCGCTTTGGTTGCCCACAACAGCGGCCTGACAAGCGTGACGCCATCCGCCAGCGGGCGCAACGGCCGCATGGCTGCCACTCCGTCGATGCCGCTGCCGCGAACCAGTGCAAGCAGTGAGGTCTCCACGAGATCGTTCTGGTGGTGCCCGGTGATGACGAAGGTTGCGCCCGACTGTTGGGCGGCGCTTGCAAGCGCGCGGTAGCGAGCGACCCGCGCGCGCTCCTCCGGCGAGCCATCGGTTTTCGGCCCGAGCAGCACGCGACGGACGACAACTGTAGCGCCGGCGGCGGCAGCCTGCGCGCGGACCGCCGCTACATCGCGTGCAATGCTCACTTTGGGGCGGATGCCATGGTCGACGTAGCACGCGATGAGCTTCGATTTCGGGGCGACGCGGCGGGCAAGCAGCAACGCCGCCGCGCTGTCGGCGCCGCCGGAACAGGCAACGACAAGTGGTTCGTTTGGCGGCAGCCCCAAGAGCCGCCAAGCGCGTTCGAACCGTCCGGCCAGAGCAGCTGTGGCGTTCTCGCGCTCGTTGCTTGTCGCGCGAGATTTTTTCAGCCTGCTGCTTGCGCTGCCAGTCGTCTTGCGCTGAACGGGCGGAACGCGAGCCCGTTTTTGTCTAGCGTCTACGCGCCGCGCGTTCGATTTCGCGCCTAACCTCGCGCTCCTTAATGGCCTCTCGCTTGTCATGGAGTTTCTTGCCTCGCCCGAGCCCAAGTTCCACTTTGACTCGATTTTTTCGAAAGTACACCCGCAGCGGCAAAAGCGTCAGACCCTTCTCTTGCAGCTTGCCGGCAAGACGCTGCAGTTCTCTTTGGTGGAGAAGCAGCTTACGGTCGCGGCGCGGCTCGTGCTGCGAGAAAAACGTACCTTGTTCGTACGGCGGGATATGCACGTTTGCCAGCCAGGCCTCACCGTTTCTGACACGCACAAACCCGTCGACCAGCGAGCAGCCTTGGGCACGCAAACTTTTGACCTCGGTGCCGGTAAGAACCAAGCCCGCCTCAAATTTGTCCCCAATGGAATACTCGTGGAATGCCTTTCGATTCGATGCGATTGTCTTGGTGCCGTCTCGCCCGTCAGCGCCCGGGGGCGTCATCAGCAACGAACCTCCCATTGGCCGCGGCGTACAGCGTGCCATCCTCTCCCGCGACCGTCGAAGACAGCGTCAGCAGCCGCCCACGCCTCCCTTCCAGCCGTCCTTCGACCACGAACACCGTGTCCATCGGCGCTTGCTTGCGAAAGCGAATCTCGAGTCTGCCGGTCAGCGCTCGAATCCCTGCGGCAATTGCCGCATGCGCCATTGCCTCGTCGAGCAGCGTCGCCAGGATGCCGCCGTGCAGCATGGCTGTCCAGCCGGTGAAATGCTGCTTTGGAGTAAAGATCGCCCGCGCCGTTCCGTCGCCATACTCAAAGCGCAGCTGCAGACCATCGCTGTTCTCCGACCCGCACGCAAAGCACCGCCGATCGTCGACGAGCTTATCCGACGGCGCTGCCTTGCGAGCGGCGGCATCCCGATCCGTCACTCGTCAATACCCAACGGAAAGGCGGTCACCCAACTGCGACGGCAAGTTCGCCTGCTCCATGCGTTCGCGCACTTTCATCACGTCGTAGGTGACTCGTCGCACTTCGATCACGCCAGCCGAGTCGTCGTAGTAGGCAAATGAGGCTTGCGGATTGCGATCGCGTGGCTGGCCGACGCTTCCCGGATTGATGATGTAGCGGTACTGCGGAGCAACGTCGATGCGCCCACCGCCCGAGAGCTTTTGATGAAACGTGCGTTGTTGTTCGTCCTGGTAGTAGACCTCAGCCACGTGCGTGTGCCCGATGAACGTCACCGGAGCAGCTACCCGTTCGAACGCCGACTCGGCGTCGATGATGTTCTGAATGTATTCGAAATGGAAGGTCGGCGCACCATGGACGATCACGAACGAGTCGAAGCGAAACTCGCGAGGCAGGGAGCGCAGGAACTCGCGATTCGATTCCGAGAGTTCGTTGCGAGTCCAAGCGATTGCTTCGCGTGCCAGCGTGTTAAAGCTGTCAGCTTCGGCAAGTGAAACGGCCGCTTCATCGTGGTTGCCGGCAATCGCGATGCACCCGCGTTCGCGCAACAGATCACAGCATTCGTTGGGGCTCGGGCCGTATCCGACGATGTCACCCAGGCAGACAAGCGCATCCATGCCGAGCCCGTCGAGTTCCCGAAGCACGGCAGTCAGGGCGTCAAAATTCGAATGGATGTCTGACACTATGCCGTAGCGCACCGGTCGGCTGGCCTTCCTCTTTTCGGAGGTTCGCAGCTTCCTCTCGCCTTTTTCAACGACCTTCCAGACGCAGATGATCAACCACGCGATGCACGCCCGAGACGCCTCGGGCGGTTTCGACCACGAGATCATGCACCGTCTTGCTCGGCACGCTGCCTTCCAGCAGCACGACGCCCGAGTGCACGCTGACCTGTACCTTCAGCGCGTTGACGCCGGTCTGCGCCGCCAGCGCAGTTTTCACTTTGGCTTGCAGCGAGAGGTCGCTTGTGATCTCTTCGGCGGTGGGTGCTTTCGGATTGACAATGAGGCGATCGTCGACCCTACTAACTCCTGCGATGCTGCGCGTTGCTTCGTCGACCTTCGCGCGCTCCTGCTGTGAATGCACCTGTCCGGTGAGCGTCACGGCACGATGGTTGACATCGACTTTGACGAGGGAAACGGTCGCGGCGTCGATCGCCGCGATCTTGGCGTGCACTTGCGCAGCGATAACTGCATCGTCAACGTCGGACTTTGCGCGTTGCTGCTGCGAAGGGGTGCAGGCCGCAAGGATAAGGAGACAAGCAAGTGCGCGGAGCAATTTGTCTATCATCGGATGTTCCTCGTTCGGGAGAATGGCAATGCGTCTACCCACGTTCCCGCCTGGATGCCGCCCGAACCCTCGGGGACGACGATGATGGCGTCAGCGTAGGCCAAGATGTGCAGCTGCGAGGACGAGCCGAAAAGCGGGCGTGCGGCAAGCTCGCCTTCGCCGCGCAGGAGCTGCACCGGAATGCGATGTTCGAGGGCAGCCTCGACGGCAATCGTGCTTTGCAGGCGTGCGCGAAGCGGCAAGGACTCATCGCTCTTGTCGAAGATGCGAAGCAGGATCGGCTTTGCAAGCGTTTCCAGCATGACGAGCGCGGAAACGGGATTGCCGGGCAGCCCGATCACGGGCTGCTCGCCGATCATTGCCAGCAGCACTGGACGCCCGGGCTTTGCTCGCACACCGTGCACGACCACACCGGGTTCTCCGGCCGCAGCGATGACTGCCGGTGCATGGTCACGCTCGCCGACGCTCGATCCGCCCGAGATGACGACCGCATCGCACTCTGACAGCGCGCGCCCAAGTGCGCTCGCGAGCGTCTCGCGCTCGTCGGCGACGAGGGCATATGGTCGAGGCGCAAAGCCCATCGCCGCGAGAGCAGCGCAGATGGTGACCCCATTGCTTTCGTGGATCTGCCCGCTGACCAGTGGCTTGCCGGCAGGCACGAGTTCATCGCCAGTCACGATAACGCCGACGAACGCCTGGCGATAGACGGTCACATTCGCAACCCCAGCGGCACTGAGCAAACCGACCGCTGCCGGACTCAACACGGCGCCCGCCGCAAACAGAAGCTCACCTGCATGGACGTCGCTGGCGGCTGGGGTGATGCGATCTTCGCAACGTTGCGCGTCAAGCACCACGATGTCGTCGCCGTCGCGTTCAGTGTCTTCAATTTTGATGAGCCCGGTCGTCCCCCCAGGCAAGGCGCCGCCGGTCGGTACCGCGATCGCCTCCCGAGCACGCAATGTGAGCGTCGTCGACGTGCCCATCATGACTTCGCCCGCCCACGTGAGCCGCACAGGAGACGTTGGGCTCGCGCTGCGCACGTCGTCCGCCAGCACTGCGTAGCCGTCAACCATCGAGCGTGCGAAGGCCGGCACGTCTTCTGGTGAAACCACCTTTTGGGCCAGCATTCGGCCCTCGGCGTGCGCGATGACGACCTGTTCGCTGCCGGCTTTGCGAATGGGAAACTCCGCCATGGCAGCCAGGGCTTGCGCTATGGTTGTCCGCCGCAACGGGGTCCGAAGGGTCGCTATAGCATCCTCATTTCCCGCATGTCCCGAGGAGGTAGGTCACATGCGCCGGGGCTCCAAAGGCGCCGATATTCTTCTTAGAGAGCGCGTATAACGCCTCGATATCCCCGGCTGTAATTGCAGCAAGCGGTGGAGGACCGATGTACCCGCACAAACTCGATGACCTGCTCATTACCACGGTCGAAAAAGGTGCCTCCGACTTGCACCTAGTGGTCGGCAGCCCGCCTATGATGCGCCATAATGGCGTGCTGCAACAGATCGTCGAAGAAAAGGTTTCGCCGGAAGATTGTCAAGCGCTCTTGACCTCGGTTTTGACGCAAGACCAGGTCGACGCGCTGAACACCAATCGCGAGATCGACTTCGCCTATGCCATGATCGGCGTCGCACGCTTCCGCGTCAACGCATGCTTCGAGCGTGGCAGCGTCTCCGCCACATTCCGAAACATTCCGGATACGCCGCCTTGGCTCGAAGAGATGGGTTTTTCGCCCGTGCTGGCGCAAATGACTCAGAAGGCTCGCGGTCTCGTGCTTGTGACCGGACCAACCGGATCCGGCAAATCGACGACCTTGGCCGCCATGATCAATTACATGAACCGCCAACGGAACTCACGCGTGGTCACCATTGAAGATCCGATCGAGTTCTTGCACTCGAACATCCAATGCATTATCACGCAGCGCGAAATCGGTCGCGACACGCACTCGTTTTCCAACGCCTTGCGCTCTGCCCTGCGGCAGGACCCCGACGTCATTTTGGTCGGTGAGATGCGAGACTTGGAAACCATCGCTCTTGCGCTGACCGCAGCGGAAACGGGTCACTTGGTGTTTGGCACCCTGCACGTGACGTCGGCGGCAGAGTCTATCAATCGCATCATCGACGTCTTCCCTCCCGAGCAGCAAGAACAGATCCGGCTGCAGCTGGCCGGCGTGCTGGAAGCCGTTTTCACACAGACGCTCGTTCCCAAGAAAGACGCCTCTGGACGCGTCTGCGCCATGGAGATTCTGATCGGCACGCCCGGGGTACGCAATCTCATTCGCGAGAACAAGCCGGCTCAGATCTTGAGCATGATGCAGACCGGTCAGAACGTCGGCATGCAAACGCTCGACAAACAACTCTCCAAGTACGTCAACGACGGCATGATCACGCTCGAAGCGGCGATCGAAAAGGCCATCAATCCGGAAGATCTCAAGCGATACGTGACCGGTGGCGCCGATTCCGCGACGCCGCGCCGAGCTGCTTCCGGCTTCTAACTCAACCGCGCGCCGCGAATTCATTCGGACTCGGCCACAGCGGCGCGAGTTGACGTCGTGCCCCGTGCAAAGGTCAGGCTCGCCGGGTCGGCCAAAACCGCGAGCATGCTCGATAAGCGTCTTATCCGAGAGCATCCAGATGTCGTTCGCCGCTCGTTACGGCGCCGCGGTCTCGCGGAAGCGCCGGTTGACGAGTTCCTCAGGCTGGACGCGCAGTGGCGTGATGCCGTCACGGCCAGCGACCGGCGCAAGGCGGAGCGCAACCTGGTCTCGGCGCAGTTCGCACGCGCGAAGGAAGGCGGCGAGGAAGCGCTGCGAACCTTGCGCGCACAGTCGACGGAACTTGGCGAGCAGATCCAGGCTGCCGAGCACGCCTGCGCCGACCTCGAGCTGCGCATCGACGAGCTTTTGGCCGGTATCCCGAATATTTTGGCTGACGATGTGCCCGACGGCCCAGATGCCGGCGCGAACGTCGAGATCCGGCGATCGGGGGAGCCTGCGACGTTTGCGTTTCAGCCAAAACCGCACTGGGAGATCGGGGAAACGCTTGGCATCATCGATTTCGAACGCGGCGTGCGCATCGCCCGCAGCCGCTTTGCGGTTTTAACCGGCGACGGCGCACGGCTGAACCGGGCGATTATCAATTTTTTCCTTGAGCGCAATGTCGCAGCCGGCTTCACTGAAGTCATGCCCCCGATTCTGGTCAATCGTGAATCGGTTCAGGCGACCGGGCATCTCAGTAAGTTCAGCGACGTCATGTTCTCGGTGGAAGACGGCGCGCTCTATCTGTCTCCAACGGCTGAAGTGCAGCTTGTCAACATGCACCGTGACGAGATCCTTGACGTGCAGAATCTGCCGAAGCTTTACGCGGCCTACACGCCCTGCTTCCGAGAAGAGGCGGGTGCGGCCGGCAAAGATACGCGCGGTCTCATCCGGCAGCATCAATTTGAGAAGGTCGAGCTCGTCAGCATCACCACACCCGAGGATGCGAACCGCGTCCACGAACTCATTACGAAGCAGGCTGAGAGTCTCTTACAAGCCCTCGAGTTGCCGTATCGCGTCGTGGTGCTATCGTCCGGCGATACCGGCTTCGCCTCGCAGAAGACGTACGATCTGGAAGTGTGGCTGCCCAGCCAGGGAACGTATCGCGAAATCTCATCCTGTAGTACGTGCGGCGACTTTCAGTCGCGGCGAGCGGGCATCCGATTCCGTGCGGCATCCAAAGCCAAGCCGGAGTATGCATTCACGCTCAACGGCTCGGGACTCGCGGTCGGGCGTACCCTGCTCGCGATTCTTGAAAACAACCAGCAAGCGGATGGCTCAGTAAAAGTGCCGCAGGCGTTGCATCCATACCTGGGCGGTCAGACAATCATCAAATGACGCTTTGCGCAGCAGGCGACCCACAGAACGGACCTAAAGGTCCGTTGCTTCATAAACCCCTTGAAGCAGCGGACCTTTGAAGCAATGGACCTTTGAAGCAACGGACCTTTAAAGCAGCGGACCTTTGAAGCAACGGACCTTTAGGTCCGTTCACCCCGCTCTAGCTCCAAAAGCGAAGACCCTTCTTCGACGCCTTCTTCCAAGCTTTGCGCCACGAAGAACGCGCCTCGTTTGCTGCCAGGCCTTCCATTGCGGCGAGCGCACCCGCTACGAACACCTCGTCCCGATCGCCCTTGATCCGGTGCTGCTTCTCTTCGGCCACAACAGCATCGTGCAGATCGCCAAGGATGGTCTGTATTTTTGCGACTCGTTTGGCGAAGCGTGTTGCCTGCTTGCCGACTACCGGCGCCACTGCTTCGGCGGCATAACGGCATCGTTTGGCTTTAATGCGCACTTGATGAAGCATGTCGTCGTCTGGCTGTTCACCAAGTTCATCGATCGCTTTGCACAGTTTCTTCCAGGGTTTTTGCACGAGCTGCGGCACCACATCCGCGGCCGGGCACAGCCCGTCTTCGGAGAGCTGTGGATTCGATGCCGCTTCCACAAGCTCGTCCAGCAGCTTGACGTAGCGCTTTTCGCGCAGGATGGCGTGAAGCCGCTGGCGTGCGGCTGTGCTCTGCGCCTCGAAACGGTCGATGACCGCTTCGGCCGCGTCTCTATCATCGCCGGGGAGCTTCATTGCGTTGCGGCGCAAGCGCGTGACGAGCACATCCGCGTCGCGAACCGCTCCGAGTTCGTCGCCCAGCCACTTCACGTCGTCGCGCAACGACGTTGCCCAGTTTTCGTTCATGAGCGGCAGGAGGGTGCGCAAATCCGAGCGCAACTTGCGCGTCGCAACGCGCGCCTTGTGAACAAGCTCCGCATCCATGTTCAGCCGAAGAGGTGCGTCGCCGCACAGCAGCGCTTTAACGGAGGCGGCCAGCGCGTAGCGCACGACGTCGCCCGCCGGGCTGTCTTCCGTGGGCGTTGGAAATGCCAGCTCCGCGGGCACCTGCGCCGCGGCTCCGAGCGCGCGCATCGCCTTCGGCGTCTTATCGGGCGGCCCGGCACCGGCATCTCGCAGCCATTGGGTTAAATCATCAAGCAGCGACTCGGACGCGCCATCGAGCAATTCGATCTCGACCTCGCGGAAGCGATTGGCGACACGGCCGTCGTGCATAACGCGCACGGTATCGTCCACGACTTCCGCGATCCCCTCACCGGCAGCGCCGTGCAGGCGCAAGCTCTTTCTGACGGTTCGCAGCCTGGCAACCGGCATCACCTGCTTGCCGCGTAAGAATGCAGTGACGAGTTCGAGTCCTTCTTTGGGCGGCTTGGCACCGCCATCGTCGGGAAACGTGTGCTCAACGCGCTTTGACGCAATCCCATCGTCGTCGCCGGCAGGCAGCTTGAGCGTCCAGCCGTGACCCTTGCGATAGCGTAGGCTGGCTCCCCAGCGGATCAGCCGAAGATCGTCCGTATCGTAGTACACGGTCGTGAGCTTTTGCTCTTCCACCGGTGACGCGGTATAGCCGTCAACGCCCGCTTCGAGCGCATGCAAATCGAAGCGCGGTGGGACCTTCAGCTTTACTTCTTGTTCGACGTGTGTGTCCATGGAAAGGGCAACTGCCTTTCGCTATGAGGCCTTGTCGCCACTCCTTTCGCGAATCCCAGTTTTTATAGGGTTCCGCGCCCTTGTCCGAGCATATCGGGCGTTATCAGCGTGATGCCCGACTCCGTGCGGTAGAAACGCTTGGCATCGTGCTCAGCGTCTTCTCCAACGACGAGGCCCTCCGGTAGCTTGCATCCCTTGTCAACGACCGCCCGGTGGATGCGGCAATGTCTTCCAATATTCACCTCTGGAAGCACAACAGAATCCTCGACGTGGCTAAACGAGTTCACGCGAACATTTGTGAAGAGCAGCGATCGCTGGACGTGGGAACCAGAGATGATGCAACCCCCCGCAACCAGCGCATTGACGGCCGAGCCGCGACGATTGTCCTCGTCGAAGACAAATTTGGCGGGTGGCACCTGTTCCTGGTAGGTCCAGATCGGCCAGACCCCGTCGTAGAGGTTCAAGTGGGGCACAACATGCGTCAGATCCATGTTGGCTTCCCAGTATGCATCGATCGTTCCAACGTCGCGCCAATAGACTTTGCCGCCGTGAGCACCGTGGCCGCCGATGCTCGCCGGACCGAAGCGGTGCGCCACCGCCTTGGCGTGCTCCACGACATACGGGATGACGTCTCTGCCGAAGTCGTGCGTTGAATCCTGGTCCTGCGCGTCGCGATCTAACTGCTGGTAGAGAAAATGTGCGTTGAAGCAGTAAATGCCCATACTTGCCAGCGCCCTGTGCGGGTGACCGGGGATCGCAATCGGGTTGGGCCGTTTCTCTGCGAAGCCGGTGATTCGATTATCCTGGTCGACGCTCATCGTTCCCAACTCGACTGCGTCTGTCAGCGGCAGCTCGAAACACCCAACTGTCACGTCAGCTTTCTGTTCGACGTGCTGCACGAGCATCGCCCCGTAATCCATCTTATAGACATGGTCGCCGGCCAGCACGAGCACGAATTCGGGGTTGTGCGCGTGGATGATGTCGAGGTTCTGAAGGATGGCGTTTGCCGTCCCCGTGTACCACGACTCTTCTTCCAAACGCTGTGACGCCGGCAAGAGCTCAACGAATTCATCGAATTCGCCGCGCAAGGATCCCCAGCCGCGTTGGATGTGGCGCATGAGACTGTGCGCCTTGTACTGGGTGACCACACCGATGCGCCTGATCCCCGAATTGATGCAATTCGACAACGGAAAATCGATGATGCGGAATTTCCCGCCGAAGGGCACGGCGGGTTTGGCGCGCCACTCGGTCAGCTGCTTGAGCCTCGTGCCGCGGCCGCCGGCCAGGATAAGCGCCAAGGTCGCTTTGGTCAGCAGACTGACAAAGCGTGGAGTTTCAGATTCGAGCATTGGCCAAGGATAATTGTGGACAGCGAGCCTAAGAGCCTTGCAATTTGTTAACGAGCGAAGACCTCCGGCTCTTTCACGCGGGCAGGCTGCTTGACGCCTACGACAAGCTGGGTGCCCACTGCACGACCGTTGACGCAACGGCCGGCGTTACGTTTGCGACGTGGGCGCCGCGCGCCAGCAGCGTTGGCGTCGTCGGTGATTTCAACGGGTGGGATGGACGCAGCCACCTCATGCGTCCAATCGATGATGGCGGCGTCTGGCAGCTGTTTATCCCCGGTCTCGAGCCCGGGGCGCATTATAAGTTTGAGATCAAAAACGCGCGGACCGGCCAGCTCGTCATAAAAACCGACCCCTATGCGCGCGCTTTTCCGCACCGCTCGAACCAAAACGCTGTGGTGACTGCGCCCAGTGCCTATCGCTGGGAAGATGCTGCCTGGCTTACGCGGCGGCGTGATTGGCGTTGGCAAGACCAGCCGCTCAACATTTACGAAGTGCATCTTTCGTCATGGCGGCGCCGACCCGACGCCGCGTTCTTGAGCTACGACCAGCTTGCCGACGAGCTCACCCGTTACGCTCGTGAGATGCGCTTCAGCCACGTCGAGCTGCTGCCCGTCTTCGAGCACCCGCTGGATGAGTCGCTCGGCTATCAGGTGACTGGCTACTACGCCCCCACCAGCCGCTTCGGAGCGCCCGATTCGTTCCGCGCATTCGTCGACCGTTGCCATCAGGGGGGCATCGGCGTCATCCTGGACTGGGTGCCCTTGCACTTCCCAAAAGACTTCTGGGCGCTGGCAGAATTCGATGGGGCGCCACTGTACGAACGAGACGACCCGAACATGGCGGAACATCCCCAGTGGCGCACGCTGATCTTCAACTACGGCCGCCCCGAAGTTCGGAACTTCTTGCTGGCCAACGCACTCTACTGGCTGCGTGAGTTCCACGTCGACGGTTTGCGCTTCGACGCTGTGTCGTCGATGCTGTACCTGGATGACGCGCGCGGCCGCGCGTTCACACCCAACCCGCTGGGCGGTCGCGAGAATCTGCCCGCCGTGAAGTTCCTGCGTGAGATGAATTCGAAAATCGGTGAGCTCGTGCCCGATGCGTTCACTATTGCTGAGGAGTCGACGTCGTGGCCGGCGGTGTCGCAACCGGCGCGACGCGGTGGGCTGGGATTCTCCATGCGCTGGAATATGGGATGGGTACACGATACGCTGCATTACATGGCGCTCCCCTGGAACGAGCGGCCCCAGCATCACCGCGACCTCACCTTCGAGCGTCTCTACGCGAAACGCGAGCGATTCGTGCTTGCGCTGTCGCATGATGAAGTCGCCCTGGCGCGCGGATCGCTCTTCCAGAAAATGGCCGGCGACGACGAGCAGAAATTCGCTGGGCTGCGGCTGCTCTTTACCTACCAGACGACGTACCCGGGCAAAAAATTAACCTTTATGGGGAACGAGTTTGGCCAGCGACAGGCCTGGGACCCAACGCTTGAGCTTCACTGGCAGGAGCTCGCCAACGACCGCAATCGGCAGCTCGCGGCAACGTTGCGCGATCTTGCAGCACGCTATCAAGAACTCGTCGCGTTGCATGCGGATGATGCCGATCACACTGGCTTTCGCTGGCTCGATCCTGACGACGCTGAGCGCTGCATCATCTCCTACCTGCGCCTGTTTGGCGAAGCTTTCGCGATCGTCGTATTGAATTTCTCGACGAACGTCTACGAGGAGTACATGGTGGGAGCACCTCGCGCCGGCACGTATCAAGTGACCTTTGACAGCGACGCGAGCGCGTACGGCGGCAGCGGCGCGGCGCGTTTGCTGCGTGCGGACTCTACCCCCGATCCCTGCATGAGCTTGCCTTTTTCCCTCAGCCTGCGGCTGCCGGCGCTGTCGGGCGTGGTCATCACGCCGGCATGAGCCCGAGCACACTCAACGTTCTCTTCGTCGCCTCGGAAATCTACCCAATGGCGAAAACCGGTGGGCTTGGTGACGTGGCGGCTGCGTTGCCAGCCGCGCTTGCTCAACTCGATGTCGAGCCCCGTCTGATGATGCCCGCCTACCCGAGCGCCCTCGAGCAGGTTCACGGGCTTGCAGTTGACCGGCACTTCGACGATCTGGCCGGCTTCGGACCGGTCGACCTCCTTATCGGACGTACGCCGCATAGCGATCTGCGCATCTGGTTGGTCGCTTGTCGGCGCTTGTTCGAGCGCAAAGGCGGACCCTATCAAGATGAGTACGGAACTGATTGGCCTGACAATCTCGAGCGGTTCGCACTCTTGTGCCAAGCGGCGAGCAGCACCGTCGACGCAACCGCCGATTGGCGTCCCGATATCGTCCATGCCAATGACTGGCACACCGGCCTCATCCCAAGTATGCTCTCCGTTGGCTCGGCCCTGGTGCCCACACTATTGACCATTCACAACGCGTCATATCAAGGCGACGCTTCACTCGAACAACTGCGCTCCTTTGGATTACCGCCCCAGCGGCTGCAGCGCATCGGTAGCGGAAAGTTGTCCTTCTTGTCGTTGGGCGTCCAAGAAGCCGGCGCTCTGACCGCCGTCAGCCCGACCTATGCGCAGGAGATTCAAACCGCGGAGTTTGGTTGCGGCATGGAGGATCTGTTTGCAGCCAGGTCGCGGAGCCTGACCGGCATTCTCAATGGGGTTGACTACGGTGTGTGGGACCCGCGCCACGACGCGCTCATCGCGCAGCCATACGATGACCGCAACCTGGCCGGCAAGTCCGCCTGCAAGGCGGCGCTGCTGTCGGAAGTGGGAATCGACCGCGCGTTGCGCGCGCCACTGCTCGCCATCGTTAGCCGTCTTACCTGGCAGAAAGGGCTGGATCTCGTGCTGGAGCGCGCTGCGGATCTTGTCGACGCCGGCGCGCGCCTCGTCGTGTTGGGCCAGGGTGATGCAAAGCTGGAACGAGGCTTTCGCGACCTGGCCGCTCGGCATCCGAGCCGCGTCGCGGTCTGCCTTCGCTATGATGAAGCGCTGGCGCATCGCATCATCGCGGGCGCCGACGTCTTTCTCATGCCGTCGCGCTTTGAGCCCTGTGGTCTTAATCAAATGTACAGCCTGCGCTACGGAACCGTGCCGATTGTTGCGGCGCTGGGTGGCCTGGCCGACTCGGTTGTCGATGCGGGCGAGCGCGGCGTCGCTGCCGGGGTCACGACCGGCTTTCGGCACGACCCCGGTTTGGCCGCGGCATTCTCCGAGGCAGCAAGGCGGGCGATCGACGTGTTCGCTGACCAACCGCTGTGGCAAGCGTTGCAGCGAAACGGAATGCGTCAGGATTTTAGCTGGACTCGAGCGTCACAGTCATATCGACGGCTCTACCAAGCGTTGCTTTCTCGCTAGACCTTATGGTTTCGGCGTCAGGTAGAGCTCACCGCCGCTTTGCGCGAACTCCTTGGCTTTCTCCCGCATGCCTGCTTCGATCGCCGCCGACTCGTCGACGCCAATGCGCGCAGCGTAATCGCGCACATCCTGGCTAATGCGCATGGAGCAAAAATGCGGGCCGCACATCGAGCAGAAATGCGCGACCTTCGCACCGTGCGCCGGCAGCGTCTCGTCGTGGAACTCGCGCGCCGTTTCCGGGTCCAGCGAGAGCGCAAACTGGTCTTCCCAGCGGAACTCGAAGCGCGCCTTCGACAGGATGTCGTCCCATTGCCGTGCCGTGGCGTGACCTTTCGCAAGGTCTGCCGCATGCGCGGCAATCTTATATGCGATCACGCCGTCCTTGACGTCTTTTTTATTGGGCAGCCCGAGATGTTCTTTGGGCGTGACGTAACACAGCATGGCGGTGCCATACCACCCGATCATCGCCGCGCCGATCGCACTCGTAATGTGATCGTAACCGGGCGCGATGTCGGTGACGAGCGGGCCGAGCGTATAGAATGGCGCCTCCTGGCAGACCGCGAGTTGACGCTGCATGTTTTCCTTGATGAGGTGCATCTGCACGTGACCAGGCCCCTCGATCATCACCTGCACGTCGTGCTGCCAGGCGACCTTGGTCAGCTCGCCCAGTGTGTCCAATTCGGCGAATTGCGCGGCATCGTTTGCGTCCGCGGTGGAACCCGGGCGCAACCCGTCGCCCAGCGAGAAAGAAACGTCGTAGGCCTTCATGATCTCGCAGATCTCTTCGAAGTGCGTGTATAAGAAATTTTCTTGGTGGTGGAGCAGACACCATTGCGCGAGGATGGACCCCCCGCGTGAAACGATGCCGGTGACGCGTTTGGCGGTCAACGGAACGTATCGCAGCAGGACGCCTGCGTGGATCGTGAAGTAGTCGACGCCTTGCTCGGCTTGCTCGATGAGCGTATCCTTATACACTTCCCAGTCAAGGTCCGCGACCTTGCCGTCGACCTTCTCCAGCGCCTGATAGATCGGCACGGTCCCAATGGGCACGGGCGAGTTACGCAAGATCCACTCGCGCGTTTCGTGGATGTTCTTACCGGTGGAGAGATCCATGACCGTATCTGCGCCCCAGCGCGTGGCCCAGGTCATTTTTTCGACTTCTTCTTCGATCGACGAGCTGATCGCTGAGTTCCCGATGTTGGCGTTGATTTTGACCAAAAAGTTGCGGCCGATGATCATCGGCTCCGACTCGGGATGGTTGACATTGGCTGGGATGATCGCGCGACCGCGCGCCACCTCATCGCGCACGAATTCCAGCGTGACGCCCTCGCGCAGCGCGATGAATTCCATCTCGGGCGTGATCTCGCCGCGTCGCGCATAATGCAGCTGCGTTACGTTGTGGTTTGACGTCGCCCGCCGCGGCATGCGCGGGTTGCGAAAGCGCAGCTCTTTGAGAAGCTCATCCGCTTGCCGCCGGCGCCGGTACGACGAGGTCGGCTGCGTGAGTTCCTGTGTGTCGTGCCGCTCTTCGATCCAGCCGGCGCGCAGTGCTGGCAATCCAGCGCGCACGTCGACCTCAACGCCCGGATCGGTGTGGACGCCGCTCGTATCGTAGCAGCGAAAGTCGGTCCCGTCGGTCAGGTGGATCTGCCGCATGGGCACGCGAACGCCGCGCGTTCCGTCAACGTAGACCTTATGTGAGGCAGCTTTGGCGTGTGGAGTAAGGGTCAGGCTCATCGTACGTTCCCTTCGCTGGCATCACCCAGATCAGGTTCCAACGGTCGGCAACTAATCGTCGCCCTCTCAGTCCGAGGCGGACTCCCGTGAGGAATTGGACTTCGTGAGAAACGCAGCCGCACACCTCTGTGTCCGCGCCGTTATCGCTTGCGGCGCTGCCACCAGGGGAACGTCGGCTCGGCAGTGCGAGTTGGCCGTGTCGAACGCGTCTTGACTTCAAGACCGCGCTCGCGGCAGCGGTCCAACAGGTAGGCGGACAGTCCGAACGAAGCGGACAAGCCGGCAGAGGCGATGGCTGCAATGTTGAACATCTTGGGCACACGCTTTGACCATTCGGCGATGTAGTTGCGCGGATGCCCGATGGCGCGCAGGCCGGCCCACGAATCGACGGGTGTAAAGTCGGCCAGCTTGGGGATCAGCTTTGCGGCCGCTGCCTGCACGAAGCTCGTGCCTTCCGGCGTTGTCTTCCAGTCGGCTTTGTCGTCCTGATCGCCCGTCGTCGCGAAGGCGCATAGGTGACCGTAGATGGTTGGAAAGATGATCGCGCTTTTGGACGATTCCTCCGGCAACGGGAAGATGATATGGTCGGTAAGCATCGCGGCTTCTTCGGGAAAGACGGCGAATTCGCCGCGCCTGGGCGTGAGGGTAAACGAGCTGTCACCCGCGATCTCATCCGCGAACAAGCCCGCGCAGTTGACGACAAAGCGTGCTTCGACATCGCCTGACTCACAACGAACAAGCGCGCCATCCGAAGCCGGCTCGACTGCGATCACGCGCGAACTATAGCGAATCTTTGGACCCGAGCCGAGCAATCGACTCACCATCTCGTACGGATCGGTGATCGCCTCGCCGGGAATGAGCAGCCCAGCTGTCGCTTTTGCCTGCGGCTCGAGATGACGCATCTGGCCGCGGTCAAAGAGCTTGACTTTGACACCGTGCGTTTGCGCGATCTGCTCGATTTCGGCGAGCCGCGGAATTTGCGCGGTATCCTGCGCGATAAGGACGGCTCCGCAAACTTTGTAGGGGATTTTGAGCTCTTCGAAAATCGCCGGCCAGCGCTGGCCATGCGCCAAGATCATCGCGCTCTCGAAGCCCTCTGACGGCGTGCTGTATCCCGTGTCCAAAATACCTGCGCTCGCCCCACTGACGGCTGCGGCGGGGCCGTTCGCGGACTCGAGCACGAGCGTATCGACGCCATAGCTTGCGAATTCGTACGCCACTGCGGCGCCCACGACGCCGGCACCAACGATGACGGCATCAAACCGCTCCATATCGTCAGCGGTCCCCGCTGCTCATCTCATGAAGCACTGTACCCGAGTCATCGGCAAAACCAGGCGGCAGTTCCATCCAGTGCCTAGCCGTGTGCGACGATCGCCGCTGCTCCTCGATGCTGCGGTCCGGTATGCCAGAACGATGCGTCGCGCAGGTAACGGCTATGCGGCAAGATCGTGCGTGGGGATTGCAGCTGCACGTTGACGCAGATGGAATGATCCGGCTGTTGGGCCTGTCCGGTGAGATCTTCACCCGGCTCGCGCGACGACGTGTACGAACGGATTTCATTGGCAACGACATCGGTGAAGTACCAATAGTTCGCCCAAAAGATGCCGCTGGGCGGCATGTGCGTGCGAGGCGGTTCGCCGTCGAGCACGGCGGCATCGGCGGTGAACAGATGTCCGTAGACGTCTTTGCGCCATCGAACGAGTGCTTCTGATAGATTCTGATTGCGCACGTCAAAGAAAAATCGCGTTTTCTCAAGCGCGCTTCCGTAGGTGACAAAGGCGCGGATGCAACGCCAGCGCTCGGTCGGGAACGCCTCTTCTTCGACCAGCGCGTGCAGGGCGATAATGACATCCATCAGGACGGTCGTCCCCAAACTGTGGCCCACCAGAAACACGTTGTCGTAGAGAGGCTTACCGCCTTCATCGGTCGACTGAAGCACTTGGACGACCACCCGACCAACCGTCTGTATAATCTGTTGCCGGAATTGATAGAAACGCGCATTTTCATCGTGCGTTGTGTATATTTGGATGTCACCGATCGCATCGACCAGGAAATTTTTTGCAAAACTCAAGACAAAGCGCAGCGCCAGTGCACTGATGAACAGCCAACCGCTCGGCCCGGTCAGCCGCCCGATCCACGACAGCTGTGCCGCCCGATTGGGCCAGTCGAGGAGTATCACGCCGCCGATTGCCAACCCAACGAGAATGAGCGCGTTCCATACCGAGAGCCGTGCGTGGCGCACCATGACCTGCCACAAGCGAGCAAGAACCTGCGCCAGCATGTACGCACCGACCGCGGCAAAGAGCAGACCGTGCATGTCAACTGAGACTTGGGTGACATAGGCATGATACGCGCGCAGCGCCGAGGACGCGACCACATAGGTAGCCAGCAAGCCCAGCACAAGCGCCCCGAGCGTGAAACTGAGATCGAATGCCGATTTCGCGAACGTGGCCGGTATTCTAACGTTGTTGAGCGGCACAAAGGTCGCGGCCAAGAGCCAGGAGAGCACGCGCAGCGGCGTCGTTTGCTCCTTGTCGATGGGACTCCAGTAGCCTTCGAAGACGTCGATCGTCGGCTCGAACGGAATATTGCCGCCGCCCTCGTCCTTGCACTCGACGCGTAACGCCACTGCTTGCGATTCGACGATCTGCTGATCGTTGTGAACTCGCGGCCAAACGATGCCGGTGGACCAGAAGCCCGCCCCTTTCGGCGCGCCGGCTCCCAGCCGAGCGGTGCGGTCGCGCGCCGTTTCTGCTTGCAGTGCCGAGCATAAACCGCTCGCAAAAGCATCCTGGATCTGGTAGCGCTGATGCGGACTAATACCGTGGACCACGATGACGGCGTTCTTCACGCCAGGGAGTTAGGGGCGATCGAGCGATCACCCCTTCTCACGGCAGATCGAGGGCTTTTTGGTTATTTTTCTAGAGCTTTGACCTGTGCTTCGCTGACCGGCGAGGCTTTGTTGCCGAGCGAGGTGCGGATAAAGGTGACGACCGCTGCAATCTCGGTCGGACTGAGCTTACTCTTCCAGGCCGGCATGACGCTGTTGTAGGCCGCACCGTTGACAGATATTGGACCATGCATGCCGTTGAGCACCGTGGCGATGACTCGCTTGGGATCGCCGGTAACATATGGGTTGCCGGCCAGCGGCGGAACCGCTCCTGGAATACCAGCACCCTTGGCGCCGTGGCAGCTCGTGCAGTTCCGCGCAAAGATTTGATCGCCCGCCACAGGAGCGCTCGATGCGGGACCGGTGGTCGAAGCTTTCGGCGCGCTCGTGCTCAGGCTGATGATCGGAACCGTCTCGGGATGTGGCGGAGCGCCGTAGCCCTCCACCGGCGTCTGACCGGACATGCCGCTGTCTGCCTGTTCTTTGGCGATGACCTTCGCCGAGTAGAACGTGATCCAGACAATCGCGACCACACTCAAGGCCGTCAGCGTCAGGATGTGCTTGCGACGCGCCAGGACCCGGCTGGGGTTGCGATCGAGCCAGGGTAACAAGAGCAGCACCGCGGTGAAAGCGCCAGGCAGAAAGACGGTTGGTACAAGCGACATGTTTTGCGGGAACATCCGCAACAAGCCGTAGAGCGCGTAGAAATACCAGGCCGGCGATGGAATGAACTGCGCATTGTTGGGATCGGCCTTGGCCAGCAGCGGCGCGGGCATGAAGATGGCCAGCGCGCCGATGATCACAAACGCGAGCGCTGCAGTGATCGTGTCAAAAAATAGTTGGTTGGGATAAAATCTCCCGAACATTTTTGGCTGCTCGTCGCTGGGCGGACCGGCTGGGCTATTATGCCGGAAGATGAACAAGTGCAGTCCAACCAGGCCGATGATGGCTGCCGGCGTCGCCCAGACATGCAAGCCGAAAAAACGGCCGATGGTGAGCGTGCCGAGGGTGGACCCGTCGCTGAGGAAATGGTAGAGAAACTGGCCCATCATGGGAACGCTGGCAGCGATATTGATCGCAACCTGCGTTGCAAAATATGCGTTCAGGTCCCAGGGCAACAGGTAGCCGGTGAGGCCCATCGACAGCACGATGAAGAACAAGAGCACGCCCACGACCCACTGGAGTTCTCGCGGCTTTTTGTAAGCGCCAAAGAACAGCACTTGGAGCAGGTGCATCGACATGAGGATGATCATCGCCGACGCGCCCCAGTAGTGGAGACTAATGAGGAACGGCCCGCCCCACACGTGACGATAGATGAACTGAGTCGACTCCCAGGCGGTCCAGGCAGACGGCGCATAGTAGAAGCATAAAATGATGCCGGTGACAATCTGCACGACGAGCACGAGCAGCGTCGCGCTACCGAAGACATACCAGTAGCTTGCGCCGCCGGGAACGTCCTCGGTAAGGAAGTTCTTCATGGCGCCGATCAGGCCCGTCCGTTGCTCAAGCCACGCAATCATGTCGCCATCTCCTACCAGTACGACATCCGGATGACACTCGGCGTGTTCGCAGCGAACTTGATCCACTCTACTTCAGCGACGCCGCTCTGTTCGCGGAAAGGCAGGGGATCGAGACCGCGCGGCGCCGGGCCGATGTACTTGCCCTTGGCGTCAGCCATGTGCTTGCCATACCGACTGAATTGCGAACCGTGGCACGGGCACAAGAAGGCCTTTAAGCTATCATCCCAGTCGTATTTGCAGTTGAGGTGCGGACACAGCGAACTGAACATCACAAAGTTCAGGTTGCCGACCGGATAATCGATGTCGCCGCGGTTGGCGGTGTTGAAAAGCTCGGGGCGCTCCTGGCGCAGATTTTGCATGTCTGCGTCGCTGAGCTTGAGTCCCCAGACATAATACTCTGTATTTTCCTTCAGAAACCCGTCGGTCACGAGCTTGCTGAAGAATATCTTCACTGGTTTGTCGAGGGTCCGCTCGAGTTCGGCGAACTCATCTTTTCTCAGCGGTGAGAACCCTTTGTTGGCGTCGACAAGCTCGGGCTTTGGAACAAGCGACCCGATCAGCGGAATGGTGAGACCGAGGCCGACGATGGAGCCCGAAAAGATCGTCGCTCGAGCAAGGAAGGCGCGCCGGCTGATCTCCTCCGGCGTCCCCACATCCTGATATGCCTTGGCTTCATTCGACAAGCAACGTCACCTCCGCTCGGACAGGCGCTGACGCGCGAATATTGTGCTCGACGATCGCGATCGCGGGCAGAACGCCGTGCTCTTTTGTGAGGAGCTGACTTCATGCCTTCGCCGGGCTAGGCAAATGTAGCAGCCCGGCCGCTGCGGCAGCGCATCACTTACGTGGCGTGAAAGGCCGTTATGATGGGAACGCCATGTCGCAACGTCTGATACACGACGCAGTATCGTTCGGTGAGCTTTTGCAGCGTGGCGAGTTGCTCGGCATCGGCGCCGGTATCCAGATCGAAGCGCAGACGAATGGCATAAAAGCCGACGGGTGTTTCGCGATCGACCCCCAGGGTACCGCGGAAGTCGAGGTCACCTTCCGCCGTGACCGATCCGCCGCTCACCGCAATGTTGGTACTCGCCGCGACCGCTCGCAGCGTGACACCGGCGCAGGCGACCAGCGCCTGCAGCAGCATATCGCCTGAGCAGAGCAGACTGCCGTCGCCGCCGCTGGCCGGATGCAAGCCTGCCCGTGCGAGCGCGCGACCTGTTTCAACGCTGCAGCTGACGCCGGTCGGATCGTCTATATGACCCTGGGCGCGTAGGGTGACAATTGCTTTTTTGGGGTTATCCCGGTAGAGGTCTTTCAGGGGCGCCTGGGTGGCTTTGAGATCCGCTGCTTCCAAATCGGTTAGCGGCCTGGCTGGACCGGAATGTCCCTATTCCACCACGACGATACCGTTGCGGCCGTGCCGACGAGATCGAGTTCGTGGCGCTCGATCGTCTCAAAATCAGGCATTTCGTCAAGCCGACCTTGCATGAGGCACGTTTCACAAACAAAGTGACCGTCAATAGCGTAGACTTCGGCGCTATGGCGCTTGCAGATATCGCAATCGTTCATGGCCTGCCTCCGGTGTGGGAGCGCCCTCTTTTTGTTTTGCGCGTCCTTTCCTGTGGAGCATACGTTCGGCTCCATAGGCATTATAATAGCTCTGAAAGGAGCCGGATATGGCCACTTATATCATTCTCAGCCGTCTCTCGCCCGAAGCTTTCGACGATCCGAGAGAGTTTACGAAGATTGCCCGCACGGTTGCGGCGCAGATCAAGCGCGACTGCCCCAAGGTAAAATGGCGCGAAAGCTACGCCGTGACGGGACGCTTCGATGTCGTTGACGTCGTCGAGGCCCCAGATCTCGCAAGCGTGGAACGGGCCGCGATGATCATACGCGGCTACGGCCACGCGGCCACCGAAACGCTGCTTGCGACGCCCTGGAACGACTTTCTGAAGTCGCTTCCTCGCTAGTTAGTGCCCCGAGCCTCCCATCAGGTGGTGAGACTCGCCCAGACCGGGAGCATGCACCGCCATTCGCATGAGGAGCATGCCTGGGTCGCTCGCCATCTGATCGGCTTCGGAATGCATGCCTTGCATGCCCCACGCCTTGTGCATTGGGCCGCCGTTCGGCATGGCATTGGCCATCTGTTTATGGGTTGCGTCCATCACCTGGTGGACTTGCTGTTCCAGCGAGGTCGAAATGCCGACGATGGCTTTGGCCTCGCTTGGCGTGAGATTGGCATCCAGCTGTTTTGCCGCCGCTGCGGCGTCAGGCGCAGGCGCAATGGCCAACTGCCCGACCACTGTAGCGAGCAAGTTGCGGTGCGCCGGCGATAGCGAGTTCAACATCGCCAGACGAGCCTGGGAGTGAAGCTGCTGCATCTTCGTATGCGCCTGCTCCATGATCTGGAAAGCCGCAGAATTCTGCGCTGGCGGCGGACCCCAGGGATCCGCACGAACGGTGACTGGAACGCCAATAAGAGCTGTGGCAACAAGTGCCGGTAGTAAGTGCTTCATACGCTTCACGCTAGCAGAGCTCGCTTAAAGGGGACTGGGGTAGCGCTTAAAGAGGCCTGGGATTGCTCCACCAGACCTCGAATTGTTGTCGTTGATGCCGCCGCGCCCACGGGTTGAGCAACCAAGCACGAACAAGGCCGTGCCAGTACCAACTGGCACCCTTACTTTTCTCTTTTCCGATATCGAGGGCAGCACGCGGCGTTGGGAGCTGCATCGCGAAAGCATGAAAGCAGCGATTTCTCGTCACGAAGAGCTCATGCGAACGGCAATTTCCCAGTACCATGGCTACGTTTTCAAAACGGTCGGCGACGAGTTCTGCTGCGCATTCTCCACCGCGCATGAGGCACTGCGCGCCGCGCTCGATGCCCAGCAGGCGCTTGCAGACGAAGACTTCTCAGCGGTCGATGGCTTGCGAGTGCGCATGGGCGTGCACACCGGGAACGCGCAAGAGCGAGATGGCGACTATTTTGGCCCTGCCGTCAACCGTGTCGCGCGGCTGATGTCGGTCGGCCACGGCGGTCAAGTGCTTTTGTCGGGCGCGACCTACGAGCTTGTCCGCGACGATGCACCGCCCGGCACCGCGTTCACCGACCTTGGTCTGCACGGCTTCAAGGACCTGGCGCAGCCTGAACGCGTCTGGCAGGCTGTTGCCGGCGGTCTCCACGTTGACTTTCCGCCCCTTCGGTCGTTGGATACATTCCCCAACAATCTGCCGATGCAAGTGACCAGCTTCCATGGACGCGAAAAAGACGTTGAAGTACTGAAGGAAGAGCTCACCGCCCATCGCCTGATCACGCTGTTAGGCCCAGGCGGTGTCGGCAAGACGCGGCTGGCAGTGCAAGTCGGCGCCGATCTGCTCGATCGCTTTCGCGACGGCGTCTGGATTGGCGACCTAGCACCCATTCGCGACCCGCAATCGGTGTGCAGCGTCGTGGCGAAATCATTAGGCATGAGCCAGCCCCAGGGGGCTCTCTCGGACGACGCGATCGCGCAATGGCTGCGGCACAAACAGCTGCTTCTGATTCTGGACGACTGCGAGCACGTTATCGATACGATTGCTGCTCTCGTCGATGCGGTCCATCGCAGCTGCCCCGACGTTCGACTGCTTGCCACCTCGCGTCAAGCCTTGGGCGTTGGTGGGGAAAAGGTCGTACCGCTTGCCTCGCTGGCCGTGCCCGAGCAGCCGCACGACTTGGCCCCGGACCAAGCCATCCAGTTTGGGGCAGTTGCTCTTTTTGTCGATCGCGCATTGTTCGTCGATCAATCGTTTCGGCTGGACGATCGCAACGCAGCCATGGTCGCGGAGATCTGCCGCCGCTTGGATGGCATTCCACTGGCTATTGAACTTGCAGCTGCCCGCGTCAAGGTGATGAGTATCGCAACGCTAGCGCAACGTTTGGACGAGCGCTTCAAGATTCTCACCGCCGGCAGCCGTACAGCTCTGCCGCGGCAAAAAACGCTCAGTGCCCTCATCGATTGGAGTTATGACTTACTGACGCAGCCGGAAAGAGCTCTGTTCAACCGCGTGGCGATTTTTGCCGGCTCCTTCACCCTCGATGCTGCGACGCAGGTGTGCGCTGGCGACGGGATCGACGAGGCAGATACGCTCGATCTCCTTTGCTCGCTTGCGGATAAGTCGCTGGTGGTGGTCGATACGCGTCGGGAACAAGAGCGCTACCGCCTGCTCGAGTCCACCCGCCAATACGGACTGGAAAAATTGACGGCCAGCGGGGAGCGCGACCGCCTTGAGCGCCGTTACGCGGAGTACTACTTAGGCGTTGCGCAGGACAACGAGAAAAGCAATAGCGCGCTGTCGCTCAGCGAGTGGCTTGCCGCCGTCGAGCGAGACCTAGCAAACTTTCGCGCCGTGCTCGAGTGGGCACTTGGCAAAAGCCGCGATGCAACGCTGGGTAGCTCGCTGGCGGCTGCGCTTGAGATGTTCTGGTGGCACGGCGGCGTCGAGGCTGAAGGTCGCCGCTGGATCAATGCGGCGCTCAATCAAATCGATCGGGATGCGCAGCCGGATCTGGTCGCGCGTCTCACCCAGGCATTGGGGCTGCTCACCTCGCGGATGCTGTTCTCATAACAGCGCGGGCAGTCCGCGTCGACCCGCTGTGCTATTTCCTTGGCTGAGGCGCTTGCGAAAAAGACGTCACTCAATTTACGTCAAGCGTGACGGCGTTGGATTTTAGTATTGTATACGTCTGATCCAAATGATACTCGAGGTTGATAGCCGTTTGGAATGAAAAAGTATATCTGCCTATTTTCCGAAAGTCATACGTCTTGCCCAAATCTTCCGTTGTGTGCTGATACGTCGAACCGGTACCAAGATGCCATCCTGATGGGACACTGCCCCAATAATGAAAGGCGCTGCTGGTTTTCCTTATAGGAACTCCACCTGGACCCGTGCCGACGAGACCATATTCGGTAGTTGAACCGACGCGGAAAATCGAAAGAGGCGGCCCCGAATTCCTTATAGCGAAAGTTATCTCAATGGGATCGCCTTGTTTACGACTTTCGTGTGCGAGCTTTACTGACAACGCCAAGTTATTAGTGGTTTGACCAAAACTGTAGAAGGCCTTGGATTGATTGTCTACCAGATCCGCGTTCGCCGCGAGTAGGAACGATGCGCTCATCACAAGAGCTACAAATATTGCGCTTGCGCCGACGCGAAGACACACTCTCCCCATTGGATCGAACCTCATTTTAGTGACCGCCGTTCCCTATAATCCCTGACCAGGCTGGAAAAAGGTAGGAGCTGTGACCGGTTGGCCTTCCGGCACCTTGAGATGCGGTTAGGCTCCAGGTGCCACTACTGAAGCTAGCAGTACCTGACCATTTCCAGGTTAAACTCATTATGGGCGTCCAGATCGAATTACTTTTGGTTGATTGAAACATGAGGTAGTCGACAAAACTGTCTGAGCGCGTAAAACTCGAACAACTAGTAGGACTGTTCAGCACGCTGGCGGGGCTATCGCTCGCCTGCCAGATAGAATTAATGGGCGCGGGCGGCACGTTGGCGTAGAATAGATTATTATCAAGCTCAATTGCGCCGTTTGTTCCACCTATTGTTTCGCATCCGCTTGGCGAGGCGACTTGCGACGAGTTTACGGTTTGAACTACATCAACGCTTCCAGTTACTCCCGGGAGCGGATTAGGCCCACCTGTTATGGTCCACGCGATTCCAGCAGTGGTTTGGGAAGTAGGTATGCCTAAGCTTAGAGCTTCAACGGGAGTTGGAGTTCCAGTTGCGTTTGGAAACGGATAGGTTCCAACCCTCACTGAGTTAGTTTGTGAGGTCCATAACATCGGTGGCGCCTTGAGAGCAAAGGCGCTCGTCGTATTGACGACAGCCACCTCACGGCTGCTCGTAAGTGTCGCATTTGCCTGAAATCTTGCCGCCTTTGACGGGTTGGTCATGTAGGTTGTGATTGTAGCAGACTGAAGATCTGCTGATTGAAGAGAATCTGGCACGGGCGCTGTGATCTGCCTTTGAAGGCTGTAATTTTTGATAGCTTGAGTTGGTGGATTCCACGAGGGCGATGACATGGCGTATGGGCCTGTCATTCCCGATCCGGCCTTCTGCCTCATACTAATCCTTGTCTGTTCGCCTACGATAGCCGTCGGTGTCGGTGCTGGGCTGCTGATTACAATTGCACCTTCGATAATCTCGAGCTGGGGACATTGATTCAAGTTATTGCTGCACACCACTTGCATTGTTTCGGGAGTCCCGCCTGAATAGCTGCTTCCGTCATTGCCTACAAAATGAACGCTAAGAGTATACGGGTAGGTTCCCGGAAGGATCGTGTTGCTGGCGGAAAACGTTAGGCTAGTTACATACGGCGGCCCAGCTGTCACGGTTGGTTGAAAAGTTCCTGTCAAGCCGGTCGGTAGTCCTGGGGCGCTCCAGGTTATCGTTCCAGACTTCGTTTCGGGATCAGTGATCGGAGTCACGTCTACTGATTGCCCTTGTATTACGCACCAACTCGGGCATTGATCGACCGTTGTGTCCGCGACTTGGCTCGCTACCCTTGATGTCATTGCTGGTTTAAAGCCGACGGGCTTTGGGGGTAACGTGGGTACAGGATGCCCGCCGATCGATAGCGCTGAGTGTGCCGTTGATTTCGGATTCTCGAGAGGCGCGATGTTCGGCGCGGTAGACTTGTTCGAGCAGTCCGATAGCATCAGCTCTAAGACCACAAATACAATCACCGCAGGGCATTTACATCGCATCTAAGCCTCCCCGAGCATTCCCGGGGTTCAAGAGAATCTTAATTTCTACCTGTGCCCTCTCAGTGCGAATTGGATGAAACAACACTGATGATCGGGACTGTTTATTGAACAGTATCAAATCACTACTTGGAGCAGTGCTTTCAAACTCAACCACCAGGGATGGCGCTAGATGCACCCAAAACACCAAGCCCTATCTGGAGGGGTGGCAGAGCGGTTGAATGCGACGGTCTTGAAAACCGTTAGAGGCGCAAGTCTCTCGTGAGTTCGAATCTCACCCCCTCCGCCAGAGAACGGACCTAAAGGTCCGTTGCTTCAAGAAATTCTTGTGCTTCAAGAGTTCTTGTGCGTCAAGAGATTTATGGGCTACAAGAAATTCATGGGACGTTTGCATCTCATTATTAAAGGGCGCGTGCAAGGCGTGTTCTTTCGGGCGAGCGTGCAAGAGCTCGCGCAATCCCTCGGTCTGACCGGCTGGGTGCGCAATCGCATCGATGACAGCGTCGAGCTTTTGGCTGAAGGCGCGCCGGAAAAACTTAGTGTCTTGCGCTCCTGGTCGCAACACGGACCATCCGGCGCAGTCATTGAACGTGTTGACGAGATCGCGGAGAAAGAGACGGGCGAATTCTCTCGCTTTTACGTTCGCGGGTCGATGTGATCGAGCCGCTCGTAATCGGCTTGCGTATCGACGTCCACGAACGCATGCTGCGACAGTGCGGCGACGAACCGCAAACGCGACAAATGCGACTGGGCGTATGGTTTCGCACCGGCGTTTCCTCGTCGCTTTGCGAGCGAGGCGAAGTCGCGCTGGGGAACGATCATTGGCGTCCCCCAAATATCACCAACACGAATCGCGATGAGTGCATCGCGTTCGACCAGGTGGTGAGCGATGAGGCGATTGAGATCATGAACGCCGATGAAGGGTTGGTCTGCAGTCATGAAGATGCACACATCATCCTCTCGATGATTGGCTAGCCCGCCGCGAATGGAACTCGCGATGCCCTCCTTCCAGTCGTGGTTCGCGACGACCGCGCAGCGCCGCACATCGACTGCGTTTAACACGAGCTCTGCTTCGGCGCCAACCACGAGCGTTACCGTCATCGCTTGCGACCGCGACGCTGCGTCGATGGCGTGCTGAAGCAGCGGTTTCCCGCAATATGGAAGCAGCAGCTTGTTGGCAGCACTTCCCAAACGGCGGCTCTCGCCGGCTGCCAAAATAACGCAGCCAACGCGGGTGATCATCTACGCATACGGGCGCAGCACCTCGATCATCGCGTCGTGGATCTTTCCGTTTGACGCCACGATACGCGCACCCTCAAGCGTCGCGGGCGCACCGCGATAATCAGTAACCTGTCCGCCGGCCTCCTGGACAATCAGCACGCCGGCAGCGACATCCCAAGCATGCAGCGCGGGCTCCCAAAATCCATCGAACCGGCCTGCCGCCACGCAGCACAGGTCAAGCGCGGCCGAGCCGTCGCGGCGCAAGGCCTGAGCTCTCGCCATGAAGTCGGCGAAGGGCGCCAAGTTGCCGGACGGATCGTCGACCTTATGCGCCGGGAAGCCGGTCACGAGGAGCGCATCGCGCAAGTCATCTTGATCGGAAACAAAGAGCTTGTTGCCATTGCAGCTCGCTCCTTGACCTCGGCGCGCTTCGAATTGTTCGTCCGCCATGGGGTCGTAGACGACGCCGAATTCTACGATCCCATTGCGCTCGAAAGCGATGGAAACACAAAAACACCGGTATCCATGCGCGTAGTTGGTGGTGCCGTCGAGAGGATCGACGATCCAGCGATGCGCGGCGTCCGCACCCAATTGACCCGCCTCTTCGCCTAAAATGGCGTCATCCGGGAAACGGGGTGCCACTATCGACCGGATGAGCGCCTCGCTTTGGGTATCGGCTTCGGTCACGAGGTTGGCGCGCACGTCCTTGGAGCGCACGCCGATGTTTGTCCCCAGCTTCGCGCGGAGCAACGCTCCCGCTTCGCGTGCGGCACTTCGTGCGAGACCAAATCGTCCGTCGATCAGTAGTAGAAATGCTCCGGGTGCCAGTCCTCGCGCCCTTCCGGCAGCACGTCAAAAAGATTCCAAACAGGCGTCATCAGATCAATGCCGCGGAAGTGATCGGGCACGAGTTCGGCAGTCTGCGAGTAAAAATGGTAGATGTCCTCACCTTTGCGACGGAACACGCTCACGCCCGGCTGCTGTTGGCCGTTGTGCTCGAAACCGAAGTCCCGATTAAACGTGCTGCCGTGGCTTGAGAGCAGCCTTATGTTGTGCCAGCCGCGTGCGCGCGCCCAGTCGCGTAATGTACCGATGTCGGCTTTGGCGACGAGCACGAAATTCGTCTTGTCGCTGACATGCCGAGCTATGGCATTGTAGCCGTCAGCCCACATGCTGCACATCGGGCACGCCTTCTCTTCATTTTCGCCGAACATCAGGTGGTCGATGATCAGGCTGTCCTTACCCGGCGCGAACAGATCCGACAGCTTAGTGCTGAAAAAGCTGGTCGGCGAGTTAACTGAAAGATCAGGTGGGCCCTCGCGAAACGTGTAATCCTTCACCTTGCGAACGAGCGGCAGCTTGCGCCGCATCTGCGCTACACGTTCGCTCTGATCGAGCAGTTCGAGCTCCGCGGTGAGGAGCGCGGCCCGTTGTTTTTGATAATCCTTTGAGCCCGTGGGTTTGCCATTGCCGGCTCTGCCGTTTGCGGCTATGCCTTTTTTCCGCTTTGCTAGTTTCGTTGCCATGAAATTCTCCCCGCGCTACGTTACGAGTGAGGTGAGCGCCATGCGCGACGCAATTCGAATTGTCCCTTTGATACTCCCCGTTCAAGAGAGATACTTCAGCACGTCGACGATGTGTTGCACGATGGCAGTTGGTCCTGGTATATCGGTCGGATACTTTTTACCTTCCCAGTCAAACCAAATCGCTTTCATTCCGGCCGAGAGCGCTCCCACAATATCGACCTTCGGGTCGTCACCCACATACCAAATGCTCCCGGCCGGCAACTTGAAGTAGCCACACAAGACCTGGAAGGCCTTGACATTCGGTTTGCGCACGCCCAGATCGTCACTGACAAAGACCGGCTTTGTGAATCCGATACAGTCGGCCTTGCGTTGCTGCAACGGATTCCAACCGTTCGACAGAATGGCGTAGGGAACCATGCGCGCATCCAGCGAGCGCAGCAGCTCTGGCACGCCGGGCAGAGGCTGCACGTACCTGGGCGCCATTTCCACCGCCAGGCCGCGAAAGACATCCACCGCGTTCGCCGCATCGCTTGCTGTTCTCAGGGAATCTTCGAGCGCTCGCAGGATCGCGTCGTTCAAGGAAGAGCGGCCGCCCCGATAGTTTTCAAGCTCGCGAGCGATCGCGCTGCGCGCGTGCTCTTCATCAAGCTTTTCGCCGGATACGGCTGCCAATTGTTGGGCAAGCCGCACGAATGCATCGACTTCCAACTGGTTGTCGATCCCGAGCGTGTGATCGAAGTCGAAGCCAATGGCTAAGGCTTGCACGCGGCCTCCTTTCCTCTAGGATGTGTCTCTTTCCGGGCCGTCGAAGCTCGCAAAATGCTCGAAACGTCATCGACCATACCTACCTATGATTTGCCCGGCCCCAAAGGCAAAGGGATTGTCGAGCGAGAGCGCGCCAGGCTCACGACCGGCACGAAAACCGCGCCAATTGTCGTCAAACATGCCAGCGGGCTCATGGTCGAGGACGTCGACGGTAACATTTTCTTGGACTTCACCAACGGCATGGTCGCGGCAACCGGGCACGCGCACCCCAAAGTGGTGAAGGCAATCGCAGACCAAGCCCAGCGCTGGCTCTTCATTAATAGCCCGGATTTCTATTCACCCTTGCAGGCCGAAGTGGCCGAGCGCCTTGCCAAGCTCGTGCCCGGCCTCAAAGACAAGAAAGTCTTCCTTTGCAATAGCGGCACCGAAGCCAACGAAGCCGCCATCAAGGCGACCCGCTACAACAAGCCGACGCGCAAGCGGCTCATCGCGTTTCTGGGCGCATTTCACGGCCGCACCATGGGGGCCAACGCCATGACTGCGAGCAAGATTGCCCAACGCGCCCGGTTTACGTCGAATCTGCCGGACGTGCACCACATTCCGTACGCCACGTGTTACCGCTGCCCGTATAAAATGACGTATCCCAGCTGCGACATTTGGTGCGCGCGCATTCTCGAAGAGCTGTATTTCAAGCAGCTCATCCCCCCCGACGAGGTCAGCGCGATTTTCGTCGAGCCGATCCAAGGCGAAGGCGGCTACATCGTGCCGCCGCCGGAATTCATTCAGATCATTCGCGACATCGCCGAGCGCCACGGCATCGCCTATGTCGACGATGAGGTGCAAGCCGGCATCGGTAAAACCGGCAAGATGCTGGCGATCGAACATCACGGCGTGACCGCCAACTGCACCTCGATCGGCAAAGCGGTGGGCTCCGGGGTGGCAGTCGCGGCGCAGGTGCTCGATGCCGATTTGGACTTCGGCACGCAGGGCGCGCACTCGAACACGTTCGGCGGCAACGGCATCGCGCTCGCCGCCGTCAGGGCGACGCTCGACGTCATGCAGGAGGAGCACCTGGTGGAGCGCGCGGCGGAACTGGGCGATTACTTCCTCGGGCGTCTACGCGAGTTGCAGCAACGGCACGCGTCTATCGGCGATGTCCGCGGGAAAGGACTGATGCTGGCGATCGACTTCGTCACGGACCGCACCTCGCGCAACCACGACACCGCATTTCGCGATCGCGTACTGGAGCGCTGCTTCGTACATGGTCTCATGCTATTGCCGGCGGGCTTTTCAGCGATTCGCTTTACGCCGGCGCTCGTCGTCGACCAAACGCACATCGATCGCGCCATGGCTGTGCTCGACCTGGCGATTCGAGAAGCGTAGGAGTGAACGGACCTGAAGGTCCGTTGCTTCATTGAGGCGCGAAGCATACGGCGCCGACGACAGTGAGAAAGGGAACAGCGTGGAGCTGCGCGAGGCGTTTGCCAGTGAACTCTGCGGCAGGCCGGTCGAGCTCTTAACCGGCACGCAGCGGTCGCGCATCGGCCGCGTAGACGACATCGCGGTCGCTGGATCCGAAAGCTTTCCACCCGTGGTTGGCTTCTACGTCAAGGGCAACGACGGTGTTGTGCGCTACGCACCCTTCTCCACCATCATTTCCATCAACGACCACGAAGTGATCGTGGGCGCCCCACCCGTCGAGGGCTCGAGCGCTCCGGTCGCGATCGACGAACTGTTGCTGCGAAAAGAGCTGCTCGACAAACAAATCGTCGACGTTGACGGCCGTAAAGTCGTGCGCGTCAATGACGTCAAGCTCGCACCCGCCGGCGAACATCTGCGCGTCATCGCGGCCGACGTTGGTCTGCCGGGTCTTTTGCGCAGGCTTGGCTTAAAATATCTCGGGGATCGCCTGCTCGACCGCGTGCCTGCCCCGGGTGTGCGGGGTGCGCTCATTTCGTGGGATGCCGTGCAACCGCTGCATCTGGAAGGTCCCGGCGAAGCGCTGCGTCTGCGCGTGCCCCAGGACAAGATCGATCGCATCCATCCTGCCGATCTCGCCAGCATCATCCAAGAACTCGCGGTTGCGGATCAAGCTTCATTGATCGGTTCGCTCGAATCAGAAACTGCGGCCGACGCACTCGAACAACTGCCAGTTGACACACAACTTTCCATTCTCGAGGATCTCAATCCCGACCAGGCTGCCGACATCATCGAGAACATGACGCCCGACGACGCGGCCGACCTGCTGGGCGAGATCGAGCCCGACAAGCAGGAAGAAATTCTCGAGCTCATGCAGCCCGAAGAAGCACAGGATGTCCGCGAACTTCTCGCTCATCCCGAGGAGACAGCGGGTGGTCTCATGACGACGGAATATCTGTGGATGCCACCCGGCCTCACCGCGGCGCAAGCCTTCGAGCATATTCGCAAGGCAGCCGAGGATGCCGAACTCGTCTACTATATCTACGTGCTGGATCCGCAGGAACGTATCTTAGGTGTCGTATCCTTGCGGGAACTGATCAAGGCCGACCCCGCCAGCCCGGTTTCGGAGATCGCCATTGACGACGTTGTGACGGTGGAACTACAGACGCCGAGCGAAGAGGTCGCGACAACGATCGCACGCTATGATTTCGTGGCGGTACCCGTTGTCGACGCCGAAGGGCGTATGCAAGGCATCGTCACCGTGGACGACATCATCGACGTGCTCCTGCCCGAAAAGCTACGCAAGATGCTGCCCCGCGTGGGCAAGTCGCGTTCGAAATCGAGACTAACCAGGCACTAGGGGCCGGCCAGCGTCAATTTTCCTTCCTGCGGGCGGTGCTGGTAGGACCGTTCCCGGCGAAGCGGCAAACGGGCCATGTATATGGAGGCAGTTGAGACTGTAGAAAAGCGGGGGCGTCAAAGGCGCGCCGGATGGTGGCGTTCGCTGTTGATGTTTTTGTCGATCGTGGGACCCGGCATGATCACCGCCAACATCGACAACGATGCTGGTGGAATCGCCACGTATTCGCTCGCCGGCGCGCAGTTCGGTTTTGCCTTCTTGTGGCTGCTGATACCGGTGACGTTGGCGCTTATTGTCATCCAAGAGATGTGCATCCGCATGGGCGTGATCACGGGCAAGGGTCTCGCCGACCTGATCCGCGAGCAATTCGGAGTGCGTATCACCCTCTTCGTGATGCTCAGCTTGCTGGTGACCAATCTCTTCACCACGGTCGCCGAGTTTGCGGGTGTCGCCGCCAGCGCCGACGTGCTCCATAACTCTTTCCCGCTGGTCGTTTTTAGCCGTTACTTTTTGGTTCTGGCCGCGGCCATCTTCGTCTCGCTGCTCGTGCTGCGCGGCAACTACAAGTCGGTGGAGAAAGTGTTTCTCCTTGCCTGTCTTGTCTACCTCACCTACATCATCTCGGGATTGCTTGCCAAGCCGGAATGGCCGGTCGTGGTGCGCCAGACGTTCGTGCCGACGTTTTCATGGTCGTCGGCCTACCTGGCGATGTTCATCGGTATCATTGGGACGACCATCGCGCCGTGGATGCAATTTTACGTTCAGTCGTCGATCGTCGAGAAGGGCGTTAAGCCTCGTGAGCTGCGTTTTTCGCAAGCCGATGTCGTTGTCGGTTCGTTGATCACCGACGTCGTTGCCTACTTCATCATCGTCGCATGCGGCGCGACACTTTTTGTCCATCACATCAACGTTTCCGACGCGGGTCAAGCGGCGCTCGCGCTCGAACCGCTGGCCGGCAAGTACGCTGGCATCCTCTTCGCAATTGGCCTGCTCAACGCGTCGCTATTCGCGGCTTCTGTGCTACCGCTGTCCACGTCATACTCGGTGTGCGAAGCGTTCGGCTTCGCATCTGGCGTGGACAAGCGCTTTCGCGAAGCGCCGATTTTTTATAGCCTCTATCTGGGTATTATCGTCTTGGGCGCTTTGCCGATCCTAACGCCCGGGGCTCCCCTCCTGGCCATCATCTTCTGGTCGCAAGTCGTATCGGGCATGTTGCTTCCGGTCGTCATTATTTCCATGCTGCGTCTGGTCAACGATCGGCAGCTCATGGGCGAGCACACCAATGGGCCACTCTTCAACCTGGTCGCCTGGACGACGGCACTCGGCCTCATACTCGTTACCGCTGTGTATTTCGTGATAACGGTGTTGCATATCGGATCATGACTGCAGATGAACTCGCCTCGCTCAGTGAAAAAGCTGCCCGCATCATCGCCGGCGGCGGTGGCCTAAAAGCCATCGCTCAGCTGCTGGCTGATGCAACGCAAGGCGCGGTGTTGATCGAGGACGACCAGTGGCGCCACCTAGCCATCGCCGAAACAAAGGGCGGTGTTGGGCCGCTGCCGCCGTCTTTTTCTTCTTTCTATGTCGAGGCGGGAAGGCGCGGCGAAAACGGCACCGTGGTGCGGAGCGCGATCTCGGAGTCGCTCCAGGCCGTCTGCGTTCAAATGCCCGGCCAAAGCGACGCCGACGCTGGACCCGGATACGTCACGCTTTTCCTGCGCGGCAAGCAGCGGGCAGACGTTGCACCCGCGTTGCGCATCGCAGCCAGCGCAGCAGCGGTCGAATATGCACGCCGCGGCGCCGGCCGCGGTCAGGCGCGACGAGTTTTTTGGGAGCAGTATCTGGGCGGTGAGATCGCGGATGCCGCCGATCTGCGGGCAGGAGCGTCAACAGTCGGCGTCAGCTTACCGCCTTCGTTTTTGGTCGGCGTCTTCGACCTGGAGGGGGCTTCAGCGTCGAGCTGCCGGGATGTCGTGCATCAGGCACTGGCTCCGGCCGATGCGCTGTGCCCGCTGGCAGGCGCCGGCAATCAGGTGGTCGCGCTGTTTCCCATTCGGCACAAAGTCGACGTGGCGCGAGCGCGCCAAGCGGCAGCCAACGCCGTCCACGACCTACCGGAAACGGGCGTGGCGAAGTCGGTGAATTGCGGGATCGGCTCGTTCGACGCGGATCTGCTCAACGTGCCGCTCACGCTGCGCGAGGCTCGCTTGGCATTGTCGTTAGGCCGCCGCTTGTTCGGACGTGGCGCTGTGGCCGTGTATCCCGATCTTGGCATTTACGCGCTGTTGCATGCGGGTGCCGACTGCGAAGCGTTCGTGTCCTTCGCCGAGTCCCTTATCGAACCGTTGCAGGCCTATGACCGCAAGCACAAGACCGATCTTTTGGCAACGCTGCAACTGTACTTCGAGGTCGGCGAGAACGTCAAAGAAGCGGCCGAGCGGCTTTCCGTCCACCGCCATACGATCTTCTACCGCTTGAATCAGATCTCGCAAATTCTCAAGACGGATCTGAAAACGCCGAAAGGTCAGCTTTCGCTACGTGCCGCGCTCGCGATTCGGCAGATGAATACTCACGAGGAGCTCCATGACTAAGCTGTCGATCGTCAAGCGCGCGAAGGACGCGGGTGTTCGTCTCGTTCGTCTGCAGTTCAACGATATTCACGGCGTGACGAAAAACGTCGCCCTGCCCATCGGCGAACTCGAGGCAGCCCTCGAAGGGAAGGTCGCGTTCGACGGATCGTGCATCGAAGGTTTCGTCCGCCACGAAGAATCGGACATGTATCTGGCGCCCGATCCTGACACATTTGCGGTGCTGCCGGGCCAGCCAGTCCAGGCGCGCCTTCTGTGCGACGTGCACAATCCGGATGGCACGCCGTTCGAGGGCTGCACCCGCAGCACGCTGCGGCGCGTGCTTGAGGAGGTCAAACGCGAAGGCTTTACGCCGAAAGCGAGCGCCGAGCTCGAGTTCTTCCTGTTCGAGCAGTCGAGTGACGGCAAACCGACCACCGCCACGTCAGACCGCGGCTCGTACTTTGATCTGAGTCCCATCGATCGCGGCGACTTGGCCCGCTGCGACGTGGCGTTGGCGCTCGAGGAAATGGGTATCCGTGTGGAGGCGACGCATCACGAGGTCTCGCACGGCCAGCACGAGATCGATCTCAGCGTCACGGACGCGCTGGCACTGGCGGATGCGATCTCAACCGCCAGAGTCGTTGTCAAGACGGTCGCGGCTCAGCATGGGCTGGATGCCACGTTCATGCCCAAGCCGTTCGTCAACCAAGATGGCAGCGGGCTGCACGTTTCGCAGTACCTGATGCGCGATGATGCAAACGCGTTCTTTAACGCGGCTTCTGGCAATGCATCGGCCTTAAGCGAAGTCGGCCTTGCCTATGTTGGCGGACTGCTCGACCACGCGCGTGGCTTTACGGCGGTGACGAATCCAACGGTCAACTCGTATAAGCGGCTCGTGCCTGGTTACGATGCACCCTCCTATGTCCAGTGGTCGCAACGCGCCAAGAGCGCGCTCGTGCGCGTGCCGGCCTCAAATGGCAGTGACGTTCGGGTCGAGCTGCGTTCACCCGACCCATCCTGCAATCCGTACCTGGCCCTTGCGTGCATCCTGAAGGCCGGCCTGGACGGCGTGCGCCGCAAGCTCGTGCCCGGTGATCCGGTTGAAGTTGCGGTCTTTGCGCTCAGCGATGACGAGCGGGCAAGTCTCGGCATCGAACAACTGCCGCTCTCGCTCGAAGAAGCAGTGCGTGCGCTCGACGATGACCCGGTGATGCGGGCGGCGTTGGGCGATCACAGCTATCATCGGCTGCGCGAAGCCAAACTGGCGGAGTGGGAGACCTACCGGACGCAGGTCCATCCCTGGGAACTGGAAGCTTACCTTGGTTTGTAAACCAACCTGAAGGTCAAACGGATCTAAAGATCCTTTGCTGCAAACGTTAAGCGGATCTAGAGATCCGTTGCTGCAAACGTGCTATGGGGTTAGGCTGGAATGTCGGCGTCGGCCGCAGCGCGCAAACGCGCGCTCTCAACTGCGATCCCGGCAAGCTGAGCGAACACCTCAATCGTGCGAATCGTTTCGTCGCGCGGCACGCGCCGGTCTTTGGGATCGTCGGGCGAGAGAACGCCGATGAGGTGGCCGCTGGAATCGAAGATTGGAAAAATCAACAGGTCGTTTTCATGCCAGTCACCGGGTTGAATGCGCGGCAGCTCGAGCCGATCGGGATGCCGCGACACGCCGCCGGTATGGTGCAGTTCCATCGGCACGTAATAGAATGTTTCGCGCACTTTGGTAGCCGGCGTCATGTCGTGCAGCATTTCCTCAACCGAAACATCGACGCCCTCGGCTGCGCCCGGGTAGCCGATTGCCGCGTGTCGCACGTACACGTCCCGTCGAGGATCTCGCAGCAAGATCGTTCCCGCCGCGAATCCGAACGTGTCGATTGCGACCTTGAGAATGCGATGCAGCATTTCCTTGAGATTGCGCTCGCGGAAGATTGCCGCCGTCAGCTCGAGGATGCGCGCCAGGCGATCCGCCTGCAGGCGTCGTTCTTCCGCTAGCGCTTCGACATTCGCGTACAAGCGCTTTATTTCTACGTTCTGCTCGGAGAGGGTATTGGCGCGGCTCTTCTCGGTCGTCACGATGTGAACGTTCTCAATCGCTGCCGCCGCCAGCCGCGCGAAGAGCGCAATGTTGTCGATCGTCTCGTCCGACGGCACCTTTCGGTCGATGGGGGCATCCGGTATGAGCAGTCCGATGACTTCGCCGGATGAACTGCGCAGCGCAAAGGTCAGCGTGTCGGCTTCGTGCCATGCACCGGCCGCGAGACGGCGTTGGTTGACCTGGTCGGGATGATAGCAGATCTCAGGGTCGGTGTACCACGTCTGCCGCTCGGCGGCGGCGTAGTAGACTGACGGGCGGATGGCGAAGCGCTTGTCCATTTTCAAGTCCGCCAGCGCGAACGGAATTCGCCGCTTGCGCAGCAGCTCGTCGGCCTCCGGCGGGTACCCGCGCACGACCGAGTAGGCGTACGACTCCGTCTCCCGCTCGGCGATCAGAATCGCCCCAGCTCGGAATCCGAACGATTGCATGGTGACGTCGAGCATGCGGTCCAGCAGCGCATCCAGCTGGCGTTCGCGCAGCATGCTGACTGCGAGCTCGGTGACCTTCTTGAGCGTCGCGGCTTGCATGTCTGCGCGCTGGCGCATCTCCGCTTGGCCGCCGTATGCCTTCTCCAACTTTTCTTGCTGCGCTGCGAGTGCTTGGTTGCGTAATGCAACTGCGCGAACGAGCTGCCGTATGGCGAGCACGCTCAGCCAAATCATGCTGACGTCGAAGATCAGTCTGCCGAATTGCGGTTCTCCGGATGGCCCGACGCGATGGAGCGCAAATGCAACAAAGATGAGGAGGGTTGCGAGCGTGGCGACGCTTGCAGCACCGGCCAGCCGCTCGCGAACGCCGCCCCACATGATCGGTATGAGCATGGCGATCCAGGCTTCCGGCAGGAGCGGCATGTATAGGAGAACTGGTACGGTGAGGGTGAGCGTGTCGAGCGCGAGCAGGATGCGCCCCGACCAACTGATCTGCTCGACGGTGGTCGCGCGGCGGACGAAGTTGGCCGCCACGATTCCTTGCGCGAGCCAAGTGATGACGATTGCGACCTGTAGCCAGCGCGAATAATTCCAGGGCAGCGCGGCAAAGATCAGGACGCTCACGCCGATCGTGAGCAGGCGTGATTTGAGCACACTGCTTTCGAGCCAGCGTGCTTCGTCGACCGAGGTGCGGAAGGTGGTCTCTGTCATTGTCGGGCGACCACCCACAAGAGGTGGTAACACTTGAGTTATCGGCAGAGAACCGGGCTCGTCGCTAGTGACGGGACACGCCCGCCGTCAATGCACCGTTCAGGCTCCGTCGAATCCGACCGCCACGGTGCCGTCAGGATGAACGATGGTTGGTACCCGCAATCCTCCCGACAGCTGGCGCATTTCTTCGCGGGCGGCCAAATCGTGTTGCACGTCAATCTGGCGGAAGGGCACCTTACGCTCGGTGAAATCCTCCATTGCCGCCGCACAATAGGGGCAGCCGGGCTTTGTGAAGATGCGTGTCTCAGCCATCGCCGTGACCTCGTCAGCAGGTAGCCGCGCGCGCCTCGTGGGACGATAGCGGCGATGAAAATTATTTCAACTCCTGCGGCGCCGAAACCCGTCGCAGCCTACAGCCAGGCCGTCGAGGCCAACGGTTTCATCTTCTGCTCCGGTCAGGTCGGACTGGATCCTGTGGCAGGGAGGCTGGCCGACGGTCTGGCGGCGCAAGCCGAACAAGTCTTCTGCAACCTTGGCCACGTGCTTAACGCCGCGGGCTCGAGCTTTGACAAGGTCGTCAAAGCTTCTATTTTCCTCGCCGACCTGCAACACTTTGCCGAGGTCAACGTAATCTACGAGCGGCACGTGGGCGCGCACCGCCCGGCGCGCACCACCGTCGGCTGCGGCGCCTTGCCGATGGGCGCCCTGATCGAAGTCGACATCATCGCAACAAAATAGTGAACGGACCTAAAGGTCCGTTGCTTAGACGTTAACGGACCTAAAGGTCCGTTGCTTCAAAGGTCGGCTGTTTTACTGGTGCTCGAGCTTGGCTTGTACGCCCGCCAGCTGCTGGCGGACCTCGACGTTGTTGGGCGCGGTCGCAAGCGCCGCCTTGTATTGATCGACCGCGAGCCCGTACTTATGCTGCTGCTCGTAGACGATGCCCAAATTGAAGTGCAAAACCGACATGTGCGGTGCGACCGCCAGACCTTTGATAAAGGCTGCCTCGGCCAGGTTCAGCAGATTATGGTTGAAATACAGGCTGCCTAGGTTCTGATACGCTTCGCGCTCTCGCGGATCGAGCTGCAGCGCATGCTCGTAGAGTTCGACCGCTTGCGTGAAATCGCCGAGATAATCGTACGCGACGCCCATATTATCGTAGCCGATTGCCAAATTGGGCTTGAGCACGATACCGTGTTTTATTTTTTCTATCGCTGTCTTGTAATCAGAAGTCGCGATCAGCTCGACGCCCCAATTGATCCAGGCGTTGGCATAGGCGGGACTTGCCGCGATGATCAGCTTATATTGATTGATCGCATCGCTATGGCGGCCCAGGTCGCCATACACCATCCCAACGCCGTTGCGTGCGTCATTGAAGTGCGGATCCAGGATCAGCGCTTGTTCGAATTCCTCGCGCGCCAGCTCGTACTTCTTTTCATAGTAATAAACCAGGCCAAGGTTGAAGTGCGCGCTTGGTTCCAGTGCTGCAGTCATCAACCGCGAGCGCTCCTCGGCCTCGAGGTCGCTCAACTTGTTCTCATCAATGTACACCTGGATGAGGTTCAAGAAGCCTTCTGACAAGGGTAGGCTGGAGCGGAACTCGCTGATGGCTTCTGTGTATTTGTCCTGCGCAGCGTAGACGCCACCTAGGCGGTTGTGCACGTCTTTGTTGGCTGGGTCGCTGGCCAGCACTTTCTGGTAGGCGGCGGCTGCTCCAGAATAGTCAGCCGTTCGGTAATCGACGTCGCCGAGCAGTTTTTGCAGCGCCAAATTGGTGGGGTAGATCGCGACCGCCTTGATGAGGATATCCCGGGCTGCAGCGCTGTGCCCAGCATCCGCCTCAGACTGCGCCTGCGACAGCAGGGCCGCGGCGGGCTGAGCCGTCGCCTGACGCGAGTCCGCAGCGGAAACGGCAAAACCGGCCTGCATGAAGGCCACCCAAGCCACCATCATGGCGACCAGCCGTCTCGGTCGATTCATTGGTATAGAAAGTATAACGCTCCCGCGCCCGAGTTGCAATGAGGCCGACGAGGGGTGTCGGGCATTCGGGCGAAGTTCGAGCCAAGTGCGGTCTGGTTCACACCACGGAGTGCCAAACGAGTGCCCCAAATATGAAAAAACTCACCCCACGGGCAAGAGCGATCGTCATTATTCCTATAGTCCTCGCCTCGTTAGGACTTTGGGGCTGCCCTAATCCGAATGCCATCGGCGTGCAGCAGTACGGTACGGTGGAAGTGACCTGCGTGCAAGCGAGCAACGGCCAGCCCGTCAGTGGTGCGATCGTGACTGTTGACGGCGTGACGGCCACAACCACGACCGATGCGAGCGGCAAGGTCACCGTATCGCAAGTGCCGATCGGAACGCACCCTGTGAAAGCAGATGCGCCGGGGCTCGAGGGCACAGACACCGTCACGGTTATCGAAAATCAAACTATTCAGAAGAAGATAAGCATGTCGCCGACGCAGTAGTCGGCCCATCATTTCCGCTTGCCTGAACTGCCTGAACTCGAGCTGCTCCGCCAGGCGCTGACCGGTTACGCCGCCGGCAAAACTATCTTGGCTGTCATCCCCAACCCGTCGCGAGCGTTTGTCATCCGCTATCCGCCGGCGGATTTCGGCCGCGACCTGCAGGGCCGAAAAATCTCTGCAGTGGAGCGGCGCGGTAAATTTCTGACGTTTTCGTTTGAGGACAACGGTCCGCGCCTCATTATCAACCCGATGCTCAGCGGACGGTTTGCCTATTGCAGCCGGGCGGCGCCCGGGCTTCCATCGACCTGCTTTACATTGCAGCTTTCCGGTGCCGAAGACATTCGATTTCTCGACAACACCATGATGGCGCGCGTTTACCTGACCGCCGACCCGGAATCCGATATTCCGACCTTTGCCGGCCTGGGCCCCGACGCGCTCGATCCGGCGCTCGACTTCGAGACCTTTGCAGCCCGGCTGCGGCGGCATCGCGGCGAGCTCAAAAACGTGCTGCGCAATCAAGTCTTCGTGGCGGGCATCGGCAATGCATATGCCGACGAAATTCTGTTCGAGGCCGGCTTGCGCCCGCTGCGCCGTGCTTCGACGCTGTCCGATAAAGAGCGCCGCGCCCTCTACGACGCGATGCGTTCTGTCTTAACCAGCGCCGTGCGCACGATCAAGCAACGCTATGACGAGGGCAAGCATAAGCTTCACAAGCAAGACCGCTCGTTTATGAAGGTCCACGCGAGGGGCAAAGCGCTCTGCCCGCGCTGCGGCCATCGCATCTCGTCCGTTCATGCGGGCGGCGAGAGTACGTTCTTCTGCCGCGGCTGCCAAATATAGTTATCCACAACGCCAGATGGCCAAAGCCGGCTGGCCGCGCTTCGCCTGCGGGCTAAAAGGCTAGCCGAACGTTCCCGGAAAGCCGTCTATCGCGCCGTTCGGCGCGCGCAATTCGTAACGGAGAGGAGCGATCAGGTGGCAACAGCCTCCACGACTAAGTCCGCCCTGGATTTCATCAAGAAACACGGCGCTAAAATCGTCGATTTCAAGTTCATCGACATTCCCGGCATGTGGCAACACACATCGCTGCCAGCGGACCAAGTCGACGAAGGCACGTTCGTGAACGGCATCGGCTTTGACGGTTCCAGCATTCGCGGATTCCAGGAAATCCAGGAGAGCGACATGGTGCTGCGGCCCGATCCCGCTTCAGCGCGGGTTGACGGCTTTTGCAACATCCCCACCGTGTCGTTTGTCTGCGACTGCTTTGACCCGCGCGAGCAAGCGCCGTACAGGCGCGACCCGCGCATCATTGCGCAACGCGCGCAAGCATATCTCAAAAAAACGGGCATTGCGGACACTGCATACTTTGGGCCGGAGATTGAGTTTTACATCTTCGACCACATCAGCTTCGAGATCCAGCAATACGGGATGAGCTATGCCATCGATTCCGAGGAGGGCCACTGGAACTCCGGCGAAGGCGAATCGGCGAATTTAGGATACGCGCTGCGGCCGAAGGAAGGCTACTTCCCCGTGCAACCGTCGGATAAACACATGGACATCCGATCGGAGATGGTGCTCAGCCTCAAAGACTGGGGCGTCAACGTCGAAATGCACCACCACGAGGTTGGAACAGCCGGCCAAACCGAGATTGACATCCGCTACGATACACTGCTACAGCAAGCCGACAACGTCATGATCTACAAGTACGTGACGCGCAATGTGGCGCGACGTCACGGTAAGACCGTGACCTTCATGCCCAAACCGCTGTTTGGCGACAACGGCTCTGGCATGCACGTTCATCAGAGCCTGTGGAAGGCAGGCAAAAATCTTTTTTACGCGGCGGGAGGCTATGCGGAGCTATCGCCGCTGGCGCTGTATTACATCGGCGGCCTACTCACCCACATCGACTCTCTCATGGCATTTTGCGCGCCGACCACAAACTCGTACAAGCGGCTCGTGCCGCACTACGAGGCGCCCGTGAATATTGCATTCTCCAAGGGCAATCGCTCCGCTGCGGTTCGCATCCCCATCTTTTTTACGGGTGCTCAATTCTCGAAAACAAAACGAATTGAGTTTCGTCCACCCGACCCAGCCGCCAATCCGTACCTAGCATTCTCGGCAATGCTTATGGCCGGCCTTGACGGCATCCGCCGAAAGATCGATCCGACCAAGGCCGGCTTCGGCCCAATCGACAAGAACATCTACGAACTGCCCGAGCGCGAGGCAAAAAAAATCAAATCGGTGCCGGGCAGTCTCGACGAGTCACTGGCTGCGCTCGAAGACGACAACGCGTATCTGCTCGAGGGCGGGGTTTTTTCGCCCGACCTCATCGAGTCGTGGATATCGTATAAGCGCACCAAGGAATTGCAGGAAGTCAAGATCCGGCCACACCCGTACGAGTTCTACCTCTACCACGATCTGTGATCGGAACAGGGGCGGCCAGCCGGCCGCCCCTGCCACAAGGTCCGGCGCCACCGCCGGGCCGAACCCACCGCAATGGCCTTCGGCAAGTGGCAACAATCGCCGCAGCCTCCGCAACTGTGGCGGCTTCTCGTCATGCTTGGAGCGGTCATCGCAACCATTTTGTGGCTGCAGCACTACGCGTCGACCCACGCCCCGCACTAGCAACGCATGCGCGCAGCCGTGAATCTTGATATCTTCAAGAGCTACGATATTCGTGGCGTCTATCCGGACGAGCTCGATGCGGCGACTGCCGAGCGCATCGGCCGCGCCTTCGTCGACTTCCTGGGCGTGAAGACGGTCGCCGTCGGACGCGACATGCGGGGCAGCTCACAGGCGCTGTTTGAGGCGTTCGCGCGAGGCATCATGGGGCAGGGAGCGGATGTCATCGACTTGGGCCTCACGTCCACCGACGAGCTATATTTCGCGGTCGGCAACTTCGGGTATCCGGCAGGCGCGATGATTACTGCCTCGCACAACCCGAAACAATACAACGGATTCAAGCTGTGCCGCGAGCTGGCGATTGCGCTGTCGGCCGACACCGGCGTTTTCGCAATCCGCGACCTCGTGGCGCACGGCGAGTTTGCGTCCGGCCGCACACCCGGTCGCATCACGCAGCGCGACGTGCTGCCGGATTTCGTGGAACACTGCCTTTCCTTCATCGATGTCCGCGACGTCAAGCCGTTGCGCATCGTGGTTGATGCGGGCAATGGCATGGGCGGCCTCATTGTCCCCGCCGTGTTCAAGCGGCTACCGCTGGAAGTGATTCCGCTCTACTTCGAGCTCGACGGGAGTTTCCCGAATCACCCCGCTAGCCCGATCGAGCCGGAAAACATGATCGATTTGCAAACAGCGGTTCGTCGGCATAAAGCAGATTTGGGCGCGGCGTTTGACGGCGATGCGGATCGCGTCTTTATCACGGACGAGCATGGTGAGCTTGTCGGCGGCGACATGGTCACCGCACTCGTGGCCAAGATGCTCTTGCGCAAGCACCCGGGCTCGAAGATTCTCTACAATCTGATCTGTTCGCGCGGCGTGCCGGAGCTTATCGCTGCGTCGGGTGGCCAGGGGGTGCGCACGCGCGTCGGGCACTCAATCATCAAGACCATCATGCGCGAAGAAGACGCGATCTTCGGCGGCGAACACTCGGGACATTTCTACTTCCGCGATCACTATTTCGCTGACTCTGGGCTCATTGCACTGCTGGTGGTGCTCGAGCTCATCTCGCGAGAAGGCAAGCGGGTAAGCGATCTGCTGCGGCCGCTCGACCGGCGTTTTCGCTCGGGCGAGATCAATAGTAGGGTAAATGACATCGCCGCCAAGCTCACCGAGCTCGAAGAACGTTACGCCAGCGCCCGCGAGATTGATCACCTCGATGGCGTCACGATCCAATATGACGACTGGTGGTTTAACGTTCGCCCGTCCAACACCGAGCCGTTGCTGCGTCTGAACGTTGAAGCTGACTCGGCTGAACTTCTGGCGCAAAAACGGGATGAGGTTCTCGCTCTGATCCGGAGCTGACCGAAATGGGCAGTCAGGTCTTCGGCCCAGCCGTGCTGGCCATTGGTGACGGGACCACGCAGCTCGGTTGTCTGCGTGTCGAGAACGGCCGGATTGCAAGCATTGAGGATCGCTCGCAGCGCCCCGACCACACCTTGGCGCCGGGAAGCATCCTGACGCCCGGACTCATCGACCTGCATACCAACGGCACGGGCAGGTTGTGGTTCAACCGCGAGCCCCTTGAGACACTGGCGGCGATGGCCAGCGACGCACCGACGCATGGCGTGACGTCCTTTCTTCCTTCGATCATGACGGGTTCGTGGGACTTGATGCTCCACGCAGCGCGTTCAATTTCTGAATGTATCAACACGCCTGCCGAAGGCGCGCGACCGCTGGGAGTCCACTTTGAAGGGCCCTTTCTCAATCCTGAGTATCGTCGCGCTCACCCGAAGGAATTTCTGCTGGCTCCCTCGCCGGCCCGCATCGAAGCGCTCTTAGAGACGTGGAAAGCTGGCAGGCTGCGCGTGACAATGGCGCCGGAGCTCGAGGACGCGCCGCTCGCCGCAGCCGAGCTGGCGCGCCGTGGAGTGACGCTGGCCGCCGGCCACACCGCCGCGACGTATGCCATCGGCAATTCGGCGATCGAGTGCGGCTATCAGATCCTGACGCACGCGTTCAACGGGATGCCGCCGCTGCATCATCGCGTCTCGTCGATCTTGACGGCCTTCTTGCTCGATCCCACCGCGTTCTGCGAGGTCATCGCCGATGGAGTGCACGTCTCGGTGGAACATTTGGCGCTGCTCTATCGCCTCAAGGGCCTGAACCTCGTGTTGACGACCGACGCAATGCCGCTCGTGAACGGACTTGTTGAGGAAGGCGGGGTTGCCCGTACCAAGGACGGTGTCATTGCCGGCAGCCGGCTGGCGCTCGACCAGGCGGTGCGCAATCTCGTCGCGGCCACCGGTATTTCGCTGGCCGAGGCTATCCAATGCGCCACCTGGGCTCCGGCGCGAGCCATGGGCCTCGAAAACGAGATCGGCGTGCTTGCGCCTGGCCTGCGCGCTGACTTCGTCAGCTGGAATGCGCGCAACGAGGTGACGCACGTCTTTATCGCTGGCCGGCTCGTCTATTCAAACAACTGACACTCGCCTACTTCATTGCCGGCGCAGCGACGCGGATTTCGCCAACCACCGTGCCTGCAAGGTTGCGCACCGACGGTGTTCGGTAATGTTGCAGAGCCGCCACAACAGCGTCATCGACAACGCTCAAACGCTGCATGCAGTCGAGGGCCAGAGGCGCAACGGCGCGATAATTGCCGTCCGCCACCTTGATCGTCATGCCCAAACCCTTCTTCAGCGCGGCGCTCGCATGGTATCCTTCCGCACCGCCCTTGGCCAGTATATTTGGACGCGCGGCGGTCATGAGGTCAGTGTCGAAGCGATTGGTACCGGCAACAAAATACGGGTGCTCGATCATAGCGCGGACGACGCGCTGCAAGGCCGCCACGAGCTGGCGCGGAAATCGCTCCGGATCCGCGAGTCGAGCGAAGAAGTGTGCTGCGGTACGCAGCGGCACGGCAATGACCGGAATGCCGCAGCCGTCAACAGCAACGGCCATGCGTCCGAGCGGCATGTCGAGCAGTTGGGCGCATACATCCAGGATTTCGACTTCTGCCCGGTGATCCGCCGCTAGGTAGCCCTCGGGGCTCAACCCGCGGTGGACCGCCAACGCGAGGATGCCGGCGTGCTTGCCAGAGCAATTGTTGTGAATGGCGCGCGGCAGCTCGCCCGCCTCACACAATGCGTCCGCGCTTGGCCCATGGGTGGGAGCGTGCACGCCGCAGCGTAACGCGCTCTCGTCCAGCCCGATCTTCTGCAATATCTTTTGGGCGGTTGCGACATGGCGCGGCTCGCCGCTATGCGATGCAGCAGTGAGCGCGATTTCTTCATCGGAGAACCCAAACCGGTCCGCGGCGCCGCTGGAGACCACCGCCGTCGCGATGAGCGGCTTTGCGGCTGAACGCATGTATACCAGCCGGTCGATGTCGCCGTGTGAAGCACGCAGATGTCCGTCAATGTCGAGCACGGCATAGCAGACGCAATGCTGGCTCTCGACAAGCGTGCCGCGCGTCACGAGTACCAGCGCTTGATCGCCGCAATCGAATGGTTTCAATTCGTGCGTCACGCAATCGCGGTTCTTCCAGGAGGCATGGGAGACCCCCAAGAAGGACGGCCTTATTCGCTTCCGTCACGATCGGCACATAGAGTGACGCCAAACGACTCGTTGTCATCACACCAATCCCAAGCAGCCGCTTTGAACCTGCGCCCGCTTTCGCTTGGCGAAGTGCTCGATCGCGCTTTCAATATTTATTTCAAGAATATTGCGGCGTTTACGGCGCTGCTGGCGGTCGTCATCGTGCCAAGCAGCATCATTTCGTATTTCCAGTCTCGCGACATGATAGACTTCATGATCAAGACGTTCCAACATTCAATTCAGTCGCCGGGATCGCCGCCGGACCTATCAAAGCTCAACGCGTTCCAGCCGTCCGACACCTGGATCGGTGTTCAATACGCGTTGTTATTCATCGGCCTTCCCTTCGCGTACGGCGCTGTGATTGCGGGCGTGTCGCGAGCCTACCTCGGGCTGCCCGTGCATTTCGCTGAGTCCTACCGCCTTGCGCTGCGCCGCTGGCTGCCCATCCTGATGTTGATTGTTCTGTGGCTGGTGACAGCGGCTGCGCTCTTTTTAGCCGTTCTCGTGCTGGTTTTCATCAGCGCCGCGGCCGTCGGTTTTATAAGCGGACTCGCCGGCAACAACAGGTTTTTTGGTATCAGCGCGATCGTCATCGTCATCGGCTCCATGCTTGGGGGCATTGGAGTCGTGGTGATGCTGTACTTGACCTCTGCGATGTCGTTTATCGCGGTGGTGATCGAGGACATCGATCCGTTGAAGGCCTTCAGCTTGGCATTCCAGCGAATGTTTGCCGGCGGTCAATTCTGGCGCGGCTTTGCTCTAGCATTGGCGTTGATCGGCATCAACTTCGGCGTTTCGCTTGTCAGCGCGGGCGGCGGTGCTCTGCTGGCGTATTTCCTCAAGGCGCCGGCGCTGTATGTCATCGCGGTCGGGCTAACATCTCTCTTCTTCGCTCCCTTTGCGGTCGTCGCTGCAGCGGTTTTTTACTACGACATTCGCATCCGGCGAGAAGGCTACGACCTGCAGATGCTGGCCGAGCGTTTCTCGAGCGCAACGCCGCCTGCCACGTCGCGCCTGTGAAGGCGGCGCCGAAGGCCGCGACGCTCTTGGGCGCACTCGTGCTGACGGTTTCGGCCGCGGCCTTTGCGGCGCCAGCGAGCGATGGATCATCACCATCCTTTAACCAGGCGCTGCTGAAAGCGGCTGGTCAGCTCGAGTCCGCCGCAAAGGCGGCGCGGCTGCGTGCACGTCACGCAGGAAGCGTACCGGCGTTGCGGCTTCCGCCTGGCCCGCTCGGCGAACGACCGACGCACGGAGCTTCGCTCGATCGATGGCTGCAATCGCAGCTGCGCCACATTCGGGCTGAAAAGTCCCGCACGATCCGAGGGCGCGAGCTTGCCGACTTGGCCAGCTCAGTGCGGCGCGCGGCGCAGCCTGGCACAGGCCAGGCGGCGTTGCTCGATCCTCACTCCGAGACCGTAGCAATTCTCGCCCAGCGCGCCTATCAGGTTGGCGGCGCAGGACCTGCGCCCGCGCCACACGAGACGCTGCTGCAACGCTTGGTGAGCTGGCTGAGGCGCAAGTTGGGCGAACTCATTGCTCGCATCTTCGGTGCCGCTGCGTCGAAACCGGTCGTGGGTCAGATCGTCGCCGTGCTCTACATCGCCCTCGTGGTCGCAGTCGCAATCTATCTCATATCGTTGCTCGTGTCGCAGCTCTTGCGCAGGAGTAAGCCTGCCACGCTTCATGTGGGCACGCCACTGCCGGAACGCGCGCAACCCGATGCTCTCTACGAGCTCGGGATGGCCGCGGCGAACGAAGGCCGTTATGCGCAAGCAATTTCGCTCTTGTTCCAAGCCAGCCTGGCGAGCTTTGACGCGGCCGGCAAACTCCCGTACGACGGCTCGTTGACAGCCGGGGAGTATCGCCGCGCGGTGCGGCGCACGCTCGCGGCAGCCAGTCCTTACTTCGACGATATCGCGCGCGCTTTCGTCATCGCGGCCTTCGCAGAACGGCCGATTTCAAAAGATGAATTCCGCGCCGCCGACGCTGCATATCGATCCCTGCGCCCGCTCGTGGCATCCTAATGCGTTGGCTGCGAAGCACCGAGGTCGTCATCGCGCTGGCCGTCCTCGTTTGCTTTGTGCTGCTCGGCTGGCTGGACTACCAGCGAAGCTTGCACGCAGTCGAACGCTTCGACACGTTCTCCAGCTACGATTACCAGCGTGGTGGATATCACGCTTGGTATGACTTGCTGCGCCGCGAGGGAATACGCGCCACTCGTCAAGAGCGGCGGCCGGCCTATCTGTCCGACCCCGTCGCCACGCTCATCGTCGCCAACAATGTCTTCGATGCGTTGTTGCGCGAGCAGGCCCGGCAATCGATCGGATACTACACAGACGCCGACTGCGCGGCGCTGCACCGCTGGGTGACGGCGGGCGGCCATCTCGTGTGGCTGGTCGACCAGGCAAGCGCGCTTTCTGCCCCAATGGGTGGTGCTGGCAAGGGAACATGTGCGCCGCTGAGTCGCGAGCGGGCGTCGAGCTTGTATCTTCCAGGCGTTGCACGGTCTACTGCCACAAAAGACGCTGCCGTCGCCATCGCCCCCTCAGCGCTGACCGAGGGCGTTAGAAGCTTGTCGGGAAGCAGTAATTTGAGAATTCCGTTCGGCGGCGATCCGAACGTCACGCCGCTCGTCGCAGACGACAAAGGATCGGTCGTCGCCTGGTACCAGCTGGGCAAGGGCAGCGTGGTCATCGTCACCGATGAAACGCTGTTCCAAAACAGCCGCATCGGCAAAGCCGATAACGCGCGTTTGGCCTTCAACCTCGCAGGGCTCAATCTTCGGCCAGGCGATACGGTCGCGTTTGACGAGTGGACGCATGGCTACCAGTCGGGCGATACGTGGTGGTCGATCATGCCCCGTACGCTGCAAGTCGCGCTGTCGATTATGGGCGGCGCGTTGCTGCTACTGCTGCTCGGCGCCACCTGGCGCTTTGGCCCAGCGGCGCGCTTACCCGAGAACATCGAGAGGACATCGCACGAGTATCTCCTCTCAATGGCCGCGCTGCTCGAGCGGGGCGGCGCCAGACGTCAAGCTATTCGCGATCTTGCGCAGATCGCGCTGCACGCTGCTGCCCGGTCCACCGGCCTGGCGGATTCGGCCCCTGCCGCCGCCATAGCGACACGGCTGCGCGGTAGCGAAGCAGGCGATCGGCGCGCCCATGACCTCCTCACGCTCGAACGACTAAGCGGCTACGAACAGCCCTCTTCGGCTGAGCTCGTGCAAGCCGCCCGTCTCTCTCGTGACCTACGAAAGGAACTCAGCTTCGATGGCTCCCAAGCTATCCAACCTCGCCGCACAGCTACACGACGGTCTGCGTAAGGTCGTCGTCGGACAAGACGAGACGATCTTTGCGCTTTCGCTCGCGCTCTTTGGAGAAGGGCATGCGCTCATTGAAGGCGTGCCGGGCACGGCGAAGACATTACTGGTCCGCGCCCTAGCCTTGTTGTTAGGCGCAGATTTTCGGCGAATCCAATTCACGCCGGATCTCATGCCTTCGGATGTCGTGGGGACGACGGTTTTCAACCCGCAGAGCAGTGAGTTCACAACGCGGCGCGGACCGATCTTCACCAATTTGTTGCTGGCAGACGAGATCAACCGCACGCCACCGAAGACGCAGGCGGCGTTGCTCGAAGCCATGGAAGAACGGCAGGTCACGATTGACGGCGTTTCTTTTCCACTGCCGCCGCTCTTTATGGTGTGCGCCACGCAAAATCCGATCGAGTACGAGGGAACCTACCCGCTACCGGAAGCCCAAATCGACCGTTTCATGATCAAGGCGCGCACGCAGTATCCGTCCAGCGAGGAGGAGCTGGATCTGCTCGGCCGAGGTGCGGCCGGATTCGACGCGCGCTACCTGGATCGCATGGGCCTTGCGCCCGTCGCCTCGAGCGACGATATTGCGGCTGCTCGGCTGGAGGTGCGCGCCGTACATGTCTCCACCGGTCTGCGCCAGTACATCTACGATATCGTCGCGCGAACGCGCTCGGCCGGCGAGCTGAGTCTCGGTGCGAGCCCACGTGCTGGCCTTCATCTGCTGGTGACATCGCAGGCCGGCGCAGCTATGGATGCTCGCGATTTCGCCACGCCGGACGACGTCAAGGCGGCAGCCCCGTTTGTGCTGGCCCATCGTCTGATCGTTCGGCCCGAAGCAGAAGTCGAGGGCGTCAGCGCCGATATCGTGCTGCGCCGAATCCTCGAATCCGTTCCAGTTCCGAAAGATGCAACCCAGACGACCGTGGCGGAACCTGGCTAAATGATGCACGCCCGCGTGCGTGTGTTGTCGCCGGCTTTTCCCTGGATCACACAGCGCTTCGTCTGGGCCCTCGTCACGCTGGCGCTGCTTGTCGCGGCCGCCACCTTCTTTCACGCGGCGCTCGTGCTGGCCGTCTACCTCGGCATTGTCATCGCCGGCTTGGTTATGGCCGACATCGCAATTGGGCCACGCCGCCACGCGCTCGACGTGCAGCGTGAGCCCGTTGAACATCTGGCGTTGCGCTCGCCGGCACAGCTTCGCTATAGCCTGACCAATCGAAGCCGTGTTAACCTGCGTTACGAAATCGTCGACACGCCGCTCGAAGCGCTCGACCTGCCCGAAACACCGGTGATCGGTGTTGTCGGTCCGGGCCGGCGCAAGGTTGCAGCGTTGCCGGCGATGCCGCGCTTGCGCGGCCCAGCGCGCCTCGGCACGCTCTACGTCGCCGTGCACAATCCGATTGGGTTCATCGCACGGCGCTGGCGGCTGGCTGGCGAGACCGAGATCAGAATCTATCCTGATCTCTCGGCAGTCGAACGGTACGGCGAGCTGGCGCGGCGTGGCCGCCTCGTCGAAGCAGGATTCCGCAAGCTACGGCGTCGCGGCCGCGGCGGCGAGTTCGATAGCTTGCGGGAATGGACACCGGATGACGAATTCCGCTCGATCAGCTGGAAGGCCAGCGCGCGCCGCGCGAAGCTGATGGTCGCCCAGTACGACATCGAGCGCAGCCAGACGGTCGTGCTGGCACTCGACGCCGGCCGCCTGATGACGCCACGGCTCGGCGATCAGCGCAAGTTCGACTATGCGATTACGGCCGCGCTCTCGGTCGCCTACATCGCTGCGCTGGCCGACGACAAGGTGGGCTTGATCGCCTTCGCAAGCGACATCTTGGAGCACATCGCGCCGCGCTCGGGCGCCGCCCACACCGCCGGTATGACGCAGCGCGTGTACGACCTGCAGCCGCGATTCGAAGAGGCGGACTACGGACGTGCATTTACCTATCTGCGCCGCCGCCAGCCAAAGCGCAGTCTAGTGATCTTCTTCACCGATATGTTCGACCCGGTCGCGTCGGCCGCCACCTTGAGCAACCTCGCGCTGCTGACGCCGCGCCATCTGGCTGTGTGCGTCCTGATGAACGACGAGGCGGTGCAGCGGGCGCTCGCGACCGAACCGGCGACGCCGCTGCAGGCATACGAGGCTAGCGTGGCTGCCACGTTGCAGATGGAGCGACAGAAAGCCGCGGCTATCCTCGCCCAGCGCGGTATCATTGTCATCGACACGCCGGCCAAAGATCTCACCGTCTCGCTGATCAATGCCTACGTTGAAATCAAAACCAGGAGCTTGCTCTAGCTGGCTGCACGCACTCCGGCTTGATGTGCGCGGTGCTCGCGTGCCCCAACGTTGGGCAGGACGAAGTAGAAAATCATCGCCACCGCTGTCATGCCGCCGATCATGAGGCGCACGGTCTCCGAAAATTTCTGCGGCGAGATGAAACCCTCGATAGTGCCGGCGAGCACCAGCATACAGGCGACGCCGATGATCAAAATCGCAGCGCGGCGACCGTTACGGCGCAGCGCGTCACGGCGACTGAGCCGGCCGGGCGCAAGGATGGCAGCGGCCAGCAGTAAACCGGCGCCAGCCGCGATTTGCACCGCTGTGAGCTCGATGATGCCGTGCGGTGCAACGGTGGCCCAAAAATCCTTGCCGAACCCAGCATCGTTGTAGAGCGCGGCCATGCCGCCGATATCCAAGCCGTTGCGAATCAGCACGTAGACGGTGTAAAGCCCAAGCGTCATCCCGCCGGCGAAGGCCTCAAAGGCTAAGTATATGTTGTTCGACATGATAAATGCTGACAGCGCCGGCGATCCCAAGGCTGCTTCGCTGGGCTCGAAATTCGTCTCGTGCAGACCTTTGTGAATGGGTTGGATCATCTCAGGCGGCAACAGCACGTACGCATTGAGCGGCCGCGCGTGGATGAGGTAGTAGGCTAGCCCAGCCGAGCCGAGAAAAAGCGCAGCGCTCAACAGCATCGGCCAGCGCGAGGTCCAGACTTCGCGCGGAAACGTGCTCGCAAAAAACCGGATCACACGCTGCAGCCCACCCTCGGCAGCGCCTCCGTAGACAACCGCGTGGGCGCGGGCGGTAAGCCGGTTGAGGTATGCTTGCAGCGTCGGATCGTACCTTCGCCCGGTCGCAAACGCAAGATCCGAGGTGACCCAGCGGTAAAGCGTGCCGAGTTCGGACACTTCAGCCGGGTCAAGCTTGCGAAGGCTGCTGCGCTCGGCCGCTTTGAGAAGTTCTTCGAGCCGCTGCCAACCTGTCTGGCGTTTCTCCACGAAGGTGGCTTGTCGCACGCGGCCAACTTCTCGTCAAACCTGGCGGCGCACCTGTAGCTGGCGATCGAGTCTCCACCTCTGAAATATATCGCTCGGCGTCATGATCGTTTTTGTCGCGACGTTCGTATAGAGAGTACACGCATGTCGGGCGGTCGCCGATCGCCGGCAAGAAATGGAGTCGCATATGACAATGCGCGCTTTTCGTCATCGTCTTTGGGGCAATCTATCGTTCGCTGCGCTCGCGCTCGCGCTGAGCCTGGGCATGACGCCAGCCAACGGTGACCTGGAAAGGCTCAGCACCCTTTCCGACCAGCGAGCGGTCGCCGTCACCATATACAATCAGGATCTCGCGCTGGTTCGCGACGAGCGCCGGATTACACTGGCGCCAGGTTTCAACCACCTGGCATTTCGCGACGTCAGCGGCCAAATCAATGCGGCAACTGCGCTGTTGCGCAGCATTTCGTCACCCGGCGCGGTGTCGGTGATGGAGCAGAACTTCAACTACGATCTGCTATCGCCGCAAAAGCTGCTTGAAAAGTACGTCGGTAAGTACGTCACGGTCATCCACACCAACCCAGCCACGGGCAAGGAAACGCGTGAGCAGGCGCGGGTCTTGAGCACCAATGAGGGTGTCGTGCTGCAGTACAGCAACCGCATCGAAACTGAAGTTGACGGCCACTTGTCGTTTCCGTCGTTGCCGTCGAACTTACGCGACCGGCCTACCCTCGTGATCGACCTCAACAGCACGAGCGGCGCGGCGCAGGATGTCGAGTTGAGTTATCTGACCGGCGGGCTTACCTGGAGCGCGGACTACGTCGGGGCGCTGAACGTCGACGACAGCCGGCTCGACCTCAACGGTCTCGTGACGCTGGGCAACACCAGCGGCACCACCTATACAAACGCCAAACTGCAGCTGGTGGCCGGCGACGTCAATCGCGTCCAGCAGGAATTCAACGCGGCGAAGACTCTTGGCCGCGCGGTGACGGCCGACCATGTGATGCAGCAGGAGTCGCTGCTCGAGTATCACCTCTACACCCTCGGTCGGCCGACGACGATCGCCGAGAAACAGACAAAGCAGGTTGCACTCTTGTCGGCGTCCTCCATTCCGGTGACAAAGTCGCTCGAATTGCGCGGCTCACCCTACTACTACACCGGGTCGTACGGCGATCTTGGCCAACGGCTGAAATTCGGCGTCTACGTTGAATTCCGCAATGACGGCAGCGGCCTCGGCATTCCACTTCCCAAAGGCACCGTGCGCATCTATAAGAAGGATTCCGCTGGAAACGAGCAGTTCGTTGGCGAGGACAGCATCGACCACACGCCACGGCACGAGCTGGTACGCCTGCACTTGGGCGACGCCTTCGATGTGACCGCAAACAAGAAGCAGACAAACTACCACCTCTCGCACCAAGGGAGCGAGTATATCTACGAGACATCGTTCGAAATCGAGATGCATAACGCCAAGGATCAGGCGCAGCCGGTGAAAATTGTCGAGCAGATGCCAGGCATCAACTGGGAAATTATCAGCGAGAACTACCAGCACGTGAAAGCCTCCGCGGACACGGCGGTTTGGAGCATCAGGCTGCCGGCAAACGGCAAACAAACACTACGCTACACCGTGCGAGTGACGATCATATAAAGACGGGGCGACGAGCGCGAGTCGCCTGAAGGAGGATGCTTGGAGCGGTCGGTCAGCGTGCGAACGCCGGAGGCGATCGCGTTCTACTACGAGCTGGCCGGCTTGGGCAGCCGTTTTCTTGCGCTGGCGGTCGACATGATCATCCAATCGCTGGCCGCTCTTGTTATCGTTATCCTCGCGTTCCAAGCCTCAGGGCGGGCGAGTATGCTCGCACATTCCTTGCATCTGGGAGGCAAGACCCTGGCTTCGACCGTGCTCGCTGTCAGCGTCTTCCTTTTTTTTGCACTCTTCTACGGCTACTTTATCGCTTTCGAAAAGCTTTGGAACGGACAAACGCCCGGCAAGCGTCTGCTCGGGATCCGCGTCGTGCGCGATGGCGGTTACCCAGTCGAACTGGTCGGATCGACCATCCGCAACCTCATCCGCGTCATCGAGTCTGTGCTTGGCTTCTACTTCCTGTCGGTGATCAGCATGCTGCTGTCGTCGGAGAACAAACGGCTGGGCGACTTTGCGGCCGGGACGATCGTCGTCCGTGATCGGGGCTTTGAAGTTCGCGACCCCGCGTCTTGGCTGCGTCCGGGAGCGGGCGAAATGGATGCAAGCAACAATGGGTTGGTCGCCAACCTCACGCCCGAGGAGCTTGCCCTCGTCGATAAGTATGTCGCGCGAAAAACCAGCCTGGATCATCGTTCGGCGGGCGATGCCGCGGCGAAGATCGCAAGCGCGCTGCGGCCGAAACTCCCCTCGGAGTATAGGAGCCTGCCGGACGA
>JALYZV010000028.1 GCA_030948685.1 Vulcanimicrobiota bacterium | reverse complement strand
CTCTCCGGTCGTCTTGATGCTGAAGGGCAAATGACGGGGACGCTGCGCAATCCGGTCGGCAGCGCGACAGTCGCCTTGCACGGTGGGCATCTACGGCATACGGCGATCGATGCATTGAACGCCGGGCTCTCCAGTGACGCCGCGGGCGTCACGCTCACGCATGGCGATGTGACCTTGCCGTACCTTTCGGCAACGGCGCAGGGCCGTTACACATTTCAAGGCCAGCGGCTCGCGCTGCGAGGCGCGCTTCGCGCCGCAGACCTGGCTGCGGCGGCAAAGGAGATGGGCTTGCCCGGTTCGCTCGGCGGAAGCGCCGTCGCCGACGTGAGCATCTCGGGAACGCTCAGCCGGCCGCTCGCCTCCGCCAGCGTCAACGCGGGGCGTGCGACCGTGTATGGCATCGCCTTCGACAGTGCGAACATCAACGCGACCTATGCGCCGGGAGCGATAAGCATCGGCAACACATCGCTCGTCTTCGCGGGAAATCGCGGCCGGCTGAGCATCAACGGAGAATTGCCGTTGCAGTTGCAACCACTCGCACTCGGACCAAAAAATCGCCCGGTCGAACTCACCATGCAGGCGGCAAAGATCGACCTCTCCGTGCTGAATCCGCTCATCGGCCGCTATGCGAGCCTCACCGGTAACCTCAACGCCGGTGCGACGATCTCGGGTAACGCTGGCAATCCGATTGGCAAGGGAACGGCGCAGATTCGCTACGCCAGCGTGCACTCGCCGATGCAAACCGTGCCGGTGACGAACCTCAACGCGGACATCGGGTTCGACAGAGATGCGATCACGCTGCGCTCCTTAACCGCCAAAGCCGGCAACGGTGCCATAGAGGCGCAAGGCGCGGCACACATCGTGCCGGCAGCGGGCTTACGTTCAAACGCCGGCATTCAGTTCTGGTCGCGCATCGGGCTGCACGGCGCGCAAGTCGACGTACCGGGCTGGATTCGCGGAACGCTTGACGGTCAGCTCAGCATGACGCGTTCGGGGCCCACGCCATACGTCGAAGGATCGGTCGCACTCTCGAGCGCGACCATTCCCTTCTCTGCGATTTACGATTTAGCAAGCGGCGGCGCGGCAAGCGCGCAAGCCGCACCCGCCCAGGCTCCCGGGGTGCCACCGCTCCGCCCCGGCCACACGATCGTGTACGGCGGCAGCGCATGGGGAAGTAAGTTGCAGACGCAGACACTCACCTCGATCGGCGTCGCCACCCCCGCGCCCAGCGGTGTTGCTCTCCCGCCGGTGGATGTGAAGATCGCGCTCACCGCAGGCAAGGACGTGCACGTCCGCGGCGGCAACGCAATCGACCTCACTGCGGCAGGCGGTCTCGTCATCGGCGGCAATCTGCGCGCACCAACCCTTGAAGGTCAATTCTACGCGGTGCGAGGACAGGTCGGCTATTTCGACACGAACTTCCGTCTCGTGTCGGGAACGGTCACCTTTGATCCCTTGGCCGGCCTTCTCCCAACCATGGACGTGACCGCTGTGACAAACGTCAGCGGCGCAGAGATCACGCTGCATATCACCGGCCGCGTGGACAACCTCAACACCGAGCTGTCGTCGAATCCACAGATGAGCCGTGACGAGATCGTCGCCACCCTGCTCCATGCGCCGCAGCTGGCAACGCTGACGGGCTCGAACCCCGGTCAGGCTCAAACCACCTTGACCCAGACCGCGCAAAGCTATTTCAACGCCCAACTCTCGCGCAGCCTGCTCTACCCGTTCGAGTCAGCCCTGGCCCAACAGCTCAATATCGAATCGGTATCATTCATCTTTGACGCGCGCGGCAACGTGGCGCTGGAAGTGCGCAAGCGGTTCACGAATTCGATCTCCGCAGTGTATCAGACAACCCTTTCTGTGCCCGTCACGCAATCGTACGGCGTTTCGTACCGCTTGCGAGACTATCTCTCACTCGACCTGGTGGAGGCGTACCCGAACCTGAGCATCAGCAGTACAAACACCGCCACCATCAATTTACGGTATCAATTCCATTAGGGAGAAGCGAGAGTGTCAGATGCAGCAGCTGCGGGCAGGAATCGTTCCGAAACCATCGGAACTGAATGTCCCGTTCCCCGGCCATATGACGCAGCCCCATTGCTCCCTCGGGCAGGGGAAGACGAAGGTGCGCTGCTCGCGATGATCCGGCCAATCGCCGGCATGGCAAGCGCGCCGCCCAGGTGGGCGTCCGCACCACCCGGCACGCGTTTAATGAGGAGCAAATCCGGCGTTGCCTAACCTGTCGCGACTCGCTCTGGCGGCGATCGTCATCGGCTTGCTTGCCCTGGCCTCAGGGGTAGGTGCGCCGGCCGCTACGGCGCCGATCATTACCGCCGTCAACATCCGCGGCAATAGCCACGTGCCGACCAACAAGATCGCGGCGGTTATTCGCGCCCAAGCCGGCACCCCACTTGACAACAAGCGCGTTGCGGCCGATCAGCAAGCCATTCTGGCGCTGGGCTATTTCACCGATGTCAAGGCCGACCTTCATCCGACCCCAGGCGGCGTCGCGGTCTCATACATCGTGGTCGAAAATCCGGTCGTCAGCAAGATCGCTTTTGGCGGCAACAAGCAAGTGACCGGCGAGGTGCTCCTCGCCTTGATGGACACCACGATTGGCACCGTGCTCAACACCAACACGCTGCGCGACGACATCCAGAAGATCAACTCGTACTACGATAAGCTCGGCTACATCGGCACGCGTCACGTTCAGGATATCAAGATCGACACCGACGGCACGATCCACATCGCCATAAAAGAAGGCGTGACCGTCACGGAAGTTCATGTCGCCGGCAATACAGTCTTTCCCACCCCGCTCATTCTGGGCGTCATGAAAACAAAGCCAGGCGTGACGTTTTCGGGCGAGCAGTTTAATGCCGACCTCAATGCCATTCAGAACCTGTACAAGGACGCCGGTCTGTCAGCCGTGCTCGATGGAGCGCCGGACGTCGATCATCCAGGCGTCGTGAACGTGACCATCTGCGAGGCCAAGATTGGCGCAATCGAAATCGCCGGTAACAGCATCACCAAAGACTATGTGATCCGACGGCTGCTGCGCTTGCACCCCGGCGCGCTTATTTCGGACGCCGCGCTGCGGCGGGACTACGAGGCGATCAACAACACGCAGTTCTTCAAGTCGGTGGATCTTGCCACCAAACCGTTCGGCTCGAAGTGCGGCTACCTCACTCTTGTATGGACCGTCGTCGAGCAGCGCACGGGGACTGCCGGCGTCAACATCAGCTATGGCGGCGGCGGACAATTCGGCCAAGGTATAGGCCTGGGCGTTTCCTTCGCGCAGAACAATCTTGCCGGAACCGGCAACAGCGCGTCCATCAACCTGCAGAAGGGCCAGCATTTCAGCAACGTCAACTTCAGCGTCGGCATCCCCTATATCCAGAAGTTCAAGGCGAACTCGCTCAGCTTTAGCGTCTTTAATGACCTGCAGAACGATCAGCCGCGGCCGGTCTACAAGATTCCAGGGAACAACCCGTTTTTCTCGACCACGCCTGTTTCGCCGAACGTCAACTCGCCACTGACGAGCGGCTTCTTCACCCCCACCCTCAGCGGCGGCCCGTGCACGGCAAATGGACGGCCGTGCTCCAGTCAATTCGCGAATTTCACCGCGCGCAATTCAGGAGTCGCCGTCAGCTTTGGACACCCCGTGGCGGACTACACGCGACTGTCGATCGGGCTGACCTCGACGCATCTCTTTCAGTCGGTGACGGCGGCCGGCTTTCCGCAAGCATTCTTGAGTCTGGGCACGGCGAATATTTCGCCGGGCGTGGCGGGTGCAAACCAGACCTCGAGCGGATCCACCAGCCTGCGCAGTGTGATCCCTGCGATTTTTAAGGATAACCGCGACGACATTACAAGCCCGCGCCACGGTGGCACCGCCAGCTTTTCGGATGAGATCGCTCTCAAGGCGTTCGGATCCGACTACCAATTCGGCAAGGCCGACTTGGACTATTCACACTTTTGGCCCGTGCGGCGCCACTCGACGCTGGCCCTCCATTTCAACGTTGGCTGGACGAGCGGCGGCCCGGCGTCGCTGCCCTATAACGATCTCTTCAGTCTTTCAGACCAGCAGCTGCGCGGCACCAAGTTCATTTACTATGGTAATCGCGAACTGCTCGCGCAGGCTGAGCTGCGCGTGCCGGTCACGAGCGACCGCAAGTTCGGCGTTGCGCTGTTTGCCGACGCAGGCGACGCTCCGTACATCACCCCCGTCATCGGGCCGACGCCCGGACCGACGCCGCCGCCGCCCGCCGGACCGCACGCACCGTTCTTCGCGCCGGCCGGTCCGCAGGTGACGTACAAATACGCGCCCTATCACGTCCAGACCGACTTCGGCATTGGCATCCGCGTGCAAACGCCGCTCTTGCCGCAGGTTATCCGCATCGATTTCGCAATCGGCAACCAAGGATCGCACACGTCGTTCGGGATTGGGCAATCGTTCTAAGGAGAAGGAAAGGCAACGACATGGGTTCCTCTGATCGTCTCTGTCTCGCGGTCAGCGCCAAGCGGCCGCGCGAGCGAGGCATGCACGCCGCATCCCTGGCGGCGCTCGTCCTTGCTTTGTGCTTGGGTTTCACGCCGCAGGTGCTGGCGACGGATATCGCCGACATCGGCTTCGTCGACCAGGCGGCGCTTGGCCAACTTGGTCCGTTCGTCGCTGCGCAGCAACAGTTCGCGCAGTACCAACGTGGTCTGGGCGCGCAGTTCCAAGCAGCCATCAAAGGGAAGAGCCAGACGGATCAGCAGCGCATCTACCAGGATTACAACAATCGCGCCGCGGCCAAGCAGCGCGCACTGTTCAACCCGCTGTTGGGGCGGGCCAACAACGCCATCGCCTCGGTTGCAACCAACAAAGGCCTCAGCGTCGTCGTGGACAAGAGCATCATCATCTTTGGCGGCCTGGACGTCACCCGTGACGTCATCGATATGCTCAACCAGCCGGGTCCGGTCGTCGCGCCGGTCAACACGCCGCCGCCGTCGACGGTTGGTTATGTCGATCAGCGGCAGCTCGACCAGCTCCCCAAGGTCAAGAAGGCCAACGACGACTTCTTGCAGTTCCGTCAGAACCTCCAGTCCCAGCTCAACGCGCAGCTGCGCGGCAAGAGCGCCGACCAGCGTCAGCAGACGATTACGAGCTTCAATACGCAGTTGACCGACGAGCAAAAGAAAGTCGTGCAGCCGGTCATCGACAGCACGAACAGCGCGATCGCAAGCGTCGCCAAAAAGAAAGGCTTGTCGTTGGTCATCGATGCGCAAAACCGTCTCTTCGGCGGTGTCGACGTGACCCCTGACGTGCTGAAGGCGTTGCAATAGAGACGAACATGCCGGCGGACCCGCGATTGCCCATCTCCAGAGCGCTCGTCGCGATCGTGCTCGCGCTGTGCATGGCCGGGTGTGCGCACCGCCAAACCGTTGGGGGTAACGGACTGCCTGGGAACGTCTCGGGCAATACGGTCGGCTACGTCGATATGGATGCGGTGATCGCCGCTCACCCTTTGCACAGCCAGCTGCAAGCCATGCAAGATCAAATCGGGGTGTTACAGCAGGAAGCTGCGGTCGTTCCGACCGGTATGAGCCCACCCCAAGCGGCGGCATACGGCGCGATGCAGCGCGAACTGGGCTCGGCGTCGGACCGCTTCCAGCAAGACCTGGCGCAGCGCCGTGCCTATTACGAGCGGCGCGAAGCCGAGGCGATTAACCGTCTCCAAGCATCTGCACTCGGCACGGGTCCGGGCTCAAGCGGAGTGCTCAGCGGTCTGCAACAGCAATATGGACAGCAAGCGCAGGCACTGCAGAAGCAGGCGTTCGCGACGCTCAATAACTATCGCACCGAGCTTTTCCGCCAAGACGGCGAACATCTCAAAGCGGTCCAGCAGCTGCTGGCCGCCGACATGCGCAACAAGCTCAAGCAACGCGAATCCGCGGCCTCGAGCGCGGAGACGAAATATCAGATCGACTTGGTCAAAGAAGATCAGGAGCAACGGCTCAACCTGCAAGCCAAGCTGCAGAACCTGGCGCTGTCCGACGCGGACCGCAAGCAGTACCAAGATCAGCTGCAAGCAATCAGCCAGCGGGAACAAACCAAGATCAATGCCCTCAAAGCGCGCGACAATGCGGACCTCATGAAGTTGCAGCGCGATCTCAACGTGCAGGCTGCTTCCAAATACGACGCCGAACGCACGTCGACGCAGGCGGCGACGCAAGCCAAGCTCGCCGCGCGCCAGCGCGAGATGCAAACGGCGATGGCACCCCAGCTGCAGGCCTTAAGCGGCAAGTTCCAGCAGCAGCTCAACGACGCCAACACGCGCCTGGCGGGCAATGAGAAATATAAAGCCCAAGCACAGAGCGTTCACGACCAGATGCAGTCCGGCTATATGGCTGAGGCGAGTAAGGCCGAGTCGTCCTATCGCGATATTCGGGCCGCCCTCATCGCCAAGTACAGCACGATCGCGCACCTGCAGTTCCAGGATAACGAAGCCATTGCCGCGCAAGCCAACAAGATCGCGGCCGACCGCCGCGACCTGTATCAGAAAATTGCCGATCAGGTCCGCACCCAAGTGACACAGATCGCGCAAAAGGAAGGCATCGCCGTCGTCTTCGGCTCCACTCGGGCCGCCGGCAGCGCCGTCAACCTGACCGATCGGGTGACCAAGGCAATCAACTCCATGCAGGGAGCGACGAGCTTGCCTGCAACGTCAGCCTCGGGGGGACCATGAACAAGCGTCGAGTGAGCGCGTACGATCCCGGCTCTCTTGTTTTCGCGGCACTGCTGTCAAGCGCGCTCGTCGGGCTGGCGGGTTGTGCGCACCAACGCTCGTCCGTCGCAGTTGTCGACGTCACGGCGATTGAGCAGCGTTGGCCGAAGTTCATCAACTACTACCGGCAGATTCAGGCGAACTATACGGCGATCAACGAAAGCAAGATAAGCCAGACGGAAAAGCAGAAGGCGCTTGTGCAGTGGCAACAACAGAGCCAACGTTGGCAAGACGAGGTCTCGGGCGACGTTCGCAATGCCGCCAAGCAGATTGCAGATAGCAAGCACTACAAAATGGTCGTCACCCGTCAGGGGGTGGCCTTCGGCGGCGATGACATCACCGTCGACGTCGAAAAGGCGCTCAAGATCGACACCAGCGCCTCGCCGGTTCCAGGTTTGTAAGGAGTGGCCGTGGCCGACGCTTGCCTGCGCGACCTCGCGACGTTGACCAAAGGCGTTGTCGTTGGTGACGCTGACGCCACCATCGATCGCGTCGCTGCGGTCGACGACGCGGATGCGAAGTCGCTGACCTTCGCGGTCGACGAACGTTGGTTGGAAAAAGCATTGCGCTCGCGCGCGGGCGCGGTGTTGGTGCCCAGCGGCGCCGAGAGGGTTGAGCGCAACGGCAAGTCGCTCATCGTCGTTGAGAACGTGCGCGCGGCACTCGCCGCGGTGCTGCACTCATTTGCGCCGAAGCTGCCGGCCGGTGAGTTTACTCATTCCAGTGCTGTCATCGCGTCCGAAGTGCAGCGTGCTCCCGACGTCTGGATCGGCGCCGGCGTGATCGTGTGCTACGGCGCAGTCCTTGGTCAAGGTTGCACCCTGCTCGGCGGTTCATATGTGGGTGCGGGTACGCGCATCGGCGCGCGCACGCTGCTGCATCCGCACGCGACCGTGCTCGACGAGTGCATCGTCGGCGACGACTGCGTGCTGCAATCCGGTTGTGTCATCGGCAGCGACGGCTTTGGTTTCGTGCGCGTGGGCGCGGAGCAAATCAAGATCCCCCAGATTGGCAACGTCGTTCTCGGCGATCGCGTCGAGATCGGTGCCGCCACGACGATCGATCGCGCAGTGACTGGCTCGACGATCATCGGTTCGGGCACGAAGATTGATAATCAAGTTCAGATTGGCCACAATGTGCAGATCGGCGAGGATTGCACGATTTGCGCTCAGACCGGCATTGCGGGCAGCACGAAGTTGGGAAACCGCGTCACCGCCGGAGGTCAGGTCGGCATGGTCGGACACATCGAAATCGGCGACGGTACGATTATGGGTGCCGGTTCGAAAGTCATCGGTTCGCTGCCACCGAATTCTTTTGTCTCAGGCGATTACGCGATGCCGCATCGAGAGAACATTGAACAGAAGGTCCTCTTGCGCAAATTGCCTAAGCTGTTCGATCAAGTGCGCACGCTCATGAACGCGCTCGACGAGTCGCGCAAATCGAAGTAGCGGCCAGCGCATGGGGTGAAAGTGGAATATCAACACACCCTCGCCCGTGAGGTCTCTCTTTCCGGGGTAGGCCTGCACACAGGCTGCAAAACCACAGTCACCATTGCCCCCGCGCCGGCGAATGCCGGTTTTTCGTTCGTGCTGAGCGATGGATCCCGCATTGCGGCGACACCCGAAGCCGTGCGTTCCACCGTCCGCTGCACGACGCTTGGATCGGCGACAGCCGAGGTCAATACGGTCGAGCACGTGCTGGCGAGCCTGATGGGAATGGACGTCGACAACGCGCAGATCCGGATCGACGGCGAAGAGATCCCCATCATGGACGGCAGCGCGTTGCCGTTTGCCCAAGCAATCGCGAATGTTGGTCTCGAGGAACAGCGCGTGCCGCGTCGCGTGCTGACGCTGCGCTCACCTTTCTGGCATCGCGACGGCGACAAACTGTTGGTGTGCGTGCCCGCCGAACGGTTCAAGGTCAATTTTTTTGTCGCGTTTCCCGAACCGGTCGGCAACCAATTCCTGGAAACGCCCCCGATCACGCCCGAATATTTCCTGCACGAGATCGCGCCGAACCGCACCTTTGGGTTCCGGGCTGAAGTCGAAGCGCTCTACTCGCAGGGGCTCGCACTCGGCGGGTCGCTGGACAATGCCGTGGTTATCGACAGAGACGACTACATGGGCCCCTTGCGCTTCCCGGATGAGATCGTGCGGCACAAGGCGCTTGACCTCATCGGCGATTTCGCGCTGCTCGGCATGCACCCGCGTTGTGAAGTGATTGCGCTGAAATCCGGTCATGCACTTCACGTCGCCGCCGCGCGCGAGCTGCGCGCCCCGCTTGCCGCCGCCGCCGGCGCGCGCTAACAAGACGGACCTGGAACCGGCCCATGCGAACTATTCCCAACTCGGGAGACAAACAGGTGGCCTACGTCGACGTCCGCTCCATCATGGAGATTCTTCCGCATCGCTATCCATTTTTGCTCATTGACCGCATCACCGAGCTTGTGCCGCAAAAGCGGGCGGTCGGCTACAAAAACATCACGCTCAACGAGTGGTTCTTTGCGGGGCATTTCCCAAACAATCCAGTCATGCCCGGCGTGCTCATTATCGAAGCAATGGCGCAGCTCGGCGGCACGGCCATTTTGGAGCCGAACCAGTTGACGACGACGGTGCCGTACCTGGCCGGCGTCGACAAACTCAAATTCAGGCGGCCGGTCGTCCCCGGCGACCGCCTCGACATGGAAGCGAACGTCATGTGGATCCGCATGAATATCGGGCGCCTGCACGCGGCGGCGCGCGTCGAGGATCAGACCGTGTGCGAAGGAGAATTGCTGTTCTCGCTTGTTTCCGACACCCGGCTCTTCCGTTACGACGCGTCGATCCTGCACATGTGATGCGCCAATTCAGCAAACGCGAGACGGTCGCGACGCTCTCGTCCGCCTCCATCCATCCACTGGCGGTGGTGCACCCGGATGCCCGCCTGGGGCGAGGCGTGGAGATAGGACCATTTTGTTTGGTTGGAGAGAAATCTCGGATCGGCGACGGCACAAAGCTCCTCTCCAATGTCGTCGTCAACGGTCACACGGTCATCGGACGCGACAACGAAATCCATTCCTTCTCCGTCATTGGCGCATCGTCGCAGGACAAAAAATACCGCGGCGAAGTTTCCTACGTGCGCATCGGCGACCGCAATGTCATTCGCGAGTTCGTTACCATCAACCGCGGCACGGGAGCAGAGTCTGACACCATCATCGGTGATGACAACCATCTGCTCGCGTACGTGCACGTTGCCCACAACTGCCGCATCGGTAACCGCGTGGTGATGTCAAACCTCGCGCAGCTCGCCGGTCATGTTACCGTCGGCGACAACGCGAACATCGGCGGCATGGTCGGCGTGCATCAGTTCGTGCGCATCGGCCGAATGGCGATGATTGGCGGTTTCAGCAAGGTCGTCAAGGATATCCCGCCCTTCATGCTGGTGGAAGGCCACCCGATGGCCGTGCATGGACTGAATACGGTTGGGCTCAAGCGCAACAACGTGCCGGCGGAAGCGCTGGCGGAACTCAAAGAAGCCCATCGCATCCTCTACCGCTCGAATTATAATCTGTCCACGGCCCTCGAGCAGCTGCGCGGCTCCATGCAGACCAATGAAGGCCGGGAACTCGTCGCGTTTCTGGAAGAAGAGACCGATCGCGGCATCCTGAAGCGTTGAAGTACGAGCCCGCTGATATCTTTTTCATCGCGGGTGAAGCTTCGGGGGATCTGCAAGCGTCGCTCATAGCTCGCGTTGCGCGCGAGATGCGGCCGCAAGTACGCATGGCGGCCATCGGCGGCGATCGTCTGCGCGCGCTCGGCATGCCCATCACCTACGACTCGTCGGAGCTGGCAAGCATCGGTCCAATTTCGGTCCTGCCGCGCATCCCGCTGCTGTACGGCTTGCTGCGCTGGCTCGACATGGCGATGCGCAAACGTCCGGCGGGGCTGATCGTTCCGGTGGACGCGGGCGCGTTCAACCTGCGGCTCATCAAGCGTCTGCGCGCAAGCGGCTACTCGGCGCCTATCATTTACTACTTTCCGCCCGGCGCGTGGCTGGACAATGCCGATCAGGCGCGTGCAGTGGCCAACGCCGCGCAGCCGCTGACCCCCTTCGCGCACCAGCGCGACTTCTACCGACATCTGGGTTTGCCGGTGGCCTACTTCGGCCATCCGCTCGTCTCCGTCATCGCCTCGCGCGCGCCGCAGCCACTCGGCGCGACGCCCCTCATCGCCGTGCTGCCGGGCAGCAGGCGCGAGGAGGTGGCGCGCCATCTTCCGGTGCTGGCGCAAGCAGCCTCGGCGCTGCGACGTGCAGCGCCCGCCTCGTTCGTCATCGTGGCTGCGTCCGATCGGCGGGCGGATCAAATACGCTCGCTTTGGACCAGGCTCGACGGACCTCCAGACGTCGATATTCGTCGTGAAGAGGCCACCACGGTCTTGCGCCGTGCCGATCTTGGCTGGGTGGCGTCAGGCACTGCGGTGCTTGAAGCAGCACTTGTCGGCGTACCGCAGATCGTGTTCTACGTCGTTTCAGCCGCGCAATACCGCGTCGCTCAACGCAGGCTTCCAAGGGCACTCTTGTGGAGCATATCGCTCCCCAATCTTGTGACCGGCCGGACGATCGTGCCGGAGCTTTTGCAGCGTGAGTTTACTCCGCTGCGTTTGACGCAAGAGACGTTGCGCTTGTTGGATCAGGATACAGAACGTGACCGCATGCGTGGCGGATACGAAGAACTGCGCGCCGCATTAGGACCGCCGGACGCGCTGACGCGTATCGCGGAATATGTGGTCGACCGGATGGAGGCCGCCAAAGCGTCGTGAACGGCGCCAAGCGCGTGGTCATCTATCACACGTCCGACATCCACGGACGGCTTGAATTTGGCGAACGCCTCGCCTCGATTGTCGAGCCAGGCGCGCTGCTGGTCGACTGCGGCGATGCGCTCGCTGGCTCATCCGTGTTTTATGTCGCCGATGAGGAGGTGATCGAAGATCTCGCCCGCGCACCGTATGCTGCTCTAGCCGTGGGAAACCGCGAATTCCACTACCTGCATCGTCTCTTCTTGGCTCGCGCGCGCAAGTTGCCGGCTCCGCTCGTGTGCTCGAATCTCATCGACTTGCGGCGCCGCGAGGAAGTCTTCAAGCGTGAAGTAACGGTTGAGGTGAATCACACCCCGGTACGGATCCTGTCGCTGCTCGTGCCGCAATATCGAACCGGCAGCGGCTGGGAGAAGGTGTTCGGCTGGCGGTTTCTCGCTCCCGACGCCGCTCTCGAGGAGATGATCGGCAGCCAAAAGCGCATCACCATACCGACGATTGTGCTGTCGCATCTCGGCTTGGCGGCGGACCGCGAGCTCGCGGCGCGTTGGCCGGGCCTCGCGGCAATCCTGGGTGGGCACACGCATGAAGCGTTGTGGCAGCCGGATCTGATCAACAGCGTTCCCATAGCGCATCCGGGGGCGTACGCCTCGCAAGTCGGGCGGCTCGTGCTGTCGATCGAAAATGGCACGTCACGCATGGCTGCCTACCAGCTGCTTCCGCTGCTGCGCACAGAATCTGAAGAGGCACAAGAGCGCATGCGAGACGGCGTCCAGCCATGAGGGTAGATACCCAGAGCGCGCCAGCCGACATTCTGCTGGTGAGCAACGGCTTCGGCGAAACGGCCATCGCGACATACGTCGCGCGCGCGATCCACGCGCAAGAACCGGCGGCGCGCATCGAGCATTTTCCTTTGGTCGGCCGAGCGCGCGCCGACACCTGGCCGCCGGTTGTGGGCCCCCAGCGAGACATGCCGTCGGGTGGCCTCGTCACCGCCTGGAACCTGCGCAACTTGGCGGCCGATGTGCGCGCTGGTCTCGCCGGGCTGACGCTCCAGCAGTTGCGTTATCTCAAACGTCAGCGCTTCCGTGACGTCGTCGTCGCCGTCGGTGACGTCTATTGCCTTGCGCTCTGCCTGATTGGCGCTGGCCGGCCAACGGTCTTCGTTGCGACGGCCAAGTCCGAGCTGGTCGCGCCGCACTCCGGCATCGAGCGCGCGATAGCACGCCGCGCAGTGGCTGCGTTTGCGCGTGACGAGCCGACTGCGGCATCGCTGCGCGCGGCGGGAATCCGCGCCCAGTATGCGGGCAACATCATGATGGACGGGCTGCAAGCGAGCGGTGCAGATTTGGGTTTGCGCCCGGGCGCGCTGACGATTGCCGTGCTGCCGGGAAGCCGCGCTGACGCAGCCAGCACGGCGGCAATGCAAATCGGCCAGCTCTGCGCTATCGCTGCCATACTCGCCGGCCGTGGTCGTCCGGTCCAAGCGTATTTTTCGATTGCTCCGAGCGTAGACGCGCAACGAGTGCGTGACGCTATCCGACAAAGCGGCGTTGAACTGCCGGCGCTCGTCGAGCACGAGGGCGTGATCGCGCGTGGCCGGCGCGATAACCTGGAAGTGGCGCTCGTGCGGGGTGGGTTCGGCGATATGCTCGAAGCGGCCGAGATCGTGCTCGGCCAAGCGGGAACGGCAAACGAGCAGGCAGCCGGATGCGGCAAACCCGTCATTGCCGCCGTGCAGCCCGGGGAAGCTCCCGAGAAGATGCATTGGTATCGCATGCGCCAGAAGCGCCTCCTTGGCGACGCACTGCTCGTGCTGCCTGCCCAGCCGCAATTGTTCGCGGCCGAAGTGGTACGCCTCATCGACGATTCGCAGCGGATGCTCCACATGTCAGCGGTTGGTCGCGAACGGATGGGGCGTCCTGGAGGTGCAAGCGCCGTCGCGGCGATGGCGCTCTCAATCGCCGCGCGAGCAGCACGCGCTTGAGTACTCGCGCAGCCAACGTTGCGGCAAGCGACGCTTCATTGTGGATGGTCGCGTCGGCGCCGCTGGCGGTCGCAGCGCTCGGCCCTTTGCTGCCGCTTTTGATCGTTCTTGCCCGCACGCTGCCGCCCAGCGCACCCCAGGTCAGCCCCCCGTTTGCAGTCGTGCTGGCGGCGATCATGGGGCTCGTCCTTGCCGTCTCTCTCACCGGTTTGGCGCTGCGCCGGCTGCGCCATTTTCCACCCTCGATGTGGCTACCAATCGGCGTCTTTGTTGGGTCGCAACTCGTTGCGCTCGGGTTGGCCGTCGACCCGCTGCTGGGCGTCTTCAGCATCGCCTGCACGCTGGGCGGCGTGATCGTACTAATCGCATCGGTCGAAGCGCTCGCCAACCCGCGATTGCGCAGAATATTCCTGGCTTGTTACTTCAGCACCGCAATCGCGGCGACGCTTTTTGCGGTCAGCTTGTCGATCATGCGGCTGCCGCCGGCGATGTTCGCATACGAGCACGGTCGAGCCTCGGGAACGTTTCTGCAGCCGAACGAATTCGCAAGTTATTTGCTGTTTGTGATTCCCATTGGGTTGGCGCAGATCGCCGCGCCGCGGTGGTTGCGGATGTTGGGGCTGTGCGCCGCAGCGGTCGGTGCGGTTGGGCTGCTTTTTTCCGTTTCGCGAGCCGCGATCGTCAGCCTGATGCTCGGCCTGACGGTTTTCGTGCGCCGCTTTGGCGCCCGCCCGCTGGCGGCGTATGCGCTAACGGCGCTGGTCGCTTTTGCAGCCATGGCCACGGTCTTCCGCGACGTCGCTCACGATCCGAGTGAGAATGCGTCTCGCATCGCCGTGTGGCAGAGCTCGTTGCGTTTGGCAGAGCGCTTTGCGCTCACCGGCGTCGGCCCATTTGGGTTTCATCGTGCCTATCCGGCTCTCAAGCGCCCAGAGGTCAGCGTCAACGAGGTTCATGCACACGACGTACCGCTCCACATTCTCATCGAGGATGGCGTTCTCGGACTCGCCGGACTCGTTTTTTTCGTTGTCGCAGCGACGGCGCAAGCGGCCCGCAGTGGCGCAACCATACCTCGCAACGACCGTGAGCGGGTGCTCCTTTTCGCCGCCTTGGGCGCGGGATTTGCCGCCTCGGCGCTGCAAAATCTGGTGGACGTGGTGACGACCTTCTTGCTCATTTCGGCATGGCCGATGCTCGGTCTGTTGTTGTCGCTCGGGCAACAAGAAGAGAGCGCTTGATGAGGTGCGGCGTTCACTCGAGTCACGGCCTGCTCGTGCGTCTGCTGGCCACCCTGTTGTGTGGCCTGGCGGTATCGTGCGGGCGAAGCGGCCCTGTGGCGCAACCGAGCCCCGCTGCGTCGACGCTGGCGCGCGGACCCGTCTATCACATCAGCGCGCGAGGCAAAAATGGCCATCCGGTGACGATCAGCAACATCGTCGCAGGCGCGCCAGAATACACGCTTCAGGCTGCGAGCGTTCTCTACGCAACGGATCTGCGCAAAGGCAGGTTTCAAGAGACGACGCTGTACTTCTATAAAGGAAGAAAAGCGAGGCTGACGGTAACGGCCCCAACGGCGGTGGTGGATGAAGTGACGCACGATGTCCAGCTGACAGGCGGCGTGCACGCAACCACCGCAGCCGGCGTCACGCTTTCGTCAGACGAGATGAGTTACAATGAAAACACGAGGCTCTTGACAGCGGTTGGTCATGTTGTCGCCGTGGAGCCGGGAGGAAACATGCTGACAGGCCGGCGCGCGATTGCCGATCTCGATCTCCAACAAATCAGACTCTTCGGCGAGTCGGCTGGAACCAGTCCCGCCTCAGGCACCCCGTTGGGCAGCCCGAGCTCATCACCGTGACCGTCAAGGCAGTCCCGCAGACCATCGACGTTCGGTCGCTCACCAAGAGCTATGGATCGCGAACCGTGGTCGACGACGTCAGTCTCATCGTGCGCGCCGGTGAGGTCGTCGGTTTGCTCGGTCCCAATGGCGCGGGAAAAACGACGACGTTTTACATGGTGGTCGGCCTGGTGCGCCCCAACGGCGGCGCGGTGGTGCTGACCTCGGATGACGGTACCGCCACAGACATCACCCATCAACCCATTCACGTGCGCGCGCGCGAGGGCATCGGCTACCTCGCGCAGGAGACGTCGGTCTTCCGCCGCTTGTCGGTGGCCGACAACTTGCGACTCATTTGGGAGCAACGCGGCGTCGAGCCCGATGAGCAGGAGCGCCGCCTGCCGCTCTTGCTTGAGGAATTCGGTTTGCAAGCGTTGGCCGATGCGCTGGCTGAAACATTGTCGGGCGGCGAGCGCCGCCGAGTCGAGATCGCGCGCGCCATCGCCACCGATCCGGCATTCTTGCTGCTTGACGAACCGTTCACAGGCATCGATCCCATTGCGGTGGCCGACATCCAGGAAATCATCCGCTTGTTGCGTGCCAAAGGTTTGGGCGTGCTGATAACAGACCACGCCGTGCGCGAGACCCTTGCCATCGTAGACCGCGCGTACATCCTCAACCGCGGTCGCATTGAAGTCTCGGGTACGGCGGCGGAAGTTGCCGCGTCGCCAGTGGCCAGACAGTTCTATCTCGGCGAGAGCTTCAGACTGTGAAGATTCTCGACCGCTACATGGTGACCGCCCTGGGCGGTCCGTTCCTTTTCGGTCTGGCGGCTTTCACGCTGCTCTTCGTCGCGGGCGAACTGCTCAACATCGCGCGGCTCGTGTCGCAGGAGCATGCCAGCCTCATTGCCGCGGCAAAGTACTTCTTTTACACGCTGCCAGGCACGCTCGTGCTGACCTTCCCCATGTCCATGCTCTTGGCGGTGCTGCTCGCGATGAGCCAGCTTTCGGGTGATTCAGAAATCACCGCGATGCGCGCCAGTGGGATCAGTCTGTATCGCATCGCGGCCCCGCTGATCGCAGTGGGCGTTGCTGCGTCGCTGATTGGCCTTTGGTTCCAGGAGCTCATCGTGCCGACCGCCACCGCGAAAGCGGAAGAAATCCTGCGGCGCGAAATTCAATCGGGCGGCACGAACATCTTGTCGAATCAAATCGTCAACACCGTGCTCCCGAATGGCGACCGGCAGTTGACGTTGGCCCAGGGCTTCGACCCAAAGAAGAACGAATTGCAGGACACGACGATCGAAATCTTTCGCGGGTCAAAGCCCTTGTCGCTGCTGTTTGCGCCGCGCGGCGCATACCACGGGGACACGTGGAAATTCTACGATGCAACGGAGTTCGTGCTCAACCCATGCTGCGAGCGCATCGACAACCCAGAGCTTGCCATCGACATCGGTGCTGATCCAACCGCTCTTGTGGAACAGTACAAACAGCCGGAGGATATGAGCCGAGCCGAAATTAGCCGCCTGCTGCACAGCGCTGTCAAAACCAGTGACACCTCACGCTACGCCCGGTTGCTCGTGACCTACCGCAGCAAGCTGGCGCGCCCGTGGGCGAGTCTTGTCTTTACGCTGCTTGCCATTCCGCTGGGCATCCGGCCGCAGCGCTCCTCGTCGGGTGCCGGTTTCGGCATCAGCATCGCAATCGTGTTCGCGTTCTATGTGGTGACCACCATGTGCCTGGCCATCGGCCAGTCCTATCCGCAGACGAGCCTCGTGATGGCCTGGCTGCCCAACGTCGTCTTCCTGCTCACTGGCCTATGGCTGCTGCGCCAGTCGGCGAGCTTGTAGTCGTGCTCGCGCTTTTGGCGGTCGATCTTCGCGGTGTCCTTACGATCACCATCATGCTTGTCGTGGCAGGCGCAATCGCCTACATCGGCGATCGTGTTGGTCACCACGTCGGACGCCGGCGTATGACGCTGTTCGGCTTACGCCCACGCTATACGAGCACGATCTTCGCCGTTGGTTTCGGCATGCTCATCGCGCTTTTGGTCATCGGGGTCGTGGCGCTCGTCTCGCAAGAAGCGCGCCAAGCGTTGTTTTCCATCAACCGCCTGAACGAGCAAATCAGAACGCTCACGAACGAGCGCGACAACCTCTTGCAGGATCCCGTCGTGATGCGAGCCGGCGAACCGCTGACGCCCGCCTTTCTCTTGCGCTCGACCGACTCCGAAGCAGAAGTCGAAAACCGGTTGAAGCTCCTTTTCCAAGGCGTCGCCAATCTCTCGCACAACTATCCCGTGATGCCCTACAGCACGAGCGTCAAGAGTGCCGACGCCCAAATAAAGATCGAACAAACTGCGAAGTACATCAAATCCCTGGCACCGGTTTCTGCGATCGTCGTGCCGGTTGCGGGCGAGAATATTTTCCGCGGCGGGCCCTGGCGATTTTCGTTGAACGTATACAAAAACGCGCTCATCTACCGGAAGGGGGAGATCATCACGTCGGTGATGGTGCGCAACGGCAAAGACATCAGCGGCGATCAGGCGGCGCTCATCAACCTCAACTCCGCCATCAGCCGCAGCGCAATTGCCCACGGCATGCCACCAATGCTTGCCGACAATCCGACCACGGCGCCCGAAGTGTTTAACCGCGCTGTCGAGCGATTGACCGCAACCAATGGTCCGGCGATCGTCAAAGCGGTAGCAGCGCGCGATATCTACGCCGAGGGTCCCTTGGGCGCAGAGCTGATCGTTTCTCCGAGGTAGCTCCCATCACACGCGACGAGCTCCGGCGCTACGTCGGCATCGATCCGGGTCTTGTGAAGTGCGGGTATGCCGTCGTCTCAGGCACAGGCTCCCGCCTGTCGCTTGAGATCGTGCCCACCGAAAAGCTGACCGGGCGCATCGAAGCGGACGTGCACGCCGGCATCGCCATGGTGTGCGTCGGCAATGCAACCAGATCCGAATCGGTCGTCAAAACGCTGCGCGGCAGGTGGCCTGAATTGCCGGTCGTGCTGGTGGACGAGCGCAATACGAGTTTAGAAGCGAGGCTTCGATACTACGTCGATCATCCGCCGCGCGGTCTGCTGCGCTTTGTTCCGCGCGGCCTGCTCGTGCCCAACGAGCCGTTGGACGGCTACGCGGCTCTCCTTATTGTCGAGCGTTACCTGGCGACCGGCCCAAGCGCAGGCGTGCCTTAGGCCTATTGCTGCGTCCCGCTAAAGGAAAGCCAACTGCGATGCGCCGAAAACCGAATCCAAGCTTGTCCGCATAACGGAAGGCAGCGCGGCAGAAACCGCATGTCAGCGCACTGTCCGATATGTTCGTATGAGGTATGATATTCCAAGGAGGGGACCTTTGCAGCGGAACGTCTACGTAGCTGCGTGCGCATTCCTCGCAGCGATGTCATGGTTGTCCGCGTCGCCAGCCGGCGCGGTGCCGCCGCGCGCATTACACGTCGATACCGCTAGCCCCAGCGCCTCAGCGTTGACGTCCGACGGTCTGACCATCGGTCGCATCTTCGACTCTCCAAGCCATGGCGATATCATCAGCTTCACGACCCCAGCATCTCCAGTAATGCCGGTCGCAGAATCCGTCTTTGGCTTCTCGCTCGCGCTGCCGCCGAGCGAACGGGCGGCTGCAGCGAGATTCTTCGCAGCATCGGTCAGCGATCAACGCGCTCGGGGCGCTCAAGCCTCGGGCGGAGCCGGCAATCAGTTTGTCGGGATGCAGTTCGACCTACCCGGTCGCGCAGATGTAACTGCCTCGCTGCAGAGCAGCCCTGCAAGTTTTGGGAGCGGCCCGTACGCGGCAATTGCTGGCCCAGAGCCTGCGGTGTTCGCGTTCTACAATTTTCCGCAGTCCCAAGCCGCGCTCACCGCAGGCGGCGCGTTTGGACTGAGCCAGCAGGATGCTGCGCTGGCCGCGCCACTGAGCGCAACGCAAGCGAGCCAAAGCGCAATGTCAGCCTCGCTCTCCTCGTCACCTTTGATAAGCTCCCTGAGCGCACAAGGCCCCTTCTGGTATAGCGCCTATGCGCCGGCAATGCGTGGGACCTCGCTGACGCTGAGCATTCCATTTAAGCTCGCCAGAGTTCCGGTCAAGGTGCGGGTCGGCGAACAAGCCGTGTCCGCCGTGCAGTCGAGCTCGCTCGCCACGCAGATCCTCGGCCCGGCGCTTGCTTCGTCGGCAGCAAGCAAGTACAACGAATTGAGCGGCGGCGTGACGCTTGCGCTGCCGCTGTTAAGCCGCCGCGCAACGGTTAGCCTTGACGGCTGGTACGAGACGTTGCAGCACGGCGACAAGATGCCGTTCAACCTTCTGCCCTATGCCTCGCAGACTGCCGCCGGTGTCGCTGCCGCCGTACCCGGGCCTGTTGTCTACACGCCGAACGCCACTGATATCCAGCAGTATGTCGGCGCTGCATCGGTCGCGCTGCCGGTCACGGCCAGCTTGACGGTCAACGGAAGTTTCTCCAAGCAGGTATCGGGTAGCGTCGCCCTGGATGCGCTGACGCAAAGTTTGACGCAGCGCAAGACAGCCTACGGAGGCGGCGTGGCCTACAGCTTCCCAAAGACGAACTCGTCGATCGATTTGTTCTTCAACAAGAACGTGTACACGAACGACAACATCCCGGCGTACCAGTTCACGGAGAATCGCCAGAACCTCTACTTCAGCGTCAAGTTCTAACGCTGAGCTCTCCCGCTCGACATTCTCGCTTCACGAGGCTCATTGCCGCGGCGCTGCTTGTTGTGTTGGCGTTGGCTGCTTGGCGTCCGCTGGCTGCCTGGTTGGGCGACGACATCGGGAACCGACTGCTGCTGCGTGGCGACATCGCACGCGCTGCTGATTGGTTCGCTTGGGCCCAAAGACTCGAGCCTGGCTGGTCGCTGCTGCATGAAGACCTCGGGCGTGCCTTGTTGCCGAGCGACCCCAAAGGGGCGCTCGCCGAATTTGACCGAGCCGCCTGCGGAGCGCCGTGCAGCGCCGAGGCGGGCGACGCGCTTGTTCGCATGAGCAAGCCAACGCTCGCGATCGACCGCTACGTGAGCGCGAAAGCAGTGGGCAGGGTCTCCGACATGGCGTTGTCCTTGGCGCAACGCGGGGACTATGAGGCAGCCTCCGCATTGATCGCAGCTCTCATCAGCCGGCTGCGCGACAACTTCTTAGAGCGTGCTGAGTTGGCCAGCTCGTATGCAACCCTCGGCAAGATCCAGGTCTTGGCGGCGGCCTCCCGGCCGGCCCAGGCGCGGCAACATTGGAGGGCAGCGATAGCGGCCTATGCATCAGCGTCGCAGCTGGCTCCCTATAACGAAGGGTATCTGCTTTCGATCGCGTTCGCGCAAATGCAGTGGGGCGACGCAGGCGCAGCACGCCGTGCCTTCGCGCGAGTACTCGAGCTTCATCCCCATCAGGCGGATGCAGAGGCGGCGCTCGCACGACTGGCGGCGCACGATGTTCCCCACCCAAGCCCAGCGGCATCGCCGTGAAACCGCTTCGCGTTGCGCTCGAGACCCAGTTCGCGTCGGGAACGCCAACCGGGATCGGCGTCTATGCGCACAACCTGGCTGCTGCACTTCGGGCGCGGCCCGATATCGAGCTGGTCGAATTGCGCGATCCTGGCTATGATGTCTGGCGCTTTGATCGGCGTCTGTACTGGGACCAGCTGCGCGCTCCTCTGCTGGCTCGCAGGAGCAGAGCCGACGTGATCCATTTCAGCGCCGGCACCCTTCCATTCTGGACGCCGCATCCGTGCGTGCTCAGCGTGCACGATCTCGCCTGGCTGGATGGTGCCGTCAAGGGCCGTGCGTTTTCTCGAGCGTATTTCGGTGCCATCCAGCGCCGCTTGGCACGGCGCGCAGACCGGATCGCGACGGATACCGAGGTTTCGCGCAACCATATCATCGAGACGCTGGCGTTGCCGCCGTCAAAAGTTGCCGTTACCGGCGCCGGAGTTGACGAATCGTGGTTCGCGCTTGCCCGGATCCCCGACGATCCACCATTTCTCTTGAGCGTCGGCACGGTCGAAGAACGAAAAGATCTGATCACAGCGGTGCGCGCGCTCGCGCAACTACCTGGCTACAAACTCGTCAGCGTTGGCCCGCACACATCGTATGCAGCGCAGGTCAAGCGCGCCGTCTCGGCAGCCGGCGTAGCCGAACGCGTCGAGCTTCGCGGCTTTGTCGACGACGCAACGCTGCAGTCGTTGTATGCTCGAGCCGCGGCGCTCGTCTTTCCGTCGCACTACGAGGGCTTTGGGCTGCCTCCGCTGCAAGCGCTGGCGGCCATGGTACCGGTTGTCGCGTCCGATATACCGGTGTTGCGAGAAGTGCTCGATGATTGCGCGTTCTTCGCGCAGCCGGGTGACGCCGAAGCGTTCGCTGCGCTCGTGCGCATGGTCTCAAGCCCGGACATCAGGGTGCGTGAGGTCGTCGAACGCGGTCGCATGCATGCGCGCCGATTTACCTGGGCGGTGGTAGCGGACCGCATGGCCGGTCTGTATCGTTCGGTGTGCAACCAGGCGATGAGCAATGAAGCAACGGACCTTTAGGTCCGTTCCGCCGTATCGGAGCAATGAAGCAACGGACCTTTAGGTCCGTTCGGCCGTAAAGGAGACGGGCGGCGCCTCAGCAACGCAGCCCGCTTGTCCCCTCGCGCCTCGCGCGCTGCATCAATAGCGCAACACGACGATCCGGTTGGCGACGAACGTGCTGCCCGACCAATAGCCCGCCACGTTGACAATCATGCTCGGCGTGAGCGTGATGCCGGTCGGCTTGATGATCGTGCCGTCGTGAAGGGTCACTGGATACACGTTGTCGCGGATGCGGACGTTCATGTGATACGGTTCGGACCACGTGACGACGCCTTGCATCGTGTATGGGGCGGCGAAGCGTTCGTCCGCGTCGTACGCAACAACTGGGGGCGGCGGTGCAGGCACATATATGACACGTGCGGGTTGATAGTGATAGATGAAGACGCGGTCCTCGGCGTTTGCACGGGCAGCGAGACCGCACAAGAGACCAACGAACGCGATGAGCGTGAAAAACTTGCGATGCATATCGATGTCCTCCTCGGTTTATCCCCCTCCTCACTATACCGGAGCGCTGCCCAGCGAGGATGAAAAAGCCCTTGAACCTGGGTGAGACATGCATGAGAAAGAGCTGACGTTCTGATCTCTTGGTGCCGGACTAGTAGACGGCTGGAGATTGGCTCCAGTCACCGTTGGCCGGCGGCTGCGACCCAAAGATGACACGCACTGGGTACGACGAGCCGCCTTCGGGCATGGTCACGATGGCAACGCGCCGGTAACCGTTGGCCGGCACGGAGAATGTGTGGATCAGCGCCGGCCGGCCGACGTCAACCGGATGCAGCTCAAAGCGCTGGCCATCGATGAGGAACGTGCCGGTCGCGCGACCGCCGCGCGGCTCAAACCACATGCCGACGCGTGCTTCGTTCGCCGTCGAATTGAGGAGCGTCAGCGATGCGGACTGCTTGACGCCATAATCTCCGCCCAAGACTTCGCCTTGTACGAGATTGGGCAGCGGCAGCTTGCCGATCAAAAGCGTCGCAGGCTCGTCGCCGATCGAGTACGAGATATCGTAGTTGAAGTCGGGCACCGAGTAGATGCCACGCGCGTGCCGTACCGCGCTCGACAGTAATGTTTCCGAAATGGGCCCCACCGGGATCTCCGATGCGTCTTGGACAACGACCGCGACGCGCACGTCGCTCCCCGACACGACGCGCAACTGCATAATACCGCTGACAAGCGTCGCGGGAGACAGCATTTGATCCGAGATGTTCACGGTGGCGTGCGGCGGTACTTCGAAAACTCTGCCCTCGCTATGCGCCTCACGAACGAGAAAACGCTTGGTGGACTCGTGACCGACAGCGAGCACGTTGGGGCTTGGGCCTGCGATGCCGGCGATAAGCTCCAGGAAGCTTGACTCGACATCGTTGTTCTGCGCTTTCACCACCACTCTGCGCGGGGCAGACGACGTGCTGTTGTAGTGATAGTACAGCAGCCGCGCAGGCTGGGCAAAGGTAACGTCGGCGTAAAAGAGCGTTCCGTTCTCGACGAGCGTTTCGGGAAAGTCAGACACGAGCAGGTTCTTCGGCGGGATCGCCGGCTGTGCCAAATTTGTCACCGCGACGGTGACGTCTTGGTGATAGGCAGCATAGCCGGGGCCGGCGATGGAGAGCGGCACGACCACCGTCACCGATTCGTCCGGCGCGAGCTCGCGATTGTAGCGTACCTGCTCGGGTAGCGCCGTCACTTGCGCGCCCGCCTCTGGGTAGGCGACAAGCTTGGCCGCATCAGCTGCGGCCTCGGCGACGTACTTGGAGGATGCGGGATCGCCGGTGATCGTGACGGACGTCGAGCTGTATGCCTTCCCAGCGTATGCCTGCACCGTGACGGCCAGCGTCGCCGAAAGACCAAACTGGTCGGTGGCCGTGATGGTCGTGCTGCCCGGGCGCAAGCCCGTGACGTCAATCGTACGATCGATGGGATTGAAGATCGCCCGCACGATCACAGGATCAAAGCCGGACAGGATCAAGATGCCGCTCGGCGGCGAGAACACATGGACGGACACGCGACGCCCGAGGATAACGAAGGCAGACCCCTGCTCGAACTGCACTGGGACGGGCGATGGGGGGACGACGACTGGTGCCGGCGTGGGGGATTCACCGGGAACAGGAGACGCAGCCGGAGGTGATGCCGATGGCGACGGCAGCGGTGACGCCGACGTTGCACTCTCCGGTTGTTCCGAAGCCGCCGCGCCAGATGCGGTGGGGGCCGGCTCGACAGGCGTTGCATTGGAGATCGCCGTCTGACCCTGGGCACCTGCAACCGCAATGCAAAAGAAAAAGGCGCCCAGCACGGCCAGTGCTCGCGCCTTGCGCACAGCTGCCCGCATCATCAGGCGATTTGCTGCTCCTGGCGGTTGACGGCCGTTGCCAAAAGCGTCTTGTAACCGTGGCTGGGAAAAAGTACGGTCACCAGATCCCGCTCGGAGCGCTCGACGGTCCCCTGGCCGAACTTTGGATGGTTGACGATGTCGCCGATGCGAAAATCTGGGCCTTCATCAGGGACCAGGGCGACCTCGCCTTTTTCAAGCGCCGCTCGGCAATTGTCGCACGCGCCGCAATTGAGCTTGTCGAATTCTTCGCCAAAATAGTTGAGGATGAACTTACGCCTGCAGCTGCGGGTCTCGCAGTATTGCAGCATCATCGCGAGCTTGCTTTGATCATATGATTTTTTGGTCTCATAGCTCGCCAGGTTGAGCGAACGTTCCACGTGCTTCTTGATGGCTGGCGGGATGCCGTAGGTGCCTTTCGAGACGTTGTGGATGAAGCCACCCTTCTTGAGCAGCGCGAGAATGACTTTGAGCTTGGTCAGCGGCAGCTGCGAGATCTTGCGAAGATCCGTCAGCGAAACGCCGTTGTCTTGCTGCTCGAAATACTGCAGGGTACCGAAGACCTTCTGCACTTCCTCGACATCGGGGTACTTGCCGGTCAAGAAGTAGTTTTGCACCCGTGTGTCGCTCTGGCGATACAGCAAAAGACACAACGACTCCAAGCCGTCGCGTCCTGCGCGGCCCGCCTCCTGCGTGTACGCTTCGACGCTTCCGGGCAGATCGTAGTGGATGACGAAGCGGATATTGGCTTTGTCGATGCCCAAACCAAATGCGTTTGTTGCCACGACGACCTTGACGTTTTCGTTCATGAAGTGGTCGTGAACGCGGTCGCGCTCCGCTTTCTGTAGCTTACTGTGGTACACGTCCGCTTCGATACCGAGCTCGTCGCGCAGGTACTCCGAAACCGCATACGTGTTCTTGATGGTGGCGGTATAGATAATGCCGAGCCCGTCGCGCAGCGGGCCGCCGAGCTTGGCCTTCAGCACGCGCAATTTGTCCTCATCACTTGCCGCGCGCGCCACTTCGTAAACGAGGTTTGGGCGATCGAACCCGCGCACGATCGGCTTGGCATGGGGAATGCCCAGCTGCGTGACGATGTCTTCGCGCACAGCCGGCGTCGCGGTCGCCGTCAGCGCCAGAACTGTGGGATGTCCAAGCGCCGAAATCACGCGCCCCAAATTGAGGTAGGCCGGCCGGAAGTCGTGTCCCCACTGTGAGATGCAATGCGCTTCGTCGACGACAAACAGCGGAATGTGCAAGCGCTTGAGCACGTCAACAAAGGCCTCGTCCTCGAGTCTTTCCGGTGTCACGTAGATAAGCTTGAGATTGCCGCGTGCGATCCGCTCGAGGTGTGAAATCTCTTCTTCGTCGGTGAGCGTGCTGTTAAGCGCGATGCTGCCACTGATGCCCGCGTCCGCCAGCATGTCGAGCTGATCCTTCATCAAGGCGATGAGGGGCGAAACGACGACGGTCGTGCCGGGCAAAAGCAGAGCCGGCAACTGGTAACAGAGCGATTTTCCGGCGCCAGTTGCCAGAATGGCGAGAGTGTCTTTGCCTTCCAAGACGCGGTGGATGACATCTTCCTGGCCCGGATAGAAATGCCGGTATCCGAAGTGTCGTCGCAGCGCCTCGTTAAGGTCGATGTCGGGAGACATGACGTTCCTTTGTTGTAAACCTTCCTACGGGGTGCGTACCCGCGCGCGCGTCGTGAACGCCGTAAAGCCGGCACTCTATACGTGCCGCGCGCCGCGAGAGAATCTGACTTCTTTTTTGGTTCTTCCCTAGTGAGCCTCGCTCCAAACCTACGGTTTGGGGCGACAGCGGTCCTCCTGTCTAGGAAAGCATTATTAAGCGCCCGAACTACGCGGTTTGTGGCTGTAAAAGACGCATCCGGCTCGGCTTTGACGCTGTATCGCAAGCATCGTCCAATGGCGTTCGACGAGCTCGTTGGACAGCCGGCGGTCGTCACCGGACTGCAGGCAGCGGTCAAAAACTCGAGGGTGGCTCACGCCTATCTCTTCGCGGGCCCACGCGGGACGGGCAAGACGTCGGCCGCTCGTATCCTTGCCAAGTGCCTCAATTGCCAGCGAAACGGGCCACGACCGGATCCTTGCGGCGCGTGCGAAGCGTGTCTTTCAATCGCGGCGGGAACCGCCTTCGACGTTATCGAGATCGACGCGGCGAGCAACCGCGGCATCAGCGAGATTCGCGAACTGCGCGAACGCGTCAAATTCGCGCCTGCTCAGTTCCGAACCAAGGTATACATCGTGGACGAGGTCCACATGCTCACCCCCGAGGCCTTCAACGCGCTGCTCAAAACGCTCGAAGAGCCGCCGGAAAACGTGGTCTTCGTCTTGGCGACGACCGAGGCGCACAAGGTTCCGCCCACCATCATGTCACGCGTGCAGCGTTACGAGTTCCGGCGCATGCAGCCGAAAGATATCCTCGGCCGACTGACCGATGTCGCGAAGGAAGAGAAGATCGCGGCAGACCCCGCCGCATTGCAGCGGCTGGCATTCCTGGCCGACGGCGCGATGCGAGATGCGCTCGTGTTGCTGGAGCAGGCGCGCGGGTTTGCCGGCAGCGGCACGATCGACGACGCAGTGCTCGACGCGGCGTTTGGGGCGCCGGTCTACGATCTTGTAGAACAAATCGCGGATGCAATTGCGCAATCCGACGCACGGGCCGTGCTCGCCACTGTCGGCGATGCGGTCGACCGAGGTACGGATCCGGCCTGGCTTGCAAAGGAGCTGCTGCGCTGGTTCCGTCTCGCGCTGCTCGCGCAAAATAGTCCAGAGGTAATGACGGCGGAAGTTCCTCCCGAAACCGCGGCCCGCATCGCGGCAAAGGCAGCGGCGCTGCCGCGCACACGCGTGCTCGCGACGCTACGTAATTTGTCGGAAGCGATTTCGCAACGCTATTCCGCCCAGCCGCGCATCGATCTCGAACTCGCCCTCATCCGGGTTGTTTTGCCAAGCGACGAGCTGACGATGCAAACGATCTCTGACCGGCTGCGCGCTCTGGAGGAGCGCAGCGGCGGCTCCGCGCCCGGCGCGGCGTCGCCAAACCCTTCCTCCAGCCCCGCCGGAAAGCGCGCCACGGCGCCGCCGGCGCGCAAGAGCGAGCGCGAGCCAAGCAGAGCAGATGCGCAGGCCCACAACGCGCCTGCGCGCGCCGACCTGATCGAGCGGCCGAAGCCCATCGCCGAGATGCCGACGAGCGATGCGGGCAACGTCGATGCTGAACTCAGTGTCGACGAGCCCTTAAGTCTCTCGAAACTGCGGGCGCTTTGGCCGCTTGTCGTCAGTGCGGTCAAAGAACGATCCAGACCCTGCTACGGGCACCTCGAGCATGCCGCCATTGTTGATGCCGGCGGTCAAAAAGTCACGCTCGGCGTGCCGTCCACCTTCAACCGGCATCTGCTCGCCGATCCGATCATGGTGGGCGTCATTGCGGCTGCGATTCGTGAAGTTGCAGGCATGCACGTCAGCATCGATTGTGTGGTGGTACCAGAGCTTGCAACGGCACGCGGCAAACCAGCCGCCGAGACCGGTGCGTTCTCGCTGGCAGAGTCCGTGCTCGGCGCAGATCTGTTCTGACGAGATGTACAGTTCAAGACTCCGCTGAAGGAACGCACATGAACCAGCAGCAGTTGATGCAGCAGGCGCGCAAGCTGCAAGCGCAACTGGCCAAAATTCAGGAAGACCTCGGCCGTGAGGTCGTGGTCGGCAGCGCCGGCTCGGGAGCGGTCGAAATCACGCTCAATGGGCACGGCGGCATTGAGCGGATTACCATTACTGCAGCGGCCGTCGACCCAAACGACGTGGAGACACTCGAAGACCTGCTCACCGTGGCTTTCAAGGACGCACAGGCGAAAGTCGCGGAGCTCTCACAATCGCGCATGGGGCCGCTGGCGGGCGGCCTCGGAATGCCGGGCCTGTAAGCGAGTTTGGACTATCTCGCGGCTCCCCTCTCGGCGCTGATCGGCGAACTCGAGAAACTTCCCACCGTCGGACCGAAAACCGCTGCCCGGCTCGCCTTCTATCTCCTTTCGGCAAGTAAAGAAGATGCGCAAGCGCTCGCGCGCGCCATTATCGAGGTCAAGGAGAGGGTTCGTTACTGCAGTAGATGTTTCTCGCTGACGGAGGCAGACCCGTGCGCCATCTGCAGCGACGAGCGCCGCGATGCGTCGCTCATCTGCGTGGTTGGCGAGCCCAAGGACGTGTACGCGATCGAGCGCACGTTGAGTTATCGTGGACGGTATCACGTGTTGGGAGGCCTCATCTCGCCGATCGAGGGCATCGGCGTCGGGCAGCTTACGATCAAAGAGCTCGTGGATCGCGTTGGTGCTGGAGGTGTGCGGGAAGTCATCATCGCTACCAATCCGAACGCCGAAGGCGAGTCGACCGCGCTCTACCTTGCCAGACTTCTCGCTCCGCTCGGCGTGCAGGTAACGCGACTGGCGTATGGTTTGCCGATTGGCGGCGATCTCGACTACGCAGACGAAGTAACGCTCACGCGCGCACTGGAAGGCCGCCGCGCGCTCTAGGCCCGCCTCAGTCGTCCGTCGGGAATGGGCCTTGCAGCGTGGTGATTAAAGTTTGCGATTGGGGCGCTGGATGAGACGCCGCGCGAATACCTTCGCGCGCTCGGAAGCCTCGCGATAGAGGGAGCCGACCGCACTCGGCGACATCTTGAGCCCGGTCTCGTAGTAGTATGACGCAGCTTGACCGACGACGAGCGTGCCGGCGTAGGCGACGGCGGCTTTGATCGGAATGCCGGCTATGGGAATGAATCCAGACGCCTCACGGGCGAGGGCTCGCCATCCGTATCCTCCCCCGACCACGGGCACAAGCTCGAGAATACGCGCAAACTCCGGCTTCTTGCCGTAGGCAGCGGCGATGCGCAGCAGCATGCGCATCTGCAGCGCGGTTATGGCGATGGTATCGCCCGCCGACGCAATGCTGCCGGTGATAAGCCCGAGCACCGGAATATGATCCGCCAGCGCTGAGACTGCTGCGATCTTCAGAGAATTCATGGCGCAGTCCATCGTCAGCTTGGCGGCCACGATCGAGCGAAAGGCCGGAATGGCCGCTGCCAGCGCGATTTCGTCGCCCTTGTACGCCTGGACGATATCCGGCAGGACGTACTTGCGCAATTCGGCGAGGTTCAGCGAGCTCACGTAGTAGACGCACGCCGTTCCGGCGGCGACCTTCGACGACGCGGGGGTCGTCGCCAGGCGCGCCTCGCCGAGTGTCTCCGCGCCGTTGCTGCGCACCACAAAGACCGGGAAGGGCAAGCTCGCAACGGCAGAGAGCGCACCGTTTGTCGCCCCGGGGGCTGGGCAATACACCGCCCCTCGCGCAATGTCGGCATCCGCTTGCGTGACGCTGCCGAGTGATTCAAACGATCGAATCACCTGGTCGTCGAAGGGGCCGGCCGAGCGCAACGCGTCCAGAAGCGCAACCGTCTTGGGCCCGGCAACGATCAGTTGGATGCGATTGCGCGCCTCACGGTCGACCGCGCTCGGGTTGACCCGATCGCGCACATGCTCGATCCATGCCCCTGCGCTCGTCGCGCGTTGGGAGTCGCGCCGCGCCATTATCGGTCCGGCTCAGTCAAGCGGCTTTTCAGCGTAACCCTCATAGATGAGGCCCATGATAACCTCGAGCGACTCTTGCGAAAGGTGCTTATCAACCGCCATGTCGATGATGGTTTTCCCAGTCGCGCGCTGCTCGTTGATGACCGTGCTGACCGGGACCTTCTCTTCGGCGGCAAGCCATGTCGCAGCGGTGATGTCGCCGGCCGAGAGGCCAAGGCGGACGGATTCTTCGTAGGTCGGCGGTGCAACGCCGAGCCGCTGCTGCATGACGCGCGTCAAGGTATCGTAGCGACCTTGCGAAACGCCGACGCCGAGCATCGTGATGGCGCCGATAAGCTGGCGCGCCTGGGCGTTGAAGTAAAAGGTCTGCGCCGTTTCGGCGGCGTTTGCCGCCGCATCAAGTGCGACGATTGCCGTCTGGGCAAGCGGCTTGAGGTCTTGCGCTGTGCGCGGAGAGAGATCGCCGCCGAAGTCGAGCTGTGCTCGGTCGAGTTGGCGGAAATAGGCATCCAGCGGCGCCAAGGCCTGGTATCCCAAGGCGACCGAACCGCGCGCCGCCGTCACGCCCGAAACCAGTTCAGATTGCGATGCGTTCATCTGCTTGAGCAAGTCGGGATAGAAAGGCAGCAGCTCAAGATCGGTTGCCCTCATCGTCTTGCGATGCAGCGGCGCTTGCATTTCGTTCAACACGCTGACGTCGTCCATAAGCATTCCCGGTGAATTCGCCATCAGCGCCGACGTCTTGTTAAAAACGATGTTGATGTCTTTGGCCATGTGTGAGAGATCGCTGATCACGCCGTCGATCCGGCTGCCTGGGCGGACGTTGATGTTGCTAAAGTTGGGAACTTCGTAGGACAGGCTGTCGAGCCGCGCGTTGAAGCGCGTCACGTCGTCTTTGCCGAGCTTGATGCTGGCGTCGAGGGTTGTCTGCGTCGCTTTTGTTCCAGCGATGACCGAGGAGACTTGTTCGATCAGGGGGGCGATGTTCGGATTGAGGAGCTTTCCGCCCGGGGTCTGCGCCTTGGGCAAGAGCGCGAGCTCGTGTACCGCAGCGCTCTCCGCCGCCGAGCTCGCACCATTCGCGTGGGCGACCTTCACGAGCGCCTGTTGGCTCTCGTTAAAATTACCGAGCGCCAGATCAACCTGTCCCGTGTGCAGCAAGGCCAGCTGGTTGTTCGGATCTTTTGCTAGCACGAGACCGAGTTTGTAGTGAGCGTAGGCGTAGCGCCCTTCGCTTTCGTCATGAATCGCCTGCGCAAGCAGCACGGCCGGCACCCGATTCGTCAACTCGGGGTAACCGCGCAGGTGCGAAATGCGCGCCGGCGCTTCAGGGTGGGTTTCGAAGTACTTGTTGAGCAGATTGCTGTTTGGGCCGCCTTTTTGGCCAAGGCGCTCCATGAACGATACCATGCCATCCGGGTCGTAGCCCGCGCGGCTCATGAGCAGGAGCCCGTACTGGTCGGCCTGCAGCTCATCGACCCGAGACATCTTATAGACCGACAGACTGTTGATCAGGCTGCCGAAGCGATACACAAACGGCGAGGCCATCGCCAAGATGCCGAGGATGACGTTAACGATCTGCGCCTTGGCGTTGAGGGTAATCTGGTGGCGGCGCTCGACGTGGCCCATCTCATGCCCCATGACGCCCGCCAGCTCGTCGTCAGAGTTGACAAAGTTCAGCAAGCCATAGTTGAGATAGACGAAGCCGCCCGGCAGCGAGAACGCGTTGATGTCGTTCGTGTCGAGGACCTTGAAGGTGTAGTTGATATCGGGCCGTGCGCGGTACTGCGCCAGGTTCACGGCGATCGAATTGACCCAATTGTTGAGAATCGGATCCGAGAGGACCGGATTCTCACGATCAACCTGCGCGGAGGCTTGCTGCCCGATGCGAATCTCGGTCGACGTCGACACGGCGCCGGCAGGCAACGGAATGTTGCTCACGACAAGGCTGGCAAGCAGCGCCAATGCGATGCCGCGTCTCTGCAACTTCTTCATGGTGGATGCTCCCCTGCGGTCCCTCCATGCTCCGGCCCGACGGAGAGGGGACTGTAGTGAAACTTTGCGACGAAGCGCATGCGGCTCCCTGCGCCGGCGCTGAGGTGTTCTTCATCAAATGCACAGGCTTGTCCACAGTGTATTCGCCATTACGTCCACAAGGGAAAACGGGACCGTCCGCAAAGGCGAGTGAACGAGGCGCGACGTGCAAATTAAGGGTACCAAATCCGGCCTTTTGCTTCACATGCATGAACGGCCGTTGACTCCAGTTGTGAGCAAGCTGCGAGAACGGCTGGCGGCGCTGCCGAATTTCTACCGCGGCGGCAAGGCCGTGCTTATGCTCGGGCATCAACCGCTGGAGGCCGCTGATCTGGCGGGCATCATTGCGACGTTGGAGGAGTTCGGCATCATTGCCGAGGGTGCCGTGTGCGACGCAGACGAGGTTGATGCGGCCGCGCGTGCAGCCGGCTTGCGTATCGTTGCTGCCAGCGTCGCCGCAGCGCCTCGAGTTCGAGATGACCGGACCGAACCGGCCGACGTGCGCCGGGCGCGGCACGAAGGCGGCGAGGAAGCGGCGCGCGAGGCGGCGCGACGGGGCGGCAACGGCGTGCCAAAGGGCGTCTCTGTCGGACCCAATGCCGCCGAGAACTGCTACTATAAAGGAAATCTGCGCTCTGGACAGAGTCTGAGCGCGTTCGGCAGCATCGTCGTGGTGGGCGACGTCAATGCTGGGGCCGAGCTTATTGCCACCGGCGATATTATCGTTTGGGGCACGCTGCGCGGGGTCGCGCACGCTGGAGCCGAAGGCGACGATGCTGCAGCCGTCTACGCGCTGCGTTTGGAACCCACCCAGCTGCGCATCTCGCGCGCCATTGCGTCAGCTCCGGCCGAGAGCGGCCACCCAAGCCAAAAGGCCGGAGTTCCAGAAGTTGCCCGCATCGTTGACGGCAAGATCACGATTGCGGCAGCGCTCGGGACACGCGATAAGGCGCGGTCGAAATGAAGGGCAACATCTTTGTCGTCACGTCAGGCAAGGGCGGGGTCGGCAAGACGACGACGACTGCCAATCTCGGCGTTGCGCTCGCGCGCCTGGGCAAGCAAGTGGCATTGGTCGACGCGGACATCGGTTTGCGCAACCTCGATTTGGTGTTGGGCTTAGAGAAGCGCATCGTATACGACGTCGTCGATCTGGCGGAAGGCCGCTGTTTGCCGCGCCAGGCGCTCATTAAGGACAAGCGCTTGCCCGGCTTGTTTTTGATGCCGGCAGCGCAAACCAAAGATAAAGAGTCAGTGACTGAAGCCCAAATGGCCCGCGTGGTGCACAGCTTGGGCGCGGATTTCGACGCCGTGCTCATCGACTGCCCGGCGGGCATCGAGCACGGCTTTCGCAATGCCGTCGCCGGCGCCGACGAGGCAATCGTCGTGACGATGCCAGAGGTCTCGGCAATCCGCGATGCCGACCGCATCATCGGCCTGCTCGGTTCGCGTCGCGCACGCTTGGTAGTCAACCGGGTCCGGCCCGATATGGTCAAGACCGGCGACATGCTGAGCGTCGAAGACGTCGCGGAGGTTTTGGGGCGGGAGATTCTGGGCGTCGTACCGGACGATGAAGAGGTCATCGACACGACCAATCGCGGCCAACCCGTCGCGCTTGACGGCAGCCGGCGATTGGCTGCAATATATTTGACAATGGCGCGGCGGTTGATGGGCGAGGAGATTCCCGCCCTCGAGCTGGAAGCCGCCGGACTTTGGAGCCGCATTCGCCGCATTATGGTAGGTCAACGATGAACAACGACGTGCGCGATCAGGCCGACGAGCTTCTCGCGCTGCAGGCGCCGCCCCAAACGCCGGCGCCTGAATCGCCAACAGCGGTTCCTGCCGAGCGCCCGAAGCGGCGCTCGCAAGCCCGCGCACGCAAGATCGTGGGTGGCCGAGCACTCGTCGTCACCTCGGGTAAGGGCGGTGTCGGCAAGACCACCGTCACCGCCAATTTGGGTGCCGCCCTGGCTGACGCGGGTAAGAAAGTGGTCGTGGTTGATGCGGACGTCGGCCTGCGCAATCTCGATGTCGTGATGGGCTTGGAAAACCGCGTTCGCCTGCACTCGCTGGACGTCATCGAAGAGCAGTGCACGCTCGACGAAGCGCTGGTGCGCGACCGGCTGCGCAGATCGCTCATGCTTCTGCCGGCTGCACAGAATCGCGACAAGGATGAGATTGATCCAGAGGACATGCACGATCTGGTCGATGAGCTGCAAGAGAAGTTCGACATCGTGCTCATCGATTGCCCAGCCGGCATCGAGCAGGGATTTCGCAACGCGGTCGGTGGTGCGCAGGAAGCCATCATCGTGACGACCCCCGAAGTATCGGCGGTACGCGATGCTGACCGGGTCGCCGGGCTTTTGCCCAACGACATGCCGGCGCGACTCATCATTAACCGCTTGCGTCCGCAGCTCGTGCGCAAGGGCACCATGATGAGCGTCGATGACGTGCTGGAGATTCTGCGGCTCGATCTTATCGGCGTGATTCCTGACGACAAAGACGTGATTGTCGCGACCAACCGTGGCAATCCGGTCATCGATATCTCGGGTTCGCCCACCGGCGCGGCGATCCGGCGCATCGCAGCGCGGCTGCTTGGCGAGGACATTCCCATCCCCGACATGACGCAGCAACAAGCCTGGTTCTCACGGGTGGTTTCCAACCTGCGCCGGTCGCGTTCATCAGCGGCGAAAGGATAAGCAGATGCTCGATTTTCTCACCAAGATGTTCCGCCGCGAAGAGTCGAGCAAGAGCCTGGCCAAGGAACGCTTGCGGCTTGTGCTCATGTCCGATCGCGTCGCGCTGGCGCCGGACACCTTTGATGCAATGAAGGGCGAGATGCTTTCCGTGCTGCAGCGTTACCTGGATATTGACGAGCACGGCATCGACGTGCACTTCGAAAACGCCGAGCGCCGCTTTATGCTGTACGCAAACATCCCGGTCACGAGCATCAAGTCCAGCGAGCAAATTGAACAGGAGCGTCAGCGCCTCGCCGTGGGTGGCAACGGAAACGGTGTTCGCGATACGATCGGGACCGGCGCCCGCCGTCGGCGGCGACGCCGCCGTAACCGCAGCGCCGCGAGCAATAGCGACGCCACAACCCGGCCCACTGACTCGTATGCACAAACCGACAATGGCATCGCCGACGCGCAGCATGAGCCAGCGGAGTAATTGAAGCAACGGACGATTGAATCAGCGGACCATTGCATCACCGGACCATTGAATCACCGGACCATTGCATCACCGGACCATTGAAGCAACGGACCTTCAGGTCCGTTAAGAGTTGAAGCAACGGACCTTCAGGTCCGTTAACCGAGAACAGCGACGTCTGCATAAGCATGCTTGAGCGACCCTGGTATCTTTCATTCAACTACCCACTTGCGGCAACGGCAATCGCGCTGTCGGTCTTCGGCTTGATCATCATCAAAAGTGCCACGCTCCATTCACCCGACGGTTCAGGCGACTTCGTGCGCCAAGCCGTGTACCTCGTCATCGGCGTCGTTGCAATGATGCTCTTTTCCGTTGTCGACTACCATTTGTGGCAACGCTGGGCCTGGCCGCTCTACATCGTGAATGTCGTCATGCTCGGCGCGGTCGCCGTTGCTGGGCACTCAGCGCTCGGCGCTCAGCGTTGGATTGGAATCGGGCACATCGTTTTCCAGCCGTCGGAGCCGGCCAAGCTGCTGACCGCGCTCTCGGTGGCTGCGATCTTGGCGGATCCCAAACGGAGCTTTAGCCGGTTGAGTGAGATCTGGATTCCGATCGCCGCGATGGTGCCGCCAACGCTGCTTGTGCTCAAGCAGCCAGATTTGGGTACCGCCCTGATCTTTGTCGTCATGCTGACCGCCATGCTGTTTTTTGCGTTGCCGAATCTGTTCCACTTCGCGGCCTATGCGGCGGGCCTCGCACTGGTGGGCGCGTTCACGGTGTTCTCCCCATGGATTCTCAAAGGCTATCAGCGCCAGCGTCTGCTGGTCTTCTTACATCCGAAATTTGACTTGCAAGGCGCGGGCTGGAACCTCTGGCAGTCAAAAATCGCGATCGGGTCGGGGCAGCTTGCAGGCAAGGGCCTCTACCACGGTACGCAGACGCAGCTCGGTTTTGTCCCCGAACATCAGACGGATTTCATTTTCGCCGTCGTCGGGGAAGAGCTTGGTTTTCTGGGCTCAGCGCTGTTGTTGACGCTGTACGGATTGCTGCTTGGACTCGCCATGCTTGCAGTCGCAGCCGCGCGGGACCGCTACGGTCTGCTCATTGCGGTAGCAATCGTGGCGATGTTTTTGTTCCAAGTGCTCATCAACGTCGGCATGACGGTGGGCATCATGCCCATCACCGGCATCCCATTGCCCTTCATGTCCTATGGCGGTTCCGCCATGATCGCCTGCTTCGTGGGCATCGGCCTGGTCCTCAACGTCCACATGCGCCGTTTCAGCTGACCGTCGCCCGCCGGCCCCCAGAACTTTCCTGACGGCAATGTGGTCGGGACGGCTAGGC
>JALYZV010000027.1 GCA_030948685.1 Vulcanimicrobiota bacterium | reverse complement strand
ATCCGATTGGGTGCAACTTCCAGCGCGTTGAGCAGATGCTCGCATAACCGCCGCTTGAGTGACTCTGCCTCAACTCCCGCTGCGAGCGCCACCGAAAGCACGAGTTCATCGAGTTCTTCTGGATCGTCGTTCACTTTTTTCACAATGAGCTGCCATTCCACGACATCACCCATCGCTGCCATGATCGGAATGAAGCCATTGAGATCCACAAGCGTCCCCCGGATCTTCGTGAGCTGGAATTCTCCCACATCCGAACGGCGCGATATGGCTTGCGAAATTCTCGGCACGATGCGCCCGCAGCCAGGGCATGGATCGTACACCATGCCGCCTTCGGCCACGTCGCCTGTGCGATAGCGTAGGACACACGACCCTCGTCCGGAGAGCGACGTGTAGACGATCTCGCCGCGCTCACCGGGTCCGACGGGCTCGCCGCTGTCGGGATTGACGATCTCGAAAACGTCAAAGTCGGGATACGTGTGATAACCGTACGAGGTTGCGTGATCGGGCGGCGTGCACTCAGCCCAGGCATGTCGCGCTTCAGTGAATCCATAGACGCCATGCACAACCACCCCGGGAGCTCCCATCTGCTCGCACAGCTCGGCAAGCCGCGCCTTGAGTGCCGGCGGAACGCGTTCGGCGCCGAGCGCGATCTGTTTGAGACTGGAAAGCTCGACGCGCTGCTCGCGCGCCTGGCGCAAGAGATGGTAGACGTATCCGGGCACGCCGATCAGCATCGATGGTTGCAGTCGAGAAAGTGCCGCGATGTTGCCTGCGGTACCGGCGACTTTGCCGCCGCCCGTGTGGACGATGAGCATCGTCGTCGCCTGCGCCACGGCGAACGTCTGCCAGAACGCGAGGTGCGGCGCGAACGGAAACACGTTGAGCGCGCGATCGCCCATCTGCGCGCCGCACAACTCGATCATACGCTTGCCCACAATATGCAAGCGCTCGAAGTCCTTCGAGGCATAGAGAAACTGGGTTGGCATGGCAGAGCGCCCGGTCGTATACGTGACGTGCACTGGAAAGTATTCCAGGCGCAGCCGGTCTTTGACGGCCTTGCCTCCACACCGCAGCCGTTCCAGCATGAACTTAGCGGCCATGGCTTTCGGCGCGTATCTTCGTATCGACTCCTCGTCAGGCCGGAGCACAAGATCGAGCGGACGCGTGGGGTTGTCGGCGGTCGGCGCGATGTCTTTCTTTGAGGTGAACGGGAGATGGCGCAGATCTGATAAACGGCGAATCGTCCGTGGATTGATGTGATGGTCGTCGAAGAGCCGGCGGTAGAAGGGGCTAAACGGATAGAGCTGCTCGTTGATGAACCGATGCAGCTGCTGGTCTCTTTCCGCTTGCCAGTCTTTCCACGGACGCGTGGGACGCCAAACCGGCTGCGAGCGAATACGTTCGAGCACTGTTTGGATATTGTGCAGCAACTCGGGGGCGACCTTGGTGCCACCGCTCTCTCACGTTGTGCAGAGGACGTCGTTGTCGTCCGGAGGAACGCGGAATCATGACGGTGACACAAGCGTCGCAACCACTAAACTTCGAACTTCCCGACGATCTCAAGCTGCTGAAGGGCTCGCTGCGCGCCTTCGTCGAGAAAGCGCTCTGGCCGATTGGGGAGCAGGTTGAAGACAGTGACGAGATCCCAACATCGGCTATCGACAAGATGAAGGATATGGGGCTTTTCGGATTGCCTTTCGCCGAGGAATATGGCGGGGCGGGCGTCGGTGAGCTCGGCTACTGCGTTGCGCTGGAAGAACTCGGCCGAGCCAGCGCTGCGTTTTCGAATTTACTTGGTGCGCACTGCAGCATCGGCGCCATGGCAATGCACATCGACGGCAGCAAGGAACTCAAAGACCGCTACATGCCCGCCTTGTGCGCCGGCGAGAAGCTCGCCTGTTTCGCGCTTTCCGAACCCGGCGCTGGCTCGGACGCGGCAAACATCTCAACCTCGGCGCGACGCGACGGCGACACGTACATCCTCAACGGCGTCAAGCATTTCATAACCAGCGGCGACGTTGCCGATTATGCGGCGGTCTTTGCCGTTACCGACTCGGCACTCGGTGCGCGCGGCGGCATTACGGCGTTGTGGGTTGATCTCAACGCTGCGGGCGTTACGCGTGGACCAAAAGATCGCAAGATGGGCCTCTACGGCAGCCACACCTGCGAGCTCATCTTTCAAGATGCAAAAGTGCCCGCGCAGGACGTCATCGGAAAAGTCGGCATGGGATTTCTGACCGCCATGAAAACGCTCGACATGGGGCGGCTCTCGCTTGGCGCCGGATGTGTGGGCAGCGCGCAGTTCATGCTCGAGAAATCGATCGCCTACGCAAAGGAACGCGTGCAGTTCGGCAAGCCGATCGCCAAGCAGCAGGCAGTGCAGTTCATGCTTGCCGATATGGCGACTGAAATCTTCGCCGGCCGCAACATGGTCTACCACGGCGCCTGGAAGGCCGATCGGGGCGAGCGCTTCAGTATCGAAGCCGCGATGGTTAAACGCTACTGTTCGGATCTGGCCATCCACGTGGTCGATCGCGCGTTGCAAATCCACGGCGGCAGCGGATTTATGAAAGAGACGGGCATCGAGCGCGTCTATCGCGACTCACGCATCTTGGCAATCTATGAGGGCACGAACGAGATCCAGCGGATGATCATTGCCGAGGAACTGTTGAAGGAGCGCAGTGGCGGCTGACGAGCTTTACTGGCCCGGAACCTTCTGCGAGACCATAAAGAACATCGCTCCCACGATCGTTACCGCAAAAACGATCAGAAAAATAATCGTGAAGATCCGATAAATTCTTTCCTTTTGACGTTTGGTCAGCCGACGCAGTCCGAGACCCGACGATCTGTTCTTCGCCTTACCCTTCGGCTTGTTCTTGTTCGACTGACCATTGCTCGGCTTGACGATCGTGCTTCTCACTTTTTCCTCTTTTGCAATCCGCTCGGTTTGGACCACAATCGTTCTAGGTTGTAGAACTCACGCGCAGCCGGTGTGAAGACGTGGAGAATCACCGGGCCGTAGTCCACCAATATCCAATTGCCGTCGTTATAACCTTCCGTGCGAACAGGCGCGCCGAACTTATCTTCTGACGCTTCCACCACGCCGTCGGCGATTGAGCGAACCTGAATCCCGGAACGTCCCGTAGCCAGCACGAAATAATCTGCGAAATTCGCCCGACCGCGAATATCGAGCAGCACGACGTTCTCCGCCTTCTTTTCGATGGCAGCCTCGCGGCAGCGCTGGGCAAGGTCGTTGACCTGCCGGTCGCTGAGCAACGAAACGGGCTCGCGTGTGCTGGCGATGCCGTCGCGGCGCAGAGGAACGATTTTGTTTGACTGCGCGTTTGTCGGCGCGGCAATCACTCGCTTAAGAGCGCTCGTAGGTGGTTTACGCTTTACCACGCTGCACCAAATCCTGGTAGAGCGCGAGTGTCTGGGGCGCGATCGGGATACCGTTTGAAGTGAGATATTCCATGGAAGCTTTCACGCACGCGAGTAGTCCTTTGTCTAAGGAAAGGTCAGCGGCCGCCGCGGCGGCGGCGCGCTGCGAGAATGACCGCGATGGTTCGATCGTATCTGCGACGTAGAGAATTTTCTCAAGATCGGACATGCCGGGTACGGCAACCGTGTGACGCTCGATTGCCAGCAGCATCTGCGGATCGTCCACCCCGAACTGTTCGCGCGCAAGGTGCGCGCCGACGCGAGCATGCAGCAGCGCGGGCGCCTGTTGCTCGGCCGCCGAGATTGCAAGTCCGTGCCTGCGCATATAGGCAAAGAGTTCTTCCGGACTCCAGTTTCGCGCGATGTCATGGATCATCGCGGCGACGCGGGCCTTGTGGGTCGAGACGCCGTAGCGGCGGGCGAGACGCTCAGCCGTCCGGGCGACGCCAAGCACGTGACGGTAGCGGTTGCGCGGCAGTCGCGACCGCACGCTGCGGCACAGCGCAAAAAACCCGCTGGCATCGGAGGGTCCAAGCGCTGGTGGGGTCGCGGATTGCCTCAGGAGAGGCTCTCCTTTAGCGCTTTCAGCCGGTTCTGATAGATCGCGCCCTTCAGATTGCCCGCCCACATGACGAGTGCATTCTCATCATTATCAGAGTAGTAACCGCGCCGCGTGCTGACGATGGTGAAGCCATATTTTTTGTAGAGATTCTGCGCGGCGACGTTCGCCTCGCGCACCTCGAGTGTAATCCAGCGTGCGCCGCGTTCGATCGCCTCTTCGACGAGCTTGATGAGCAGCTGCTCGCCGAACCGCTTGCGCTGATACATGGGATCGACCGCGATCGTCGTTATATGCGCGTCCTCGAGGATAACCCACAGGCCCGCATAGGAAATGATTCGATCCTCGAACCGCCCGATGTAGTAGTGGGCGAGCTTGTTGTCATTTAACTCGTTATAGAATGCATTGCGCGGCCATGGCGTCGGGAAGCATAGCGATTCAACGTGCAGCACCGCCTGGATATCGTCGGACCGCATTGGGGAGATTTCGAGAAGCCTGGGTGGGGCCTTCATTCGCTCCTCTCTTCGCGGCGCGAAAGAGGCGGCCCCTCTTCATCCGCTCCGACGGCGCCGTTCCCAATTCAGGACCGCATTAGGACGTTGGCCATAATCGATTGCGATGTTTGTCCAATGCAGGTCCAGCCCACTTTGCTGAGATTGACAGGCAAGCTGCGCGACCGCGCGCGCCGCGTCGCCCGGCTTCGCGTTAGAAAAGTCCGGGCCAACGATCGCGGCCGGCACGCCAGCCCGGCCCAAATCGGCTGCCGCGCGTTCGATCGCCGACTTTGAGCCGGCAATGAACTGCGGCGCGTGAACACTATCGGCCGTCAGGCGCGCGTAATAATAGTCGCGCTTGCCACGCGCGACGCTGACAACCGGCAGCGAGGTGACGTGAAATGCGGCGACGTCGTAGGCTGACACTCCCACGATCGGAATATCTTTGGTCTGCGCCAGACTCTTTGCAAAAGCCACGCCGATGCGTAACCCTGTAAACGAGCCCGGCCCCGTGCAGACGCCGATCAGCGTGATTTCGTCGATTGCGCGGTGACGTTCGTGCAATGCGCGCTGCAACAGCGCCGCAAGCGACTCGAGAGCACCTTTGTCACTGCGAGCAGCGACGTCAATGTCCGGCGCCAGGAGGGCAACCTCCACCGCACCAGCCGTCGAAATGCCGACAACCAGACCCTCGGATTTCACGCTTCGAGCCGCTGCGCCGCTATGCGCACAACACCGACGATGTCGCGCCAGCGCGGTCCGACGCTTGCGATCCATGCTCGCCGGCCGGTTCCCTCCGCCGCTAGTTCCACCGTCAGCACGTCGTTCGGCCAGACATCGCCGGCTCGCTCGGGCCATTCCACAAGCGTGACCGCGTCGTCAGCGAGGTACTGTCCAAGATCGAGGTCGGCGACGTCATCTTCGCCCTCGATGCGATACAGATCCACATGCCAGACTGGCATCCGCCCGCCCACGTAGGAGTGCGCGATTACAAACGTGGGGCTGGTTGCGTGACCTGCGCCCAGCGCCTGCGCGAACCCATCAACGAGTGTCGTTTTGCCCGCGCCGAGTGGCCCGCGCAACAGGATGACCGCCCCCGCTGTGCACGCCCCGGCCAGCGCAGCGCCAAGCCCTCTTGTCGCGGTTTCATTCGGGAGCGATATCGATACTGTTGTCGCATCCGCGCTCATTACAGCGCGCTTACGGCCGCTCGTAAACGCCTCCTGCAGCGGCTTTTGGCGGGAGCGTTGCGTGCACGAATCGAACCGTAGCATGTTCGCATTATATATGTTGCAACGACCCTTCTTCGTTAGGAGAACCGACTCGATTTGAGCCCGAAAGAGCCGCCCAAGGGCGAAGGCCGCGACGGCAAATCGCGCGGTGACATGACCTTCGAATCGTACCAGCACGGCACGCCCTCCGACCGGCTATTGACCGTTAACGTCGAAGACGAGATGCGCCGCTCGTACCTCGATTACGCCATGAGCGTGATCGTGTCACGCGCACTGCCGGATGTCCGCGACGGTCTCAAACCCGTGCATCGGCGCATCCTCTACGCCATGTCGCAGTTGGGCTTAAACCCCGACAAGCCGCACCGCAAGTGTGCCGGCACGGTCGGCGAGGTGCTCAAGAACTACCACCCCCACGGCGACGTCTCCGTCTACGACGCACTCGTGCGCATGGCGCAAGACTTCAGCTTACGCTATCCGCTGATCAACGGCCACGGCAACTTCGGATCGATCGACGGCGATCCGCCGGCAGCCATGCGCTACACCGAAGCGCGCTTGGCGCAAACTGCCACCGAGATGATGGCTGACATCGACAAAGAAACGGTCGATTTTGTCCCCAACTACGACTCGTCCACGCGCGAACCGGCGCTGCTGCCCGCGCGTTTGCCCAATTTACTCATCAACGGCTCGTCTGGCATTGCGGTCGGCATGGCAACGAACATTCCGCCGCACAATCTCACCGAAGTCTGCGATGCCATCGTCGCGATTATTGAAGACCGCAACTTGAAAGACAAAGATCTGCTCAAGATTGTGACCGGCCCTGACTTTCCAACCGGCGCGCTCATTTTGGGGCGCGAGGGCATCCGCCAAAGTTATCTCACCGGGCGCGGCTCGATCATGATGCGCGCCAAGCACGAGTTCGAAGAGCTGCGCGGCGGTCGTCAGGCAATCGTCGTCACCGCGATCCCGTTCCAGCTCAACAAGACCAAACTCATCGAGTCTATCGCCGAGCTCATCACCAACAAGAAGGTCGTCGGCGTTGCCGATCTGCGCGACGAGAGCGACCGCAAGGGGATGCGCTTGGTCATCGAGCTCAAGCGCGAGGGCCAGCCGCAGCTCATTCTCAACCAGCTGTACAAGCACACCCCGCTGCAAACGACGTTTGGCGTCAACAACGTGGCGCTGGTCGAGGGGCAGCCACGGACACTGACGCTGCGCCAAATGCTCGAGGCCTACATCGAGCACCGTCGGGTCGTCGTTACCCGGCGCGCGCAGTACGATCTGCGCAAAGCGAAAGAGCGCGCGCACATTCTCGAGGGCTACCGCATCGCCCTCGATCACATCGACGCCATCATTAAGCTGATTCGCGGGTCGCAAACGACCGAAGAAGCGCGCGATGGCTTGATGGCAAAGTTCAAGCTGACCGAAATCCAGGCCAATGCGATTCTCGACCTGCGGCTGCAGCGGCTGGTCGCACTCGAACGTCAGAAGATCGAAGACGAATACGTCGCCTTGCTCAAAACGATCGCCGGGCTTGAAGAGCTGTTACGCAGCGAACGCCGCATCTATGCGGTTGTCAAAGACGAAGTCGGTGCACTCAAGAAAAAGTTCGGCGACAAGCGCCGCACGCAGATCGTCGAGGCCGAGGGTGAGTTCGAGATCGAGGATCTGATCGCCGACACCGACGTTGTGGTTACCGTGACGTCGGGTGGGTACATCAAGCGGGTCAACGCCGACACCTTTCGCTCGCAAAACCGCGGCGGACGCGGCGTCATGGGTTTGGCGCTCAAAAAAGAGGACGTGGTTCGCCATATCTTCTCGGCATCGACCCATCAGCACGTTCTCTTCTTCACCAATCGCGGCCGGGTGCTCCGTTTGCGCGCGCACGAGATCCCGGATGCCTCTCGCCAAGCACGCGGCACGGCGCTCGTCAACCTGCTGACGCTGCCACCCGGGGAAACGGTCACGACCGTGCTGCCCGTTCGCAAGCTCGGTACCGAAGACTACCTCGTCATGGTGACCAAGCGCGGTTACATCAAGAAGACTGCGCTGACCGAATTCGGCAACGTACGCCGTTCCGGTCTGATTGCCATCAGCCTCATGCCCAACGACGAGCTCTTGAGCGTTGAACTCACCGACGGCAAGGCCGAGCTGCTGCTGGCGACGAGCGCGGGTTTTGCCATTCGCTTCGACGAGAAGACGGTGCGCCCGATGGGCCGGGCAAGCCGTGGGGTTCGCGCTGTGCGGCTGGGCCCCAAAGACATGGTGCAAGCGCTTGACATCATCGGTAAAGATCGGCGTGAGGTGCTCGTCATCACGGGCAAGGGCTACGGTAAGCGCACGCCCATCGATTTGTATCGCAAGACCAATCGCGGCGGCAAGGGCATTAAAGCGTTCAACCGCACGGCGAAAAACGGCGAGATTGTGGATCAGTTCCTCGTCAAGCCGGACGATGAGATCATGCTGATCTCATCGCATGGCATCGTCATCCGCATTAAGGTTTTCCAAATTCGTGAAACCGGCCGCTCCGCGCAGGGCGTGCGTGTAATGAAGCTTGACGAAGGGGATACTGTGATTGCAGCTGCAAACGTCGGTCAGCACACGGAGGAAGCCGAGCGCCTGTAACCCGAACTTTGCAACCTGCATCTGAGTCGCGGACGTTTCGTCCGAATCCCGAGGAGCGATTATCTTGAGCGAGCTGACCAGCGTCAACCAAAACAATTTCCAAACTGAGGTGTTGCAGGCGACCAGCCCGGTGTTGGTCGATTTCTGGGCACCCTGGTGCGGGCCGTGCCGCATGGTTGCGCCGGTGGTCGACAAAATCGCGCAAACCTATCAGGGCCGGCTGAAGGTCGTCAAACTCAATACCGACGACAGCCCGAGCATTGCGGGCAAATACGAGGTCAGCGGCATTCCGGCATTGATTCTTTTCAAGTCCGGTGAAGCGGTCGATCGTATCGTCGGGTACGTGCCTGAAAAGCAGCTGGCCTCGATGGTCGAAAAACATTTAGCCCCCGCCGCCTAATCAAATGCAGCAACGGACCTTAAGGGTCGGTTGCTGCAACGGACCTTTAGGTCCGTTCTGAAGCGGTCGAGCTTGACTCGACCGAAAAATATGAAAGCACCATTGCGGGAAGTCCCGCCTGTCCATCGCTTTACGACCGATCCTATCGTATCGGCATACGATGGGGTGCTCGGGCACGGCACCGTCCGCTCCACCGTCGCCGCTGTATTGGATCAGGCGCGCGCCGGCGCGCGCGACGGAGCCGCGGTTGCGAGCTTCGAGAGCTTGCGCCAGACAGTCTTGGAGCGTCTCGCACTGGCACAAGGCCAGGGACTCGTGCGCGTGGTCAACGGCACCGGCATCCTCCTGCACACGAACTTTGGGCGGGCTCCGCTCGCGCCGGCGGCGCTCGCCGCCTCGTCTGCGCTCGGCATGGGCTATACCAACCTCGAGTACGACCTTGGCGCCGGCAAACGCGGCAGCCGCTACGAACGCGTCTCAGCTCAATTGTGCGAGCTGTCTGGCGCCGAAAGCGCGCTCGTTGTGAACAACTGCGCCGCCGCGGTGCTGCTCGTGCTGGACACGTTCGCGCGCGATCGTGAGGTCGTGGTCAGCCGCGGCCAGCTGATCGAAATCGGCGGCGGTTTTCGCCTGCCTGACGTCCTGCGCAAGAGCGGATCCAAGCTCGTTGAGGTCGGCACAACAAACAAGACCTATCCGCTCGACTATCGCAATGCCTGGTCTCAAGCGACTGCGATTTTCATGCGGACGCATCCGAGCAACTATCGGACCCTGGGCTTCACCGCCGAGGTCGATGCGCCGACCCTGGCCGCCCTTGCCAAGGAGCTTGGCGTTCTCTCGTTCGAAGATCTAGGATCTGGAGCGCTCGTCGATATGGAGCAGTTCGGGCTGCAGCACGAGCCGACGCTTGCCGAGGAGATCAAAGCCGGTATCGACCTCGTCGCTGTCTCCGGTGACAAACTGCTGGGCGGCCCGCAATGCGGCATCATCGTTGGGCGCGCCGACCGGCTTGACACCATCAAGCGCAACCCGCTGCTGCGCGCGCTGCGGGTGGACAAACTCACGCTTGCGGCGCTTGCCGAAACCCTGGCGTGCTATCTCGAGCCGGGCAGGCTGGAGGAAATCCCGCTGTTTGCGATGCTGAAGACGCCGGTCGACGTGCTGCGTAGCCGCGCCGACGCGATTCGCCACGCGCTGCGAGCTAAATCAGCAGCGGTGAGCGTCGAGCCGTGCGCGACCGAATCGGCGACGGGCGGCGGGACGCTTCCGCTGGAGCGCATCCCATCTTCCGGCATTGCCATTACTGCGCGGAGTTGCGCGCCCGATGCTCTTGCCGCTGCATTGCGCAGACATCAGCCGCCCGTGATCGGGCGTATCGAGGACGCGGCCCTCGTCATCGACTTGCGCACGGTGATGCCGGACGAAGATCAACTTCTCGTCGACGCGCTCGCAAGCGTCGTGTAACTGCGCGCCAATCGCGCAACCACCCTCGCATATGCACATCGTTGGAACTGCCGGACACGTCGACCATGGCAAGAGTTCGCTCGTCATTGCGCTGACTGGCCACAATCCTGACCGCCTCATCGAAGAACAGCAACGTGGTATGACGCTCGATCTGGGCTTTGCGCCACTGCGCTTTCCCGACGGCGTCGAGGCGGGCATTGTCGACGTTCCCGGTCACGAGCGCTTCCTCCACAACATGCTCGCCGGCGCCGCGGGTATGGAGCTTTTACTCCTGGTCATCGCCGCGCCTGACGGACCCAAGCGCCAGACGTTCGAGCACCTGCACATTCTCAACTTCCTCAACGTCTCGCGCGCGATCATCGTCCTGACGAAGATCGATCTCGTCGACGCGTCAGCCCGCTCGCTCGCCGCGCAGCTTGCGCGCGAGGCGACCGTAGGCACCGTGGCGCACGACGCCCCGCTGATCGAAGTCTCGACGCTGACCGGCGAGGGAATCGAGGCCCTCAAAACTGCAATCCATGACGCGCTGGCTGCGCTTCCGGCCCGGCGTCCACAAGCCCCAGCGTACCTGCCGGTCGATCGGGTCTTCGCGCTTTCCGGGCACGGAACAATCGTTACCGGCACACTCATGCAAGGGGTCATATCGGTTGGTGACACCCTCGCACTGCAGCCCTCCGGGCTTCGAGCGAGGATACGGAACTTGCAGATCTTCGGCCAGCGCGTTGAGTCGGCTAGCGGCGGCTCGCGGGTCGCCGTCAATATTCCGGGTATCGACGTCGCGCACATCGCTCGTGGAGAAGCGCTCGTCGCCACCCGCGAGTTCGAGCCCGCGCGCGAGCTGCTGGTTGATTTTACGGCGGAGCCATCAGCGCTTCGGATCCTGCGGGCGAAGATGCCGGTACGCGTGCACATCGGCTCTGCGGAGATTCCCGGGCAGCTGCGTTTTGTGGGCGCGCCACCCAAGGACAGTCACAAGTCCAAAGCGCGCATCGTGCTGTGGCGGCCAACCATTTTCTATCCCGGCTTGCGTATCATCGTGCGGCGCATGAGTCCGAAGGATCTTCTCGGCGGCGCCGTCGTGCTGGCAGCGGCGGACATCCAAACGCGTGGCACACAATCATCCGCCGCCGTCGCTTCCGATGCGAGCATTGACTTTGACAGCGCACCGGCGGACGCAGCTGGGGTCTTTGAGGCCCTGCAGGCAAGTGGCCTGGCCCCGCTTGCTGCGGCCAAGATCGCCGCCAGGGCGAACGTGGTGCTCAACATAGCGGAAACCGCCCTCGCCTGGCTGCTCGAACACGGGCACGCTGCGCTCGTCCATAAACCAGACGAATTTGTTGCGCGGCAGTCATTGGATGCTGCCTACGCTCGTTTGTCGGTCGCGATGGAGGAGCGTCAGGCGCAGCGTCCGTGGCGGTTGGGCATGAGCGTACGCGAAGCGGCAACGGTTTTGGATATTCCTGAGACACTCACGCTGC
>JALYZV010000023.1 GCA_030948685.1 Vulcanimicrobiota bacterium | reverse complement strand
CGTGATTGCCGGTCCATGCACGGTTGAGGGCCGAGACATGCTCGTCGAGACGGCGCATTGGGTCAAACGTTGCGGCGCCACGCTTCTCCGAGGCGGGGCGTACAAGCCAAGCACGTCACCGTATTCGTTCCAGGGCATGGGGAAAGAAGGTCTTGAAATTTTGGCCGAGGCTCGGTCGCAGACCGGCCTGCCGATCGTCACCGAGGTGCTCGATCCACGCGATATTCCGCTCGTCGAGCAGTATGCTGACGTGCTGCAGATTGGCGCCCGCAACATGCAGAACTTCAACCTGCTCAAGGAGGTCGCCAAGTCGCGCAAGCCGGTGATGCTCAAGCGCGGGCTATCGGCAACGGTCGAAGAATGGCTGCTGGCGGCCGAGTACCTGTACGCGGGCGGCAATCACAACGTGATCTTGTGCGAGCGCGGCATCCGCACGTTCGAAACAGCGACGCGCAACACGCTCGATCTCAGTGTCGTTCCACTCGTCAAGGGACTGACGCATCTGCCCATCATCGTCGATCCGAGTCACGGCACAGGCAAGTGGGACCTCGTGACGCCGATGGCGCGCGCCGGCGTAGCGGTCGGGGCGGACGGTCTCATGATCGAGGTGCACCCGCACCCCGAGGATGCACTCAAGGATGGCTTCGAATCCCTTACCTTCGAGAATTTTGCCGGGCTGATGGAGCAAGTGCGTCCCGTCGCTCGCGCGGTTGGCCGACCGCTCGCCTCAGACGCGTCGTTCGCGATTGAAGCGTAAGGCGCGCCCTGCGCGAACCATCGCGATCATCGGCACCGGTCTCATCGGTGCATCCATTGGTCTCGCAGCGCGTCGTGCATCCCAGCGCACACGCGTCATCGGCTACGATCGGCGCACGGCCTCTGCACGCGTGGCTCGACGTCGTGGCGCGCTCACGAGCATCGCACCCTCCTTAGAGCGCGCCGTCGCGGCGGCCGACATCGTTGTGCTTGCGGTTCCCTTGCGTGCCGTGATAGCGCTGCTGCCGCGGGTTCTGAAGAGTGCCCGTGATGGGAGTGTGGTTATCGACGTCGCCGGTTTGAAGGTTTCAGTACTGAAGGCAGCAGCGCCGCTATTGATGGGAAGATCGCGGGTAGGCTTCGCTGGCGGTCACCCGTTTGCGGGCCTGGAACGATGTGGTCCGGAGTCGGCCAGCGACCATCTCTTCAGACGAATGCCGTTCGCGCTGTGCGTCCCAAGGCAACCCAGTCGAGCGGCCGTGCTGCGTCAAGCGCAGTCATTTGTACGTTCGCTCGGTTCTGTGCCAGTGCCCATGTCGGCGCGCGAGCACGATCGCGTGGTCGCGGCAACGAGCGGTTTGCCGCAGCTCGTCGCTTCAGCCACTGCGCTCGCCGTGGCTGACCTCCACCGCCTGCGGACGCAACTGACCGGTCCTGGATTCGAGAGCGTCACGCGACTGGCGAGATCGCCCGCGGCGCTATGGACAGGCAGCCTGCTCGAGAACAGGCGCAACGTGGTACCCGCGCTGAGCGCCTTCGAGACGCGGCTACGAAACTTTCGGCAGGCAATCGAACGTTATAACGCTGTAGATCTGGCTCGCCTGCTGCGCTCGGCAGCTGCGGCCCAGCGACGATTGAAGTCTCGCTGACAGGATTTTCGCACCAAAGGGAATACCGCTTATCTTCCATACCCATTAGAGAACCTGAGGAGAGCAATGAACAAGTTTCAGCGCAGCATTGCAGCCGCTGTTGGCGCGCTCGTTCTGGCCGCGGCCTGGATGCAGGCCCCGGCGCGGGCCGACCAACCAAGCTATTACGAGCAGCCGAAATTCAAGGTGCAAGTAAAGCCCAACTACCCGGAATCTGCCAGGGCCAAGCACGAGGTTGGAACGGTCCTCGTCAAAGTATTGGTGGCTGCAGACGGCACAACCAAGTCGATCACAATCGCGAAATCGTCGGGCCACAAAGATCTCGACGATGAAGTGCTGCGGGTCGCAAAGCTGTCGACCTACGCCCCCGCCACCAGGAACAACAAACCGGTCATGGCGTTTTACGATTTCACCTATAGTTTCACACTTGCCGGCTTGAGCGAAACCGCTGCTGCCCAGTCGGACAACGCCAAGAAACTTGCCGCCGATCCCAAAAACGTGGCAGCCCGCCTTGGGCTCATCGAAGCCGACATTACAAAAGAAAGCTACGGTCAGGCAGAGAGTCTTGCCGATGATGGCGTCAAGCTATTGCCGAGCGACGCTCGCCTCTGGGCGGGTCGTGGGGCGGCCTACTACTCCGACGGATCGGATCTGAAGAATAACCGCATCTCCAGCCAAACTGCGACGCTCAAGCTCAAGACGTCGGTCGATTCGTACGACCAGGCGACGAAACTCGATCCCAAGTCGGCGTCGACTAGCACCGTTGCTGCAGCCAACGCTCAATACGCCTTCACGCTGTGGCAGGGTCAACAATTTAGCGAATGTCTTCCCTCCGCAAATAAAGCTGCGCAGCTGAGCCCGAAAGCCTGGGAGTATCAGATGCTCAAGGGCGACTGCGAATACGGTGCACAAAACTACAAAGCCGCTGTGGCTGATTATCAAGCCGCGGCACAGCTCGACGACAAGAAGAATGCAATGTTATCGTCGCGTTTGATGGCTTCTCTCGGCCAGGCACAGCTCGCGTCCGGCGACGAAGCCGGTGGGCTCGAGTCGATCAATAAAGCCGAGCATATCGATCCAAAGGCGCCCTACGGTTATCAGAATCTCGCGACCTATTACATTACCAAGAATAACCTCAATGCAGCGCTCAACCCGTTGATCCAGCTTGCCCAACTTCAGCCCGGCAACGTGCAGGCGCAGATCAACATCGGTGACATCTATGTGCGGCAGAAGAACTATGCAGCCGCACAGGCCTCGTATAACAAGGCGCTGCAGATCGACCCGCACAGCGCGGACGCGCAGTTCGGTCTCGCCGAGCTTGCAGCAGCCAAGGGGGATACCAAAGCAGTTGACAGCGCATTGCCAAAAGCTATCGCCGCCGCACCCGTCAACGCGGCCCTCTACAACTCGAACATAGCCCAATTGCTGCTCAGCGCCTCAACGGAAAAGATCAACTACTACCCGGACGCCCAGCGCTATGCCGAGGCGGCGACGAAAGCCGATCCCAACTTCGGTTGGGGCTGGTACGCACTGGGTATCGCATACGCCAATCAGAACAAGAAAGACCAGGCGAATACCGCATTGCGAAAAGCCTTTGACATTTTCAAGGCGAAAAATGATAAGACTGCCATGGACACGGTCAACACGCAGTTCATAGCGCTGAATGGCAAAGACAACAGCCTGATCACTGGTGGCGGGCGAAACGAGAAGACGAATCAGCCCGGTACGCGTGGCCCCTAGGTGTTTCGTCCCAACCTCTCCAGAGGCCTGAGTGGACGGTAGGAATCGCCAGAAAGGGCGTGTAACCCGTTCCGCCACGTGGACGGGCGAACGCGCCCGCCCTCTTTATTCACGGATGAGGCGTCACCCAATCAGCGTCGTTCGCAAATCATGTGTTGAGGAGACTTAACTCCAATGGATTTTTTCGCTACATTCGTTGACTTCCTAAATCGCGGCGGCCCGGCGATGTATGCGCTGCTGCTGTTGTCGATCGTGTCCGTCGGCATCGTCCTCGAGCGTATGTACTTTTTTTCAAAGCAGCATTCCGACCCAGCCGGTCTGCTGAGAGAGATTGGCGACCGTGTTGCCAAGGACGACATGAACGGCGCTATCGCTGTCTGCGACCGACACAGAGGCATGTTGCCGAAGATTTTGCAGTTCGGCCTGTATCGCCATGAGAAGAGCCGCGCGGACATCTCGGACGCCCTCTCGATCTCGCTGCTCGAACAGTTAAACACCCTCGAGGCGAACCTGTCGATCATCGGCACGGTGGCCGTCATCGCTCCCTTCGTCGGTCTTTTCGGAACGGTGTTGGGCATCATCCGGGCCTTCAACGACATCGCGCTCAAGGGCAACTCGACGCCGGCCGTCGTGGCGGCGGGCGTATCGGAAGCCCTGGTCACCACGGCCGCCGGACTCGGCGTCGCCGTCATTGCCGTTATCTTCTTCAACTATTTCAAGTCGCGCATCAAGACGTATAACCAAGAGATGATCGTCGCGGCAAACAAGCTGGCCGAGATGCTGGCGTTCCACAACGCAGGGGCGCCAATCCCGACCGAGCTGTATACGCCGCGCAAACCAGGTATGGCGCCTTCGGCGCCGGCGCCTCGTCCCAGTGGGCCGGCCGGCGGCTAGCAAGGAAACGCAGCGAGACGCGGGTCGGCACGCCAGCCCGCGCGCCAACGTCAACTGATCCGTTCGTCGCCAATCGGCGTATAGTATAGATAGCGAAGAGGCAACGAAGCACTCATGGGTATGACGGCATCGAAGCAAGACACTGAAGTGATGGCGGAGATCAACATCACGCCCTTCACCGATGTCTTGCTGGTCCTCCTCATCATCTTCATGATTTTGGCGGCGCTCTCGGCGCCACCCGGGTTCCAGAAGCAGCTTCCAAAGAAGAACACGTCGCCGCAGAACATTACCAAGAATCAGCTGCAGCACTCGATCGACGTCGAGGTGACGTCGAAGAACCGCATCTATATCGACCAAAAAGAAGTGCCCTCGCAACGGCTCTATCAGGTCATGGCCGACACCATCAGCTTTCATGACAAGCACGCGAATCAAGGCTACACCCGGCACGTATCGCTGCTGGCGGACCAAGACGCAAGCTATAACACCATCATCAAAATCTTAGACGCCGCACGAGCGGCCGGCGACGACGACGTCGGCTTCGTGACTCAGTAGAGAGAAGGCGCACGCCATGTCAGTCATAGGCTCCCAGCCGGAAGAAGATGTGATGTCTACCATCAACATCACGCCGTTCACCGACGTTTTGTTGGTGTTGCTGATTATCTTCATGATCCTCACCTCGCTGTTGAAACCGCCGCCGGTGCCGGAAGCCAAGAACAAGATCAAGGTGACGAACTCAACCATCGTCATGATCATTAGTCACAATCAGAAGACGAACCAGGACGAGATCCAAGTCGGAGCGGACACGATTCCGAAGACCGAGCTCTACAATTTCATGGAAGGTTACTACCAGCAGTTTGGCAAGCAAGACGACATCATCATTAAGGCAGCGCCGGCGGTCAAGTATGGCACGGTGCTGACCGTCATGGACGCCGCCAAGCGAGCCGGCTTTACCCAGTTTGGTCTGGCCAACAAAATTCAGGGCGCAACGCAAGACGTTAACAACCCGTAGGAGATCATGGCTACAAATCCACCACAAAAGCCCCACACCGTTCCCGCGCTGTTCACCAAGCGCGAGAAGTACACGATTGTCGGCCTGTCGATCTTCTTTATCGTCTTCTCAACAGCCGTCCATTTCGTTTTGGGTGGCGCCGCTGAGAAGATGTTCCCGCATTTCAAAGAAGAGGCGACGCCGCCGCCACACGTGGTGACGGTGATGAAGTTCAAACCGCCGCCCAAGCCGACACCCACGCCCAAGCCGACACCGACGCCGCCGCCCACACCGACGCCGCCGCCTTCGAAGAACACGCCGCCGCCGCTCAAGCTGCACGTCGTACAATCGAAGAGCGAGGGTGGCCCGGGCACGCCGGAGGCCGCTTATTCGCCGCCGCCGGTCGGCAATCCGCAGGGCGTTCCAACCGCTGCACCAACGGTTGCGCGAACTGCGGCGCCGGAAACCGGTCCGGTGGTGATGACCGATTCCGAGTTCATCCACAAGGTCTCACCGGAATATCCGGAGATGGCCAAACAACAGAACATCCAGGGCACAGTCTGGGTGCTGGTGACCATCGGCCCGTCGGGCAACGTGGTATCGGCGTCCATCGCGCAATCGTCGGGCAATGCGGCGCTCGACAAAGCGGCGTTGCAAGCTGCCGAAGCCTCAAGCTTCAAGCCCCCGACGTCAAACGGCATTCCGACGACCCGGCAGTACAAGATCGAGTACGACTTCACGCTCGAATAATCGTCGCGCAAATTCGATTCGCGCCCGGCAGCTCATCAAGGCGGCATCTCATATGCCGCCTTTTATTTTCATCCAAGGCTTTCGCGGGTGCGTACTCAGGCTAACAGGGTTTGGCTTTTCGCCGGAGCGAGCTATAATACGGCTACCGGATCCTGGACGGAACAATGGCCAAAGCACGCACACAAAAGAGTCCAACCCGCCGCGAACGCCGGACGATCGCACTGGTCACGGCGGCCTTCATCTTGGTTTCCGCCGTGCTGCACATGGTGCTGGGTGGATTGATCCGCCCGACAGAATGGTCTGCTGCCCCGACACCTTCGATTACAGAGCTTAGCCTCGTCACGCTCAAAACGCCGCCTCCCACACCGCCGCCAACGCCGCGCTCAAGTCCGACCCCAGTGCGCAATCAGACCAGGCCCAGCACCGCACCGCAGGTCCCGCACGCCCACCCTTCGGCGCGCCCACGTCGTCCGATCGTCCTCGTTCCAACCACGCAGGTAACCGAACAGCCCGGCACCGCCCGCGACGATTCGGGGTCGGTGCCGGCAACGCCGTCGCCGCTGCCTCCAGCGCCGGTTGACGCCCGTTACGTGATCGTCAGCGCACGCTTCAACCATCAGGTGCAGCCGACGTACCCAGCGCAGGCAGTCTCGAGTGGCGAAGAAGGCACCGTCATCGTGCTGCTCACGATCGGCCCAAGCGGGGTCAGCGATATGAGGGTTTGGGAATCGTCTGGCTATCCTGATCTTGACCAAGCGGCGCTGCGGGCCGCGAAGGAAAGCACGTATTTCCTTCCTGAAGTGAATGGTCAACCCGCGACCGAGACGTACAGAATTATCTATACGTTCAGCCTCAACACATGAACGGCAAACGAGGCATCGCGGTTAAGGGAGTCGCCCGTGGCCTTCGTGCACGCAATAGCGCTTGGCATCATTCAGGGAGTGGCCGAGCTTTTCCCGATCAGCAGCGCAGCGCATACGCTGCTGCTTTCCTACCTGTTTGGCTGGGATTTACCGAGCTTGCCGTTCGTCGTTATGCTCCATCTCGGCACGTTCTTGGCCGTGCTCGTTTACTTCGCGCAAGATTACGGCCGGCTGATCGTCGGGTTTTTCACCGGTTTTGGGCATCGTTTTTCGCAACCGTTCGAGCGGCTCGCCTTGCTCGTTGTCGTCGGCACCATTCCACTGGCCGTGATCGGCAAAGTCTTTGAAAAGCAGTTCGACCGTCTCTTCGCCCAACCGCTGTTTGCAGCGGTGTTCTTGCTCGTGACGGGCCTCGTCCTTTTTGTCGTCGAGCGGCTTGGGCAAGGACGTCAAAAAGCCGAACAGCTGAATCTCCTCAAGGCAGCCTGGATCGGGCTCACGCAGATCGGCGGCCTCGTGCCCGGCGGTTCACGGTCGGGCTTTTCAATCGCCGGAGGCATGCTTGCCGGCCTGACGCGCGAGGAGGCCGCGCGCTTTTCATTCCTGCTGGCCGGACCTGCCATTGTCGGGGCAAGCCTCTTGGAGGTTCGCCGCATCGTGCATCCGCGCGTGGCGGATGCGGCGGGGCAGCACAACGTCGCCTTAGTAGGCGTCGCGCCGGAGCCATTCGTGGTCATCGCAACCGGCTTCGTCGTTGCCTTCATCGCTGGCATGTTCGCTATCAGGTTCTTCATGCGTTACGTCGACCGGCACAAGCTCACGCCGTTCGCCATTTATTGCTGGCTGTTCGGCCTTGCGATGATCGGCGTCATACTAGCGCGCGGCCACGCCGGATTGCCGTAAAGCGCACCGCGCTCGCAAGCAAAACGAGCCCGAACTGCGAAGCTTCGACCGTTCATGACCATTCCTCGCTCGCGGCCGTCGCAAACCGCGCGACGCCCTCGCCTCTCCCATATCAAGCCTGACGGTTCGGTCACGATGGTGAACGTCGGCGGCAAACAGGTCACCGAGCGCTGGGCCGAGGCAGAGGCTGAGATCGTTGTGGCGCCGCACGTGCTGCGTCAGATCCGAGCTGGTGCTTCCAAAAAGGGGGACGTCTTCGTCACCGCACAGATCGCCGGCATCCTGGCCGCCAAGCGCACAGCGCAACTCATCCCGTTGTGCCATCCCTTGCCGCTCACCGATGTGCAGGTTGACTGCCAAGCGCAAGGCAACAACCGCATTCGCATCCGTTGCAGCGCGCGTTGCAGCGCGCAAACGGGCGTGGAAATGGAGGCGCTTACCGGTGCGGCGGTTGCGGCCCTGACCATTTATGACATGTGCAAATCCGCCGATCGCGCCATGGTCATCGAGCGTTTGGCGCTGATCGAAAAGTCCGGCGGACGCAGCGGTCATTATCGGAGGACGTCGATTGCCCGACCAAAGCACTGACGTGACCGGGCCCCCGCGGGCGGCCCTCGTGGTTCTTTCCGACAAAGCATCGTCGGGCACGCGCCTGGATGCCTGTTTGCCGGTGATGCGTGAAAACTTGCCGCCCGGATGCGTGATCGTCTCGGAAGAAATTATGGCGGACGATCGCAGAGAGCTGGAGTCGCTGCTCAAGCTTCTGTGCGACCGGGGCACGGTGGACGTGGTCTTCACCGCCGGCGGCACCGGTTTGAGCCCGCGCGACGTGACGCCGCAAGCCACCTTGGCCATCGCCGACTACGAAGTGCCCGGCATCGCCGAAGCGATGCGGCAGCACAGCGCTAGCAAAGTGCCGACCGCGATCCTATCGCGCGCGGTCGCGGTTGTACGCAAGCGAACGCTGATCGTGAACCTGCCGGGCAGTCCCAAGGCCGTGCGCGAGACGTTGGCTATTATCAACCCCGTTTTGCGGCACGCCTTCGAGCTGCTGCGGGGCAGCACCGCAGATCACCCGGGCGCGGGCTAAGCATGGACTTCCAAAACGCCGTTCGTATTCTCGACAGGACCACTGCTGAATCCGTTTCCGGGCGGTTTCCTGGCCGTCTGGACCGTATGCGCAGGCTGTTGCGGCGGCTCGACAATCCCGAACGCCATTTTGCCTCCGTGCATGTGGGCGGCACGGCAGGCAAGGGATCGACGGCGACGATGTGCGCCGCGATTTTGAGCGCGGCCGGCTTCAAAGTCGGTTTGCACACCAAGCCGCATCTCCATTCGGTGACGGAGCGCGCGCGTATCGGCGGCGTCGCGATTAGCGAAGAGCAGTTCGCAGAAATATTCAGTCAGCTTTTGCCGGTGATCGACGAGATGCGGGGCGAGCAGTGGGGTGCACCGTCCTACTTTGAGCTGCTCGTCGCGCTGTCGTTCACCTACTTCGCGCGAGAGGCGGTGGACATCGCGGTCGTTGAGGTCGGCGTCGGCGGATCGCTTGACGGTACGAATCTCATTCACCCCAAAGTCAGCGTCATCACCAACGTGGGCACAGACCATAAAGACGTGTTGGGAGACACGGTGGAGCAGATTGCGCGCGACAAAGCGGGCATCATCAAGAACGGCGTGCCGGTGGTGACTGCGGCGGAGCAGCCGAGCGTGCGCCGCATTATCGAAGACGCAGCGCGCTCCCATGGTGCTTCGGTCACCGTTGTCAGCGAAGCGGCGCGCGCGGCATCCACTGTTACCGATCTGTCGTATGCGCAGGACGTGCGCATTCAGACGGCACTGCAGTCCTATGCGTTTACGCTGCCGCTGATCGGCGAATTTCAAGTGACCAACGCCGCGACCGCAATTTTGGCGTGCGAGCAGATTCGCCAAGAGTTTCCCATTTCGTCACAGGATGTCGCTGCGGCGCTGAGCCAGCTTTCGTTGCCTGGGCGGACCGAGTACTACCCGTCGCGGCCGGCGCTGCTCTTCGACGTTGCTCATAACGCCGAGAAGGCAGCGGCCCTGCGAGCGGCGATCGAACGGCATTTCCCGCAGCGCCGGCTTGTCTTCGTGGTGGCCGTGGCCGAGGATAAAGACGTCGATGGAATCATCAGCGCCTGGCGGGGTTTGCCCGCGCAGTATATCTTCACCACCTTCGACGTGTCACATCGCCGCTCACGCCATGCTCGAAATCTCGTCAACGTCGCGGAACGCAGCGGCATGGTGTCGCGGGCAGTTGATGATCCAGTCGAAGCACTGAACCTTGCGCGGCGTATCGCGAAGGCGTCCGATCTGGTGGTTGTCACAGGCTCGACGTTCCTTGTCGGCGCGCTGCGCCGCTGGTTTCTGGAGAACGCGACCGTCGCGGATCGCGCCAGTGTTTAACCGGCCAGCCCTCTCGCCGCTCTCCATCCGCGGCCGCTCGTACGAGTGGGGAGCGCGCACCTTGATCATGGGCATCATTAATGTAACGCCCGACTCGTTTTCCGGTGACGGCATCGGAAGCGACGCCGGCGCCGCCGCTCGCAAGGCCGTTGAATTCGCCGAGGCCGGCGCCGACTTCATCGATATAGGCGGCGAGTCTACTCGGCCCGGTCACGAACCAGTCAGCGATAAAGAGGAACTGCGCCGCGTCATTCCTGCCGTTACGGCGGTGCGCGCCGCGGTCGACCTGCCAGTTTCGATCGATACCTTCAAACCGGTCGTGGCAGCAGACGCGCTGACGGTTGGCGCGGACATCATCAATTGTGTCTGGGGAGCCGTACCAGGCATCGTCGAGCTCGCTGCCCGCAGCGATGCCCCGCTCATCCTCATGCACAACCGCACAAATTCAGAATACGAGGGTGACTGCGTTGAGGAGGTCATTTCATCGTTAGAGCGTGCCGCCCGCGGCGCACGCGAGGCCGGGGTCGCGCCGGCTCACCTCATCGTCGATCCCGGCATCGGTTTCGGCAAGACGCCGGATCACAACGTGCAGATCCTCGGCCGGCTTCACGAATTTATCGAGCGACTTCCCTATCCGCTGCTCATCGGTCTCTCGCGCAAGTCGTTCATCGGCAAAATCACGGGGCTGCCGGCGCACGAGCGGCTGTTCGGCACGGCCGCGGCGGTCTCGCTGGCTATCGCCGCTGGAGCAGACATCGTGCGCGTGCACGACGTCGCGGCGATGCGTGGAGTCGTCGAGGTGGCTGATGCGATTGTCAGAGTGGGCGCAGCCCGCGCGCCGCAAAAACTTTCCCTGCGACCTTCGCTATGAGCGGCGAGGCGCACGACCGTGGGATCATCCGCATCAGCGGCATGCGCTTTTGGGGCAAGCACGGCGCCAACGCCGGTGAACGCGAACGTCAGCAACCTATTGACGTCGATGTGGAGATTCAGGCCGAGCTTGGGCAGGCATGGGCGTCCGATCGCCTTGCCGATTCGGTCGATTACAGCGCCGTCTTTCGCACCTGCCAAGACATCGTCGAGCGAGAGTCGTTCGCTTTGCTTGAGGCGCTGGCCGATCGCATCGCGCGGGGGGTCTGCGCGGAGCCAAGAGTGACGGAAGTCGTCGTTCGCGTGCGCAAACCGCGCCTGCTCGACGGAGCGACGCCAGAGGTGGAATTGCGCCGCCGCAAGGCCTGATGCCCAACGCTTATCTCGGTCTTTGTTCCAACCTGGGAGACTCGCCCGGCTACATCCGTGAAGCGCTCGAACGCGTGGCCGATGTTGGCCGGCTGCTCGACAACTCCGATTTTTACCGTAGCCAACGGCGCGCCACTGCCACCGCGTCCGATTCGTATGGCGCCGTCGCTGCACTCGAAACCGATCTCGATCCGCAAGCCTTGCGTCGCGCGTTGCGCGATATAGAAAAAACAGTCGCCGGCGGACGAAGCGCGCACGACGGTTCACGCGAGCTCACGATCGAGCTGCTCCTTTATGATGATCTCGTCCACGACGATCCGCAGACCAGGCTGCCGCATCCTGATCTTCGCACCCGTCCATTGCTGTCTCTCCCCTTGGCGGACATCGCTCCGAACGCTCGGGTTGGGCCTGACGGCGCGACCGCGGCAGCGCTGGCTGACGCGTTATCGCCCGACGCTCGTGACGCAGTCACTCGCATCGCGGGAACGGCTCACCCCGACACACCAGGCACGATCGACTACGATGCTCCCGGCGGCGCAGGCATGCATTACGACGAGTTGCGGCCACTGTCCGATTTCAACCGCGCGCTCTTCGATGCCGCGGCGCACGCTATCGTGCTGCGGCCGGGGATGAAGGTTCTCGATGTCGGCTGCGGGTCGGGGCGATACTCCTCGCTTTTCGCCCAGCGAGGCGCGGTTGTGACAGGGCTCGATCGCAGCAGCACGATGCTGGCAGCCGCGCGAGCCGGCGCCAAAGGCCGCGATCTGTCTCTTCATTATATACAGGCGGATGCCAATGCCGGACTCCCGCAAGACCACTTTGACGCGGTAACGTTTTTTCTGTCGATCCAGTATCTCACCCTCACGCCGGCGTTCTTTGCGTCGCTGCGCGCGGCGTTGGCGCCGTCAGGTGCCGTGGCCGTGATAACGCTCGCACATCGGCACTTTATCGAACACGAAGTCTTGACGCGATACTTCCCGTCAATTCCACGTATTGACTTGGCGCGATTTCCGAGCATTCCGCGGCTGGCGCGTCTGTTTCACGATCACGGCTTTATCGACGTCAGCCAGCGCGAAGTGGTTCAGGAAATTGGGAGCAGCGGCGAGGCGCTCATAAAAAGAGTCGAGGGCAAGTACGTCTCCACCCTGCATTTGCTCGACCAAGCGGAGTTCGAGCAAGGCGTCGCAGCGATGCGCAAAGAGCTCTCGGGCCAAGGAGAGATACGGCGCACCATCCGCGCGACCGTCGTCAGCGCGCATGCAACCGTCACTGGCGCGTAGCAGCGGGCTTTCAGTTCCGTTGGGCAAGGCCAGCCTAGCGCGGGTGGCGAAACATCTCGTGTGGCGGAACACAAAAAGGCTCATGCAGAAGACGAGTCGTCGTCGTTCGCGCGCTTTGTAAGAAACACCGTTGGCCCGCTCTCGCGGGCCTTCGCCGCAAGCCCGCTCATGCAGTTGCGCGTGCGCACGCGGCAAGGCATCGTCACGCTTGCGAAGGCTGGAAGCGTCGAGCCCAGCCGCCTGACGGAGATTGCTCAACTTTCGGAGGCGCCGAAGTCAGGTCATGCGCGGGCCCCGGCAGCGCGCATTTACAATGGCGAGGTAGGCCGCTCGTACGACACCGTCAACGCGGAAGTCGTTGGAATCTTCCGCGATGTTGCTGAGCCGCCGGCGACCGGCGACCGGCTCGAGGCCGGCCGCGTCCTTGGACACATCGAGGCCTTACGGCTGCGCAACGAGGTTCGCTGCCCCATCGACTGCACGCTCATCGCGCAAGTCGTCGTGGACGGGCAGCCGGTGGATTTTGGCGAGCCGCTTTTTGTGGTGGATAGCGGCGGGGTTCCCCTGCCAACCGCCAATGCAGCCGAAGCAGCGCCGGAAAACGTCGAGATCGTCGAACCGCCGCGCCTTTAGGCCGCGACGCAGGCGAGCCAATCTGGAGTTCTATTGTGTTTGCTAAGGTGCTAGTGGCGAATAGAGGCGAGATCGCCGTGCGCGTCATCCGGGCCTGCCGGGAGCTGGGCGTCAAGACCGTTGCGGTTTTCTCGGAAGCGGACCGCCAGGCGCTGCATCCACGCTTTGCAGACGAGGCCTACTGCATCGGGCCGCCGCAGACAGCACGCTCGTATCTGAATATTCCCAACATCATCAGTGCGGCGGAGATCGCCGGCGTGGACGCAATCCATCCGGGCTACGGCTTTCTCTCTGAGAACGCACAGTTCGCCGAAATTTGCGCGTCGCACGGTTTCAAGTTTATCGGTCCGGCTGCGCCGGCGATCGCCCTGATGGGCGACAAATCGTCAGCCAAGGAGCGGATGGCTGAAGCGAACGTGGCGGTCATTCCCGGGTCGGGTATTATTGACTCGGAACAGCAGGCCAAGCAATTCGCCCGCGAAGTCGGCTATCCAGTGCTCATTAAGGCGACCGCTGGCGGCGGCGGCAAGGGCATGCGCATCGTCGGACGCGAGGCAGATATGGCCGCCGGTCTGGCCACGGCGAGCGGCGAGGCACTGGCTGCATTCAGCGACGGACGCGTGTACGTCGAGAAGTTGCTCGTGCACCCGCGTCACATTGAAGTGCAAGTGCTCGGCGACGAATATGGTCACGTCATCCACCTCGGCGAGCGCGATTGCTCGATCCAGAAACCTTCGCATCAGAAACTGCTCGAAGAAACCCCCGCGCCGAACCTCGATCCCAGCGTGCGCGCAGATTTACTGGCCAGCGCCGTGCGGGCTGCGCGCGCTGTGGAGTACTCCAACGCCGGCACGCTTGAGTTCCTCGTCAACCCGGACGGCAAATTCTACTTCTTGGAGATGAACACTCGCATTCAAGTCGAGCACCCAATCACCGAGGTCGTCTATGGGATCGACCTCGTGCGCTGGCAGGTTCGGGTGGCGGCCGGCGAGCGATTGACCGTGCGGCAAGAAGAGATCAAGCCGAGCGGCCATGCGATCGAGTGCCGGATCAACGCAGAAGATCCTGACAACGGATTCCGGCCGGCAGCCGGCAAGCTGGGGAGCGTGCTCCTGCCGGGCGGTCCTGGTATACGCGTCGACAGCCACATCTATACGGGTGCAGAAGTTCCGCCCTATTATGATTCGCTGCTCGCCAAGATCACGGCCCACGACCGCACGCGAGAAGATTCCATCGTCCGCATGCGCCGTGCGCTTGCCGAAACTGAGATCCTTGGCGTTACTACGACGCAGTCGGTGCACGAACGTATCCTGGCGATGAACTCATTCGTCGAGGGGCGCACCTACGTCACCTGGCTTCGCGAGCAGGTTCTGCAGCCGCCCAAGGAGGCTGCGGCGGCACATGGCGGCTGAACGGCGCGAGCACCGGTTGGCTCTTGAAATCCTCTACGCGGTGGATATAGGCAAGGCTGGGCTCGACGAGGCACTGCGTCAGGCACACGACGAGGTTGGCGTCTTCGGCCGCGGCGATGCAGCGCGCATCGAGGACCCGTATGAAGAAGCGTACCCGGCCGTGGAGCAGCGCGCCGACGCGCCGCACGCCACCGACTGGAATCTCGTCGAATCGCTGGTGCGCGGCACGCGAGAACATCAAGCCGAGCTGCAAACGGACATCGCGCAGTTGTTGCGCCGATGGAAACTCGAGCGCCTATCGGGTATCGACCGGCTCATTTTGGAAATGGGTGCGTGGGAGCTGCGCTATCGGTCCAACGCCGACACACTCGCCGTGATCAATCACGCTGTTGAGCTCGCCCGGCGCCTCTCGACTGCGCGATCGGACGATTTTGTCAATGCGATCTTAGACGCATTTGCGAAAACGCCTGTGCGTTCGGCGTCGCAGCAACGTCAATGAGCGCTCGAGCCCAGCGCCGCCTGCGCCTGATCGCAAGCGTGCTGCTCTTTGTCTTCGCGCTTGCTGTCCTCGTGACGGCCGGCGTGATCTTCGCGGTCGTCGGCGCGTACGGACAGAACTTACCCGATGTCAGCGGCTTATCGGCCATTCAGCCAACGTCGCCCACGACGATCATCGCGCGTGATGGGACGACGCTGGCGCGACTGTATGACAAGTATAAAGTCTACGTGCCCATAACACAGATTCCCCCGGTCATGCGCGACGCGATGGTCGCGACGGAAGACGAGCGTTTCTATACCCATCGCGGCGTCGATGTCCGCGGCATTATGCGGGCAGCCCTTGCGAACTACCGGCACGATAAGATCACGCAAGGCGCCAGCACTATCACGCAACAGCTCGCCCGTAAGCTCTTTTTGACCGACCGCAAAACGATGACTCGCAAGATCCAGGAAGCACTGCTTGCCATCGAAATCGAGCGTAACTACAGCAAAGACGAAATTCTGGAGCGCTACCTGAACCTCGTATATTTCGGTGCCGGCGCATACGGCGTCCAGGCGGCGAGCCATGCGTATTTCGGCAAGGATGTGAGCCGGCTGCAACTGCCGGAAGCAGCCATGCTGGCGGGGCTTGTCGCGGCGCCATCGCTCTACTCACCCTACAACGACCTCGAGCGCGCCAAGACCCGCCAGCGCCATGTGCTCGAGCGCATGGTCGCGACCAGATTCATCACGCCCGAACAAGCCGACGCGGCGGCCGCCCAAAAGCTTACCTTTATCGGCGCGTCGGACAATGGCATCAAATCGTACCGCTATCCCTACTTCACGACTTACGTGATCGCCCAACTCGTTGGGCAGTTCGGCTACGAGCGGATCTATCGAGGCGGCCTCACCGTCTACACGACCCTCAATCCGAAGCTCGAGAATATCGCGCAGAAAGCACTCACTGCGGGCGTCGAAGCGGGACGCGCCGAGGGCTACGGCATGCATCAAGGTGCGCTCGTGGCAGAGGATCCGCGTTCGGGTGAGATCCTAGCGATGGTCGGCGGCGTCGGTTTTTCGCCCAAGAGCCAGTTCAACCGCGCCTGGCAAGCTCGCCGTCAACCCGGCTCCTCCTTTAAGGGTTACGTGTACTCTGCTGCCGTGGACAAGGGCGTACCGGTCTCATCCATTTACCAGGATGCGCCGGTCACCTACGCAGCCGGCGATGGTACAGACTACAAGCCGATGGACGATGATCACCGCTTTCTGGGAGCAATCCCGCTGCGCCGTGCTTTTGTGCTCTCGCGCAATATCGTCGCGGTGCGGCTGGCAAATGACATTGGCATCGGTACCGTCGTCGACTACGCACACCGGATGGGAATCACCGAAGATCTCGAGGCGGACCTGTCTCTCGCCCTCGGCACCGCCGTGGTGTCACCACTCGACATGGTGTCGGGCTACTCGACCGTGGCTGACGGTGGCATCTTCACGCCGCCGCAAGCGATCCGTTTCATCACGGGCGAATACGGCCAGGTTATCGTTGATAACCGCTATCCGCAGCGTCGGGCGGCGTTGTCGCCGGGCACCGCCTACATCATGACGACGATGATGCAGGGGGTGATAGAAGAAGGCACGGGCTATCCCAACGCGATCATTGGCCGGCCGGCTGCCGGCAAGACGGGTACAACGTCGGATTTCCGCGACGCCTGGTTCGTGGGCTTCGTGCCGCAGCTGGCAGCCGCCGTGTGGGTAGGCAACGACGATTATTCACGCATGTACGAGTCGTACGGCGGAAACGTCCCAGCGCGAACCTGGGCGAGCTTCATGAAGTCGGCCCTCAAAGGCGTTGCGGTGGAACAATTTGGGGAGATACCGCCTGACGTGCAGCGGGTACGGATTTGCAACGATAGCCGGCGCGCGCCGCCGGGCGTCAGCGGCAGAACTGAATACTTCCTCAATGGAACTGCGCCACTTGCGTACTGCACCCCGCGTCATTCGCCGACGCCACGTGCCACGGCCAACGCGCCGGGTCAAATTGCCGTGCCCTTCGGCCCGCTCCAGTCGCCAACGCCGAACGTCGATCAGCCGCAGTCGTCAGCGCCGCCTCCGCCGGTCGACGCGCCGCAAGCGAGCGCCTCGCCGTGATGCGCAGCCTCTTCGACGCTCCGGCGATCTCAGTCGGCGAACTGTGCCGCAGGATTCGCACAGCGCTTCGCGGCCAGTTCCCGGCGTCGGTCCGCGTGTTGGGCGAAATCTCCAAGTGCCGCACGATCGAGGGCAACACGTATTTTACGCTCAAGGACCGCGAGGGCCTCATCGACTGCTACTGTTTTCGCGACACGGCGTCGCAGCTGCACGTCAAGCTGCCGCTGGAGGATGGGTCGGCGGTGGAAGTGGCCGGCTTTGTCGACATCTACGAGCGCAAGAGCGCCTATCAGCTGCGCGTTACCGATATTATCCCGGTCGGCAAAGGAGCCTTGTATCTCGCCTTTGAGCAGCTCAAAGCCAAGCTCGATCGCGAGGGCCTGTTCGCCGCCGCGCGCAAACGGCCCATTCCCAGATTTATCCGCGATGTTGCAATCGTGACCAGCCGTAACGCCGCTGCGCTGCAAGATTTCCTAACGACCTGCCGCCGGCGCGGCGCACACGTCCGCGTTTGGCTGCTGCATACGCCCGTGCAGGGTCCCAGTAGCGCGCCGGAACTTGCGCGCGCTATCGTCGCAGCCGGTCGGCTGCGGGTCGACGTTGTGGTTGTGGCCCGCGGAGGCGGATCTATTGACGATCTATGGGCGTTCAACACCGAGCAAGTCGCGCGCGCCATCGCCAGATGCGCGAAGCCGGTCATTAGCGCGATCGGGCACGAGACCGATGTCACCATCGCAGATTTCGTGGCCGACAAGCGTGCGCCGACACCAACTGCGGCGGCAGAATTCGTGGCGCAAGAACGCGAGATGCTGCTGGGACGAATTACGTCAGCCCAGGTGCGGCTGCAGCGCGCGCTGCTGCGCTGGATCGCTGCTCCGCGGTTACATTTCGACCGCGTCAGGCTGGGCTTGCAGCGCGCCGCTGAAGGCGCCCTCTCCGCCCGAGCGCAGCGAATTGACGATCTCGCGTCGCTATTGGGCCGCGGTGATCCGCGCCGCCGCATCGCGCTCTGGCAGGATCGCACGCAAGACGCGAGCGAGCGGTTGCGAGTACTCGGGTCGCGCGGCGTCGCGCAGCGAGCGCGCGAGGCCGCTGCTCTGAGCCGTCGACTCTCCGAGGCCTTCTCGCAATCCGCGGCGCAACGCGAACGCCGCCTCGATGTGGCCGCCGCGACATTGCATGCGCTCGCGCCGCGCCGCACGCTGCAACGCGGCTACGCGATTGCCTACGATGCGAACGGTGCGGTGCTGACGGACAGTGCAGCAGTCAGGCTCGGGGAGAGAATCGGCGTGGAATTGAAGACAGGTTGGCTCGGCGCGCTGGTGAGTGAAAAGAAGGACGAATATGGCAAGAACGGCCGCGAAAAAGACGGACGAGACTGAGGCTTCCAAACCCGACTTCGAAGCGGCGCTGGCGAGGCTCGAGGAGATCGTCGAAAAACTCGACGACGGCAATCTGCCGCTGGCGCAGTCGCTTGCGCTTTTCAAAGAGGGTACGGCGCTCGCAAAACGCTGCCGCGATTTGCTGAGTGCCGCCGAGCTTGCAGTCAAGGAAGCATTGCAAGACGTACGCAGCGACGATGAGGACGACTTCGACGGCGAAGAAGCGAACGACGACGGGGACGGCGCCTAGCACAGCGCAGGCTCGTGCATCGCGTGCATCGCGAGCGAGGCTCGACAGCGCCGTCGCCAAGGCGGCCGGCATCTCGCGCGAACGCGCGCAGGCTCTGATCCTTGCCGGTAAGGTGACCGTCGACGGCTTGCCGCAAAGAAAAGCGGGCTTTGCGGTGCCGGCGAGCGCGGCAATCGACATTCTCCACGACCAACCATATGTCAGCCGCGGGGGCCTCAAGCTCGAACGCGCGCTGCGTGCGTTTGGCTGGTCGCCGCTCGGTTTGCGCTGCCTCGACGTGGGCGCATCCACGGGCGGCTTCACCGATTGCCTGCTTCAGCACGGCGCCAGCTCGGTGACAGCGGTTGACGTTGGCTACGGTCACCTCGCCTGGAAGCTGCGCCAAGACCCACGCGTCAGCGTTGTGGAGCGGACGAATTTTCGCCACGCAGACGTTGCGGATTTGGGCGCGCCGTTTGACTTTGTCAGTGCTGACGTCTCGTTCATCTCTTTGCGCAAGCTCAGCGCGCAGTTCGCGGCTGCGCTCGCGCAGGATGGCCATCTCGTTGCACTGGTAAAGCCCCAGTTTGAAGCAGGCCGCGCGGCGGTGCAACGGGGTGGCGTTGTTCGGGATCCTAGCGCGCATTGCGCGGCGCTGGATGAGGTCATTGCCTCATTCACTGCCGCCGGACTGGCCGTCACCAAACTCACGTATTCGCCATTGAAAGGTCCAGCGGGAAATATCGAATTTCTGCTCGGCGCGCAGCGCGATGGGCTCGATGTACAGGCGATTGACGTGGCGGGGGTCGTCCGCCAAGCTCACGAAACGCTCGAATGATGGCAGACCGGCCGATATCGAATTTAGCGCTCTTCGTTGATGCGCGGCGCAAGGCTGCCGTCAGCGCAGCCAAGGTCGTCGCGCAGATCGCGAGCAAGAGCGGCGTCGCACTCCAGTTGCCCGAGCGCCAAGCAAAGGATCTCGGTTTGGACGGCGCCGTTGCGTCTTTGAACTTCCCCGCGTCTGCGGATTTGCTTGTCTCACTCGGCGGCGATGGAACGCTCCTGCAGGCGGCCCATCTCGCCGGTCCGCTCGGCATACCGGTGGTGGGCGTTGACTTCGGACGCGTGGGATTTCTAACTGAGGTTCCCCGCGACGGCTACGAAGCGGCCATTTCGAGGCTGCTGCAGGGCGGGATCAAGACTGAGCCGCATCTCGCGCTCGAGGCACAGGTCATCGGGAACGATCGGCGATTTTACGCCCTCAACGACATCCATATCGATCGCAAGCACCACGAGCATATTGTTAATTTCAACATCAATCTCAGCGGGGTGCATATCGCCACCATACCTGCTGACGGGATCGTGGTCGCCAGCCCAACGGGATCGACCGCCTACTTCCTGTCGGCGGGCGGTCCGATCATGGCACCGAGTCTTGAAGCCTTCGGCATCGCACCGATCTGTCCGCATACATTGTTCTCGCGGCCGCTCATCGTCAGCGCGGATGAGCGGGTCACGATCTCGCTCCCCAAAGAGAGCGCAGGTGCGCAGCTTTTCGTCGACGGCCAGCCGATGCTCGAATTAGCTCCGGGCGCGACCGTCGAGGTGGTGAAGGCAAAGCGGCCGGTTGAGTTCGTACGCCTCGGCGAGCACTTCTTTTTTCAGACGCTCGAACGCAAACTGCACTGGGGAATGTCCATCAAGGGTTCCGTCGACGAAGGACCCTGATCGCTAGTCGGGACTCTGAACCGGCTTGCCGGCGAGGAGATCCTCGATGGCTTTTATCAGTTTTCCGGCATCCGCGGTTTTGGCAACATACAGGTCTGCCCCCGCATGCTGGCGCCAGTATTGATCGTGGGTCTCGCCGAGTGCGCTCATGAGGATGACCGGCAGCTTGGAATGCTTCGAACTGTCCTTGATCTGACGGCACAACTCGTAACCGTCCATCATGGGCATGATGACGTCGGCCAGGACGACGTCGATCTTTTCCGTGTCTAATGCCTTGAGCCCGCTGCGCCCGTCGGCTGCGGTCAGCACCTTGAAGCCCGCGCGCACGAGCGCCAGCTTGAGGTGGAATGATTGCGTTACGCTGTCGTCAACAAGCAAGACCGTCTTGCTCACTCGGTTGTCCTTTCCGGCTTTTCGACGAGCTTCCGGAGACTTGCGGCAATGCTCCGGGGATCGGCGAACGCCTCCACCGCGCCCATGCGGCCGGCGGCACCGGGCATGCCGAACACCGTGCAGCTGCCCTCATCTTGGGCGAACGTTTTCCCACCCTTGGCGCGGACTTTGAGGAGCCCAGCCGCCCCATCCTTCCCCATCCCTGACAGAAGTACTGCGACACAGCGCGACTTGTAGACGTCGGCTGCCGACTCAAAGAGCGCGTCGGCAGAAGGCGCGATGGTCGCTCTAACGGCCTGGACGCTTTTTACCGATAGCCTGCCGCCGCTTTTGAAGAGAAGATCGGAAGACGCTGGAGCAATGTAGCCCACGCCCGCTTCGAGGGCCTCACCGTCACTGGCGAGCTTGACGGGCAGTGGCGTTTCCTGATTCAGCCACCGCACAAGTCCTTCGATGAAGGGCGCCGCGATATGCTGCACGATGACAACCGGCGCTGGAAAATCTGCGCCCAGGCCGCTGAGAAATTCGACCAGCGCGGGTGGGCCGCCGGTCGAGGCGCCGACGACAACGACCTCGAGACTGGCCCCATTTGCTTGCGAGCGCCCGCGAGCCGGTCGTAACGTCGTGGGGCGGTGCGTTGGCACTGCCTGCGCTTTGGCGAGCGACGCAATGCGTTCGTTGAGGTCCTCAAAAAATGCTCGGAGCGCCGCAGGATCGCCGGTCGGCTTGGGCACCATGTCGGCGGCGCCGGCGAGCAACGCGCGGAAGGCTGGTGTTGAACTACCGTTTCCGGTTTGCGAACTGACCACGATGATGGGCACGTAAAACTTACGCAAGACGCGCAAGATGACGTCGAGGCCGGTCTCGTCAGGCAACGTGAGGTCAACCGTAATGACGTCCGGGCGCAATTGTTCAGCCAGCGTTACCGCCTCGCCGGCAGTCAAAGCGACGCCTGCAACTGCGAGCCTTTGATCCCGACTGATACCGTCAACCAGCAAGCGCGCTGCCGCCGGCGAGTCCTCGACGATAAGCACCCGAGCCCAGCGAGCTCTCGTCAAGCGATGAGCCTTTCAACCGTGTCGAGCAGCTCCTGCTCATTAAAAAGGCCTTTGACCATGTAGGCGTCGGCGCCCAGCTCGAGCCCGCGCCGGCGCTCTTCATCTTTGGAGAGCGACGTGATCAACACGAACGGCATGTCGGCGAAACGCGCTTCGCGTTTGACGCGCGCGCACAGGTCCCAACCGTTCATGTTCGGCATCTCGATGTCGCTCACCACACAGTCGAAATGTCGCTGCTGGATCTTGGCCCACGCATCCGTGCCGTCCAAAGCGGTCTCCACATCGTAACCGGCGCTGATCATGATGTTCCGCAGCAGCGTTCGCGTGGTCATGGAGTCTTCAACGATCAGCAACGACCGCTTGGATGCCGGTTGCACATGGCGTACGCGGCCGGCGCCGCTGTATTCGTACGCAGCCTCAACCAGGAATTGGCCGTCGAGCACGCAGACGGGATCACCGGAGGCGAGCACCGAGTAGCCCGCGATGCCCGGCAGTTGGCCAAGGGGCTTGGGCAGCGACTTGACGATGACTTCCGAGACGCCTTGCAAGACGTCGATGACAAACGCTGCGCGCCGTTCGCCATACTCGACGATGATCACCGTGATCTCGCCACCTAAGCCGAAGGTGATCTCGGGATCGCTTCCGCCGATGAACGCGAGCGGCAGCAGTGGAATGGCCTCGCCGCGCACGCTTGCGCACAGATGATTGTCGATATGGACGACGTCACTTGCGCGCAGTACCGTGGCTTCGCGAACGTCGGCCAGTCGCACACAAGCCGAATACGAACCCGCCTCAACCGCCAGCACGGACGACCACAACAAACTGACCGGAACGGTCAAGAAGAACCCAAAACCACGCCCTGCTTGATTTTCAACCCGGTAGTGTCCACGCAGCTGGTTGATGCGCTCGGCGACGATGTCGAGACCCACGCCTCGACCGGCGATTGCGTCGGCACGTTCGCTGGTGGAGAAGCCGGCCTTAAACAGGTAGCTGACAAGTTTGGTCTCGGACATGGCTGCAGTTTCCACGTCGCTTGCATAGCCGCTGGCCACGATGATTTCACGGATACGAGCCAGGTCAATTCCCTCGCCATCGTCCTGCACTGCGATGGTTGCACTCGCTGTTCCGGTAGCGACGCTGATCGTGACCGTGCCGACTGGGTTCTTGCCGCGCGCCATGCGGCGCTCCGGCGTTTCAATGCCGTGTGCGATCGCGTTTTTGACCAACTGGATGAGGGGTTCCATGAGCTTGTCGAGCACGCTCTTGCCGATCTCGACCTCGGCACCCATGACCTTGAGTTCCACCCGTTTGCCCTGCTCGAGAGCGGTGTCGCGAACCAGGCGCGGCATGCCGGCGAGAACAGTCTGCACGGGCAGCATACCGAGGCCGGCCAGACCATAGCGCAGCTCTTCCAGGCCACGTGTTCGGCGCAAGTTGCGGTCAGCCATCTGCGCCATCATGGCGTTGAGCTTGTCGCGCCGCTTGACGGTCAGCGAGAGCAGCCGCTCGAGCGCCGCCTGGCGTCGATGCTCGTCGGCGTACGAGCGGACGCTGTCGGCGGCTTCGAACAATCCGTCCAGCAACCCGGACATTTCTTTGAATTCGCGGTCTTCGTTTGCAAGCTCGCGCATCAGCTCACCGGGATAGGCCAGCAGGCTGTCGACCTTCTGCGTGCTGACGCGCACGATGTCCAGTCCGTAACCGGCACCCACATCGACACGCGGCGCGACCGCACCGCGCTCGCCAGGTTGTGCCGTCTCTTGCGAATCGCCGCTCAGCAGCAGCATGCGCTCGAGTGCGTTACGGACACGTTGCTCGGCTTCGCTTCTGCCGGTGTCGCTGAGGACGAGATCGCCCATCGCATCGGCGCCTTCGAACAGCGACGAGATAATTGCGCCGGTGAGGCGCTGTCGCCCGTCGCGCGAACCGGCCAGCATGGTTTCCATCGCGTGTGCGACGGACTCAAGTCCCACGTAGCCGACCAAGCGCGCTGCGCCCTTGATGCTGTGCACGCGGCGGAATGTTTCTTGCAGAACGAGCGTGTTTTCGGGCGCCTGCTCGAGCTTCAGGAGCAAGCTGTCCAGGGCCGTGAGATGCTCCTCGCACTCAGCCTTGAAAACGCTCTTGAGCTCTGCGAGTTCCGCAGGCGTCGCATCCATGTTGGCAGCGCTACTCTTAGATCCGGTACGCCGCCACCATGTGCTTGAGGCCGAGCGCCAGATCGTTGAGTCGTTGCGTTGCCTCTTGCGTTTGGCTCGTGGCTGAGACTGTATCGCGCATGGCGGCGTTGACGCCGGTGATGCTTTGCGTGACCTGCTCGATGCTGTGCGATTGCTGCTTGGCCGCCAGCGCGATCTCTTGCATTGATTCCACCGTGTGCTGCAGTGTCTCAATGATCTCAGCGATGGCCTGTCCGGTCTGGGCGGCGTGACTTGCATTATCGTCAACGTTGCGGCCGCCTTCGATCATGGCCATCACCGACTCGTCGGATGCGCGCTGCACCTCGCGCGTAAGGGCGTCGATGCGCTCGGTTGCAGTCTTGCTTTGGTCGGCCAGCTTTCGAATCTCTGCGGCGACGACCGCGAAGCCACGGCCCTGCTCGCCCGCGCGCGCGGCTTCCACCGCGGCGTTGAGCGCGAGCAGGTTCGTTTGCGCGGCGAAGTCGGCGACGGTTCGCGTAATCGTGCTGATCTGCGCGATCTGCTCCGAGAGATGGGCAATACGGTCGCTCGTCTGGCGGAAGCGGTCGCGCAACGCCAGCATCATCGAAACATTGGTTTCAACGTCGGCTCGGCCGCGGCGCGCGATATCCGCGCTCTCCAGCGACTTGGCCGATATCGTCTCCGCCTGCGACGCCGTGTTCTGGGACGAGGAGTTGAGCTCCTGAATCGTCTGGGAAATTTCGCTCATGGCCACCGACTGTTGCGTGGTCATGCGCTCTTGCTCTTGGGCTGTCGTTGCAATCTGCATCACCGCCACGGTCGACTCATTGACCGTGCTCTGCACCTGTTGCAGCGATGCGCCGAGCTTCTCGACCATGCTGTTGAGGGCTTCGCCGAGGGTCTCGAGCTCGTCGTCGGTGTCGAGATCCACGCGGCTTGTAAAGTCACCCGAGGCGATGGAATTCGAGACCGCCGACAGCTCGTGCGCCGCGTTGCTGACCGTCTCAACGTTGCGCTTGGCGACGTAAAACGCAATGCCCGCGACGGTCAGTGACGTGAGGACGAGAAATATCACAAGCGCCATCATGAGCGTGGCTGCTTGCTGCTCGCGCTGCGTGCGCTCGCGCTCAACAACCGCAGCCAACTCGTGTTCTGCGGTCAGGAATTTCGTGAGCTTGTCGCGCTCGTCGACGATGCCTGCAGCCACCTGTTTGCTGATGTGCGCAGGGTTGACGTCTGCTCCAGAGACAATCGCCTGAATGGTGCTAAACTCGTCCTGGGCTGCCGCCGCAAGTGCATCGATCTTATCGTCCAGCTCGCGGCTGCGGTTAGACGCGCCTATCAATTTGAGCGTCGTAATGTCGTTCGGCAGCTCGGAAAGCCCCTGGCGATAGAGCGCAAGATCGGTTGGTTTGCCGGTCAGACCCCACTGCGCTGCGCCGCCGATCATGCTGAGGACGTCTCGTCGTACGTTCGTGCTGTTGAGAATGATCGGCTCGAGACTGTCGATGACGCTGCGCTCGCGGTCGAAGATGACTTTCGGCAGCGCAATCGTCATCACGATCTGCAGAGCGACGATGCCGCCCAGCAAGAAGATCATGCTCCAGATGCGCCGGCTGATCGTCTTCTCTTTGAAGAGCGTATCGCGCAACGTCGTGAGCGTGCCGTGCTTAATCATGGTAACCCCTCGTCATGCGACCGCGCTTGGCGCCGGCGGCCGGCTGCTAAACGCGGACTGTGCTTGATGTAAAAAAGCGGGCACATCCAGAAGCAGGACTGCGCCCTGGTCGCTGGCGTGCACCGAGGTGCAAAAGCGCCCAGGCACAACGCTCGAAGCGGCGTGTGGCAATACGCCGAGTCCTTCCAGCTTGTCGACTCCAAAGGCCATGAGAGCCCGATCGCTTGCCAGGATAATGCCGTCAATGCGAGCCGGCATTGGCGCCGGCGGTAGGCCGAGGATGGGGCGCGGATCGAAGAGCATCACGCCCTCCCCGCGCCGGTTCAAAAGAGACACGGCGATGTTGGAACGCACCGGTATGAGCGCGTGCGACGCGTTGGTGAAGAATTCGACGATCGTGCCCAATGGAACGCCGAAGCGCTGCCCGGCGAGCTGGAAGAGAGCAGCCTCGATGCCGGTCGCCTGCGGCGCTTGGGGGATCTCCGCCAATGCCGCTGTGCGCGCGAATAGCGGATCCGATGGTTCCAGCACCTGGTCGTAGACGCTTTGGATCGTTTCCAAATCAAACGTGTCGGGTTGCAGCAAGCCAGCGGGATCGATAATCGCGCAAAGTTCGGGCGCACAGGCGATGCCCGCGACGATCTTGACGTTGACCGGGCTGTCCCCGAACAACGCGTCCAAGCCTTCTTCGGTGATGCGTTGCAGGGAAACGAACTGCTTGACCTCGTCCACGATCAACGCCATGAGCCGCACCTTGATGTCCAGCAAAATGAGCCGGTCGGAGTAGGCGACGGGCCGCGGCTCCAGGCGCAGGCTGCGCCGCAAGTCGAACACGGGCACGGCGCTCCCTTGAAACTGAATCGCGCCGGCGATGCCGGGCTGAGCGCAGGGCATCGGAAAAATCGCCGGTGCTTCGTGGATCGAGATGATGGCGTCAATCGGGATGGCCAGATCGTAGCGCCCGACGCGTGCCAGGAGATGCGTGTGACCGACGCCCGCCACCCCGATCGCCCCTTGGGCGCCTGCACGGTCATGCATTGGCAGGCTCCCCGAGGGCCGCGCGCAGCAGCGTCGCAAGCTCGCTCACGGTCAAGTTATCAAACGGCAGCGCTTCCTTGTCAGGTGGTAACCCTTCCAAGCGAGCCAACAGGCGCGCGAACGTGTAGGCTGCTTGGCGATCGCGATTGGTCATTCTGTAGAGCGTGCCCATCTGCCAAAGCGCCGGAATGCAAGCCGGATCCAAAAACAGCGCTCGGCGCAGCGCGGTTTCCGCCTGCTTGAACGCGTCGCGCGCCGCCAGCAATGCGGCGAGGAGCACGTGCGGTTCGGGGTCGAGCGGATTTGCCGACATAGCTTGCGTAGCGCTGCGCTCGGCGGCGTCGCTCTGGCCGCTGCGTGCCTGCCGCACGGCCACGGCCAGCAACGTGCGGCTGCGTTCTCCATCCTCGGCGAGCTTGGGCGGCGGCGGCAATGCCACGGCTTTTTGGGCACTGCGCGGGCGTGATGCAGGTCGGGTGGATCGCCCGCCGTGGGAAGTTCTTGCGGGTGACCGTCGCGGCGCGGCCTTGGGCGGGGGCGCCTTTTCTCGCGGCGCAACGCAATGGAGCGGCTTACGGTAGATGACACCCGCGTCGTGTCGTTCGACCACGAGGCCTGCCAGCGGGATCCCTTGCGCTTCACCGTGACCGAGAATCAAAACGCCCCCAGGAGTGAGACAGCTGGCAAAGCTTTCAATGACTTTTGCGCGCGCGCCGGCCGTCATATAAATGAGGACGTTGCGGCAGACGATGCATTCGAACGACGACATCTCTTTGGGTGGATAAGCCTTGGGATCGAGCAGATTGTGTGTATCGAAGCGGACACATGCTTTGATGTCGTCGTGCACTCGGACCGTTTGAGTTCCAGAGATCAATAAATCATCCAGATGAGCGTGCTCGACACCTCGCAGCGACCACTGCGTATACACCCCGACGCGCGCCGCAGCAACGGCCTTCGGGTTGACGTCGCTCCCGAGCACAGAAAAACTGCCTCGAGCCAGCGCACGTCGCGCGACGATTGCGAGTGTGTACGCCTCCTCACCGGTGGAACAACCGGCGCTCCACAGCCACAACGGCCGGGTAAGTTTCGCGAGTTCTGGGAGCAGCGTGTTTTCGATCAGTCGCCAGAGCGACACATCGCGAAAGAGAAACGTCTCCCCGACGGTGAGGACGGGCGAGAGCGCCATCCATTCGGTGCTGGCGGACTGGCCGCGCGTGGCGAGCAAATCGTAGTAGGCGCACTCAGAGATGCCCAGCCCCGTCGCGCGGTGCCGGCATTGTTCCACGAAGGCCGCCAGATTCGTCGCCGTCGGCGCGAGGCCCAGCCCGTTCTCGAGCAGAGCGCTCAGCCGTTGATCCGCCGACGCAAATACGGCGCCTTCCAGCGCCTTCATATCAGGAATTGAACTCATCTAAAGGAAGATATCGGCATAGGAAAAATCGATGACTGTGCCAGTGACGCCCATCACAGCCCCAACGCACGCGAAATCGTGAAGCGTAAAACCCTGCTCCTGGGCTTGGGAGCGGCCGGTCTGGCGGCGTGCGCGAGGCGTCAGGACTTGGTGCTGGAGCGCGAGCGCGCCAGTCTCGTCATCCGCGGCGCGAGCGTCTACACCGCGCGCCAGGACGGCGCGGTTGCTGAAGCGATCGCCGTCGGCGGCGACCGTATCCTGGCAGTCGGACCGCGCTCAACGATCGACGGCTACATTGGTCCCCAGACACGCGTGCTCGACCTTCGTGGCGGCATGGTGCTGCCCGGCTTTATCGATACGCACACGCACTTCGTCTGGGGCAGCATCAGTCGGACGCAAGTCGCCCTGGGTGACGCATCGAGCCCGGACGACGTCGAGAAAAGACTTGTTGCCTACGCGCGAGCGCATCCGAAAGAGGCCTGGATTCTCGGCGGCAGCTGGGTATACGGCACATTTGGATCCGCACTGCCGACCAAGGCGCTCATCGACCGGGTAATCTCGGATCGTCCTGTCGTGCTTGATTCTTTCGACGGGCACTTGAAATGGCTTAACTCGAGAGCGCTTTCCATAGCTGGCATTACGCGCTCGACGCCCGACATCGTCAAAAATGGAAAAGTCGTCGGCACGATTGTCCGCGATCCGTCAACCGGTGAGCCGACCGGCATTCTCCGAGACGTCGCCATGAATCTCGTCGTCCCCTTCGTGCCGAAGCCGACTCGTGAGCAGCTGCTCTCGCTGTTGCGCGATGGGATGCGCGCTGCCAACACACGCGGGGTCACAAGCGTGGTGAACGCGAGCGGTGATCTCGACGAGATGGATCTGTATGACACGCTCCGCCGGCGGAACGAGTCGACGCTACGAACGACCAACGCGTATTCCGATCTCAACGGCAAACCGCATACGCTGTCACCGGTTGAGCTCGATGCATTTGAAGAAGCGCGCCGTCGCTACACGGGTGACTGGGTGCGAGCAGGCATCGTGAAATTTTTCATGGACGGGGTGGTCGAGGGCCACACCGCAGCGCTGCTCGAGCCATATGCGACTGCGCCGAGAAATCGCGGTAACGCGGATTATCCGAACGGCAGATACGATCAGATGCTCATCGAGCTCGATCGCAGAGGTTTCGCGGTGATGACGCACGCCATTGGTGACGGCGCCGTCCGAGAAGCGCTGGACGGTTACGAGGCCGCCATCAAAGCCAACGGGCCGCGCGATCGTCGCTGGCGCATCGAGCACATCGAGGTGTGCGATCCGCACGACGTGCCGCGCTTTGGCCGGTTGGGTATCGTTGCTTCGGTGCAGCCATATCACTGTTGTCCAGACGGCGCTGGTAACTGGTCGCGCAATCTCGGCCGGTCGCGCTGGTCTGAGGGATTTCAGTGGCGCAGCATCGCCGATGCTGGAGCGACACTGGTGCACGGCAGCGACTGGCCGGTGGTGACGATCGATCCGCTCATCGGCATCTATTCGGCACTCACCCGTCAGGATCCAGACGGCAAGCCCGCCGGTGGATGGTTCCCGCAACAGCGGCTGATGCTTCCGCGGGTGCTCGACGGATATACGCGTAACGCGGCACGTGTAGCGTTTAGGGATGATCGGATCGGCACCATCGAATCCGGAAAAAAGGCGGATCTCGTGGTGCTCGAGCACGATCTGCGCAGCATTCCTGCGCACGATATCCTCAATACGCAAATCAAAGCGACGGTCTTAGATGGAAAGATCATCTACGAGGGTGGCGAGCACGCCGATCGCAGCGCAGAGATTCCGTCACGGCCAGCCGGGGCATGCGGGTGCCGGCGATTCGCGCGTCCAATCGTCTAAAGGGGAATCAGCGCCTCCGCGTGCTTACTGGGACTACACGTTGGTATGCGCGAGCGCACCCGAGGGGTCGCTCCCACGCGAGTAGAAAGCCGGCCCACGAAAGTATGTCCGATTGCCGCACATCGGTGTTCCCGAGCGGAGGTTCGCCATGAGAGGCTTAGTCGCAGCCGTCAGCGTAGCCGCAGCGATCATGTCAGCAGCGGTTGGAGCAGCTGCAGCACCCGCGCACACAACCGCTGCTATCGGCGGGAAGGTCGTCGACTCGATCGATCAGCGGCCGCTCGGTGGCGTCCAAGTGGACGTATTCGACGACTCACTTCGAAGTCACGTACGCAAAGCGGTCGCGACGACGACGACCAATAAGGATGGGAGTTTTTCGCTGCTGGGATTGCGAGGCGGCAACTACCATCTCGAGCTTGTGAAGCGTGGTTATGCGCTCGAGATCATCACGGGGCTTTTACTAAGGCCAGATGAACGGGTTCTGATTGCCCAGCCCTTCGGCATGCGAACCGCTATTGTTACAAGGGTCATCGGTCAAGCGATGGAGACCCGTCTTTAAGCGACGGCTCCCGCTCAATTGCGCGAGGGTTCGTGTCCAGCACAATGCGGGTATAAGGTAGCCATAACAAGGAGGCTGCCGTGATAAAACATTTCCTGAAAATAGCAACGATAGCTGCATCGCTGGCCGTATTGGCGCTGATCCAAACCGGAACGCAACGAGCCGCGTTTGCGGATGCGTCCTCAATTAGCGGGAAGGTCGTGGATGCCCAAACCCATCAGCCGCTCGCGAGCGTGCGAATCGACTTGTTCGCCGACACGACTGCGCCGCATCCCAAGATGCTTGCCGCTGCAATGAGCCGCAAGGACGGAAGTTTCCACCTAGCCGGCCTTTCGGGCGGCCAGTATCGACTCGAGTTGAGCAAGATGGGATACATGGTGCAGCTCCTGACCGGACTCGCGGTCAACCCGAGTCAGCGGACAATCATCGGTGAGCCGATCGCGCTGTATAAAGCTTCGCAAGAATACTCGGAAAAGATGGCCTGCAATAAGCTCGTTCGACCGGAAGCCACGGCCGACGTGTATATTGTTTGCGCCGGCAGGTAAGCCTCGCGTTGCCCTCGCCTCAAAGATAGCGAAAAACGCCGCTGGCCAAAACGAATTCGCGCGCTGTGGCGTTAAGAGTGTAGAGCGCTAGGTTTGGAGGCGTTTTTGGGCTGTCCCCAGCGGGACAATCAAGCGTCCCAAATCTAGCTTGACGCACTCTAACCAGAGTGCTAGAATGTTCTGCGTGGCTATAACCCAGGTGCGTCCTTTTGGGGGCACGAATTTTGGTCCGTTTGGCGACCAAAGGGAGTCAGCCTGTTCTTTGAAAACTAAACAGCGCAAACGCGAATAATTTCGTGGGTCCCATCGAGCGAGAATCGAGGGGCCGGCGTAAGCC
>JALYZV010000006.1 GCA_030948685.1 Vulcanimicrobiota bacterium | reverse complement strand
GCCAAGCATCGAGCGCGCGCTGCATGCCGTCGGCTACGAGCGCGTGGAAATCGATCCGCGCGGCTATCGCACGGGTTCGCTCAACGGAACCTAGCCCTTTGCAGCAACGGACTTTGTAGCAACGGACCTTTGCAGCAACGGACCTTTAGGTCCGTTACACCAACTTTATTCGGTCGCCAGCATCCCGCGGATCTGCGCGCGCAACTCGGGCGTATCCTTATGGCCGTGAGCCGAGATCGCGTGCTCGGTCGCAGCTTTCACGACCTCTTCCTCAGAACCGGCGATCGTCAGCGTACAATTGTTCTCACTTGGGAATTTCCGACAATCTGCTACCTTGCGTGTTGCGGTTGCCATATGCGTTACCTCCAGCGTGGCGGAGAAGCGGCATTGGACTCGAGGCGAAAAATCTCCTCGGCCCCAAGAGGCCGGCCGCATAAGGCGGAGAAATGCACTAACGGACTGGCCAATGGAGCAACGGACCCTGAAGCAACGGTCTTGAAGCAACGGACCTTCAGGTCCGTTCAGTCCGAGCAATGAAGCAACGGACCTTCCGTTCGGTCCGAGCAATGAAGCAACGGACCTTTAGGTCCGTTAAAGCTTCTAGACCGGTTACGCCGCAGTCAGCCGAAGCGCGCATATAATCGGCAGGCTTGACGTTATTCCGGCCGCATGATGCTGAAAGTCTGACAGCACTGATGATCAAAGAAGGCCTGCTGCCGGTTCCGCAAGCCAGTTTGCGGCGCAATTGTCTGTCGTTCCTGGAAGTCGTTGCGCAGTCTGTTGCCAACATCGCGCCCTCGGCCACGCCGGCACTTATCATTCCGGCCGTCTTCGCGATCACCGGGAACGGGTTGTGGCTGACCTACGCTTTTTCGACCCTGGCGCTGCTGTTTGTCACCTATCACATCAACCAGTTTGCACAGCGATCGGCCTCTCCGGGCGCGCTCTACACCTTTGTCGCTCAGGGCATGGGTCCGACCTGGGGAGTGATCTCGGGCTGGTCGCTCGTCATCGCTTACCTTATAACGGGTGCGGCCACGCTGTGCGGCGCCGCAAACTATGTCGGAGTGCTGGTGCACGCTTTTACCGGCTACAACGCCGGGCTTGTGCTCACGGTGCTGGTGATGATCGCGGTGACCACCGGAGGCTGGTACCTGGCGTATCGAGATATCGAGTTGTCGACGAAGTTCATGCTGGCGCTTGAATTCTTTTCCGTCGGCATTGTGCTCGTGCTGGCGTTTACGTTCTACGCCAAGACTGGCCGCGTCTACGATGCAGCTCAGTTTTCGATGGCGGGCACAGCGCCCAAGGCCATGCTGCAAGGCTTGGTCCTTGCGATTTTCAGTTTCGTCGGCTTCGAAAGCGCGACGGCACTCGGACACGAGGCCCGCAATCCGCTGCGCACGATTCCTCGATCGGTGCTCGTGACGGTGATCGCCGTGGGTGCATTCTTCACGTTCATGTCGTACACACTGGTGAATGCGTTCCAAGGCCAGCCGACCACGCTTGGCCAGTCAAACGCACCGCTCAACGTTCTCTCCCAGCTCGCCGGTTTTCCGTTTTTGGGCACGCTGTTTGCAGCCGGTGCTACCGTTGGGTTCTTCGCTTGTGCGCTAGCCTGCATCAACGCCGGGGCTCGAGTGATCTTCGCCATGGCGAAGCACGGACTCGTGCACTCGTCTGCAGCGAAAACGCATGAGGTGCACGCCACGCCGCACGTTGCCGTGACCATCTCGGCAGCGGTCATCTTGCTCGCGCCGCTGAGCTTGTTGCTGTTAGCGCACACCGCCCTGCTCGACACGTTTGGCTACCTGGGTTCGATCGCGACGTTCGGGTTCTTGTTTGCCTATATTTTGGTGTCGATCGGAGCGCCGATGTTCTTGCGCCGGCGCGGTGAGCTGCGCGCTATGGCCATTGTCATGGCGGTGCTGTCCATCACCATGTTGGCCATCGCGACGATTGGCAGCGTTTATCCCGTGCCGCCACCGCCGTACAACGTCTTACCGTACATTTTCGTGGTGCTGCTGGCTATCGGACTCGGCCGCTTTCTCTACCTGCGCGGCAGACGTCCAGACATCATCCAGTCAATTCAAGCCGATCTCGTGCGCGAGCTCGAAGAACTCTCAGTCTAGCCAGATCTTGCAGCAACGGATCTTGCAGCAACGGATCTTGTAGCAACGGACCTCGCAGCAACGGACCTTGCAGCAACGGACCTTTAGGTCCGTTATACGCTCAGCGCCGCTGTCGGGCTGCGACTGCGTTGTATACCGCCGCCACAACGGCACCACCGATGCCAGCCCACAGCGCGATTATCACGAGCATGCCGAGATGCCAGAGCGCTGCGTCGCCGTGATGCACTCCGTAGTAGCCCGCGTGCTCGTGCATATCGGTCCTTCCTGCATGGTGCATCAGCATTTTGAGGGGCCATGCGAGTAGCATGACCACGACCGCAGACACGGCGGAGCCCACGGCGAGCGCCCACACATTGAGCCGCTGAAAAACGAGACGGGTTGAATCTTGCATGTTCATCATCTTCTCCGCTACAGCCGCAGCTCGAGCTCATCGGTCCGCTGGAAGCCGAGGCCTTCGTAGAGCGGGCGTCCCAACTGCGACGTTCGCAGCCGAACGACCTCGCAGCCGTTGCGCTTGGCCCAATCAACGGCTCGCAGGGTGAGCGCCCGAGCGATGCCTTGCCGGCGCCATTTCGGGTTGACGTACACGTTGCAGACGTACGCCGACGGCCGAAGCGTGATCTCGCTGCGATGGTTCAAGAGTTTGTACACGGATGCAGTCCCGATCAGCTGGCCTCCATCCTCAGCGACGAAGAATTGACCTCGATTGCTTTGCAAATATCCCGCAAAGAAACTCTTGAAGCGCTCGCGCCAACCCGGCGTAATCTGATCGTAGTCCACGCCATCGATTTCCAAGATCATGTCGTGGCGCAGATTGACGGTAGCGTCGAGTTCCTCCGGTTGGATCTCGCGAATGGTCACCGTCAGGGCGGTCATGGCCGCAATGAGGCCGGCTGCAGCTTCATCTTTTTAAGAATGGCTGCGGCCGCGTTTTCACCGGTCTGCGCGGCTCCGTTCATGAAGCCTGCGAAATCGCGTGACACATGCTCGCCCGCGAAGTGCACGTTACCCTCTGGCACCTCTTCGATGCCGATAAACTTCGTGAATTGACCAACTTTGGCGTAGGAATAGGAACCGTGATGCCAGCGATCGCCGGTCCAATAATCCATGTAGGCTTTGCCGTTCCAGGCTGCCGTGCAACCCGGATACAAAAGCTCAAGACCCTTCAGGCATTGGCGCACGTAGGCGGGGTTGGCCGGAGCAAATGACGGCGCCTTGAATCCCGCACCCCACATCCCCCCATAATACGACGTGAGAATGCCGGCCGTGCCCGGTTGGTTGCGCGTCACTTCCCACGTCTGCTCGTAATCGGTGTCCGAGTACGTCGCGCCATTGTAACCAAGCTTGTACCACAGCCGGTTATTGAACTGGAGGTGCAGTTTTGTATTGGTCCCGAGCGGCAGTTGCTGGATCGCAGTCATCTTCAACGGCGAGAAACGAGCTTGGGAAAGATCCACGCGGCGAAGGGTCGTAAAGGGTATCGCCAGCAGCACCTGATCTGCAGGCAGTTCGACGGTCTGGAGCGCTGACGTAAAGGTTAACAGATACGACCCGTCCGCGCGCCGGCGCAAGGCGTTCAGCGCCATGTTGGGGCGCAAAGCGCCCGCCGGCAGCTGCTTCACCATCCGTCCGACGATCTGATCGTTGCCGCCCTCGACGCCGTACAGTTCGTCCGTACCCACAAGGAAGAAGTCGTTGTGCGAGGTGAGGCCGGCCATGTACCCGAGCATGTAGATCAGCTCGAGAGAGCTTTGTTCGCTCGACTCGCCGCCGTTTTCGGTGGTCGCGTCGAGGTCCAAGAGCCAACCAATCCTTGAGTGAATGCCGCCGGGCACGTTTTTTTCAACCCACTGCCTGACTGACATATGGTCCAGCTCGTATGCCGCCTTGGTGTAGTGATTGTACAGCGTTGGAAACGGCGCCGCTTTGGCCGCGGCGGCCAGGGCCGGATAGACGTGCCGGTAATCTGCCAGCATCTCGGGGACCGTGTACGTGCCGCCGTGAACCCGGTAGATTTCGCTCGTGCCCCGCGGGGATCCGGCACGGAGATTGACAAGCGACAAGCCCAGCTCGTGCGCCAGGTTGCGAATCGTGGTGTGTTCGCTCGAGATAAACTCGCCGCCGTGTTCGATGATTTGGCCCTGGTCGAAAAAATTGCGCATCGTCCAGGTGCGTCCGCCGAAGGCTGAGTTCGCCTCGCAGAGTGTAAACGGCACCCCCGCGCGCCACAGGCGGTAGGCGCACGATACACCAGCCAAGCCGCCGCCGACAATCACGACCCGCGGCGCGCCGGCGCTGTTCATCAGCGTCTGCGTGGGCTTCGACGTGCACGCCGCCAGCAGCGTCGCACTCGCTCCCGCGGCGCCGGCCAGAAACTCCGTGCGGCTCAGGCGCCGCTGCCGCTGGCGCTCGAACGCTTCGTCAACCGGTTCGCCGGTGTATGCGGCCTCTGCATGCGCCGCATGGATCCGTTGCAGAAGTTGGGTGAGTGCAGTACGTGCCACTAGAGCTTGAAGGTCATCTCCAGCGAGAGCGAGGTGGGTGTCTTTTGACCTTCCTGGCCAATCTCGGTGTTGTTGTACCAACTGCTGTATGGGAATGCCAGTTGGATCGGAGGATTATCCACGAAATTACCCGCCGGCGAAAGCAAGTTGGATGGTAATTGGGCGTAGATGCACGTGGTGGAGGAATCCCACGGGAACTTACGCTGCCAGCAGCGATCCATCACATCGGTCACCGTGAGCTGAGCGCCGATGCGATCTGTCGGCTGCCATCCCAGCCCTACGCTCATGGTGAGGCGCGGCGGTTGCTGGAACGCTCCTAAGGCATCGAACTTGCCGGTGTACTTGTCTGGGATAAAAATAGATCCAGAGCAGGTCTGCGGTAGCGTCGGCGTCGCTACTGCAGTTGCGTTTCCGCAGGTGCTCGGATCGTAGC